>CALPLW020000072.1 GCA_943324505.2 Comamonas sp. lk
ATGCCCGGCCTGCTCACATTCGGTCTCGGTATCGCCCACACCAGGCATCTGTTTGCTCAGGCGAATCCTGACCAGCGCATTTTCGGCACACATCTGGCCCAGCAACGCGTCGGTTTGTCGCTGTGCATTGCGCGTCAATGCTGCGGTGGCCTGCATGCCAGCGGCCAGCGCAATGGCCACAATGCCGAGCGCTACCAACACCTCAACCAGGGTGAAACCACGGCGGCGAGCGGCCGTCATGGCGAAGTGGACTGCACCGCAAACGGGCGCAGGCCGTCTGTCGCAATGCGCACGCTTTGGCCCGGCCGACTGCGAGACTGCAGCGTCAAGGCCTGCGCGCCAATGATGGGCTCTGGCCCCAGCAACAAAGTCGCCCCCAGCGATGCACTGGTGTCGGGGTCCAGCCACTGCTTGGGGAGCTGCGCCGCATCCAGACCGTCAAACCGAAAGCCTGCCTCCTCCAAGCGCCACTGCACTGGCACCCCGCTCAGCTGAGACCGGGCCCGCGCCGCCTCGAGCAAGGCCACCAGCCGTTCGGCCTCACGTTCCAGCTGCACTTCTTTGCCATCGCGCAGGGACAGGGTCACGCCGGCCGAGGCCATGGCCACAATGGCCACCACGATGAGCAGCTCCAGGACGGTAAAGCCGGCATTGCGGCGCGGCCGGCGCTCAGGGCTGCCAGCTGCCGACATCTGCGTTTTTGCCCTCGCCACCCGACTGGCCGTCGGCGCCGAAAGACATCACATCTATCTCACCCTTGACGCCCGGGTTCATATAAATATAGGCACGGCCCCAGGGGTCTTTGGGCAGCTGGTCCAAGTAGGGCCGCCAGTTCAAAGGCACCGGGTCCACCGTGGGTTTACCCATTAAGGCCTGGAGACCCTGTTCGGCACTGGGGTAGCGCTGGTTGTCCAGCTTGTACAGCTTGAGCGCCTGCATCAGGTTGCTGACGTCGGTTTTGGCAGCCGTGACGCGGGCGTCATCGGCGCGGTCCAGTACATTGGGCACGATCAAGGCGGCCAACACGCCAATGATCAGCAACACCACCATCAGCTCGATCAGGGTGAAGCCCCGCTGGATCGGGCGGCGCAGAGAGACAGGTGGTGATGGCATGGCGGGGCTCCCTGGGGAAACAGACTCATGCAGATAATACCGTGCGTAGCTGATAATCTTTGCATGCCGACTCCTCCCTATGCACGCTGGTGGCTTCGAATCGCCACATTTTTGGCTGCGGCGCTGGCTGCCGGCAGCGCGGGCTATTGGGGCCTTAAGCTGACCTCGCCAGCGCTCGAAACAAGCACCTCTAAACTGGTGGTGCCAAGCCCATCCGCTCCCTCGCCGACCGTCATTGCCCGAGTCCTTGGCGGGGGCCAACTCAGCCCGGCCGCGACCAGCGCAGTGGTGATGGACTCTGGGGCGAGCCGCTTCAAGATCACCGGCGTGGTGGCTGGCAAGAACGACCAGGGCTATGCCCTGATTGCGGTGGATGGCAAGCCAGCACGGCCGTTCATGGTCGGCAGCCAAGTCAGCGACACCCTGCTGCTGCAATCGGTGAACAAAGCAGGCGCGGCACTGGCCGCCAGTCTGGATGGACCGATCGCGTTCCGGCTCGACTTGCCTAAATTCGAACCGCTTTAACGGTGCGCTGCCGCCAACTCAGCGCCGCTCAGCCTTGCAGCGCTTGGCGCATGGCGTCAATCACGCTTTTGTAATCAGGCTTTCCAAAGATGGCGCTGCCGGCCACAAAGGTGTCGGCGCCAGCGTCGGCCACGCGCCGGATGTTGTCCACCTTGATGCCGCCGTCGACTTCCAACCGGATGTCCTTGCCGCTGGCGCTGATGCGCCGGCGCGCATCCTCAATTTTGCGCAACGCCGAGTCAATGAAGCTCTGGCCGCCAAAACCGGGGTTGACACTCATGATAAGGATAAGGTCAATGTCGTCGATCACCCAGTCCAGCACATCGAGCGGCTGGGCAGGGTTAAACACCAGCCCAGCCTGGCAGCCCCGGGCCTTGATGGCCTGAACGCTGCGGTGCACATGGCCCGAGGCGTCGGGGTGAAAGCTGATCAGGTCGGCCCCAGCGTCGGCAAAGGCTGCTGCCAGCGCGTCCACTGGTTGCACCATCAGGTGCACGTCGATCGGTACCGCCACTCCGGCTGCCGTCTTGGCATGGGGCTTGAGCGCGCTGCAGATCATCGGGCCGAAAGTGAGGTTAGGCACATAGTGGTTGTCCATCACATCAAAATGGATCCAGTCGCTGCCGGCCGCAATCACGTCCTGCACCTCCTGACCCAGGCGGGCAAAGTCGGCGGACAAAATGGATGGGGCAATTCGGTAAGTCATGGTGTGCTGCTCAAAAATGACAGGGTGGACGGAATGGGCATTTTCGCAGGTAGCATTGCACCATGTCGAAGTATCAATTCCGGGTTGAAGTCTCCCCCCGTTACCTCGCCGAGCAATCGGCGCCGGAACAGGGCCTGTACATGTTTTCCTACACCGTGAAGATCGCCAATGTGGGCGCCGTACCGGCGCAACTCATTTCACGCACCTGGAACGTCAACGATGCCAATGGCCACACTGAGCGCGTCAAGGGCCTGGGGGTGGTGGGTCAGCAGCCGCTGCTCAAACCCGGTGAGGTGTTTGAGTACACCAGTGGCACACGCTTACGCACGCCCACGGGCACCATGCACGGCAGTTTTTTCTGCGTGGCAGAAGATGGCGAAAAATTTGACACCGACATCCCGATGTTCATCTTGGACGCCCTGAGCCCCAGCGGCGGCCAGAGAACCTTGCACTGAAACCGGTGCGGCAGCGCGCTAGGCCCTGACCCGTCTCATCCGCCATGAGCCAGCTCGGTGAGTTTGACCTCATTGCGCGCTACTTCAAGCACCCGGCGCGCCGTGCCGTTGTGGGGGTGGGCGATGACTGTGCGCTCTTGCAACCGCGCCCCGGCACCCAGCTCGCCATCTCTTGCGACATGCTGGTGGAGGGCCGCCATTTCCTGCCCACAGTTGACCCTTTTTGTCTGGGGCACAAAGCGCTGGCCGTAAATTTGAGTGATCTGGCAGCCTGCGGCGCTACGCCACTGGCGTTTACGCTGGCACTGGCCCTGCCGGAAGTGGATGAAGCCTGGCTCGAGCCCTTTGCCCGGGGCTTGCTCGCACTGGCCGATGCCCATGGCTGCGAGCTGGTCGGCGGCGACACCACCCGCGGCCCGCTCAACATCTGCATCACCGTCTTTGGCGAAGTGCCTGTGCTCAATGGCCGCTCACAAGCCCTCCTGCGCTCGGGTGCACAGGCGGGCGACGATCTGTATGTCAGCGGCACGCTCGGTGATGCGGCATTGGCACTCGACGCCCTGTTCGGCCGGCTCACCGTGCCTGCCGCCGTACTGGACGCCGCGCGGTTTCGGCTTGAGCAGCCAACCCCCCGGGTGGCTTTGGGCCAGGCCCTGCGCGGCATCGCCAGCGCGGCCATTGATGTCAGCGATGGCCTGCTCGGCGACCTTGGTCACATCCTCCAGCAGTCTGGTGTTGGCGCCACTGTAGAAGTCGATGTTGCTACTTCTTTAGTAGCATCGAAGTCATACTACACAAGGGCTGGAAGCCAATTTGAGCCCGAACCTGCGCTGGCCGACTGGCACCGCTGGGCGCTGGCGGGTGGCGACGACTACGAGCTGCTCTTCAGCGCGCCGCCGTCAGCCCGCGGCGAAGTGGCGGCAGCCGCGCAGGCCAGCAAGACCCCGGTCACCCGCATTGGCCGGATCGACGCCAAGCCAGGCTTACGCCTGCTGGACGGGCAAGGCGAGCTGCTGACCAATCGGTACGCGTCTTTTGATCACTTTCGCTAGGCCAACGCCTGGGCCCAGCGTCAGCATCGACAGCAGGTGCCGCACAATCCAGACATGACCGACGAAGCCCCACCCCACCAGCGCCGCGTGCGCTACGCCGGTACCCACCCGCGCAGCTTTGCCGAAAAATACAAGGAGCTCGACCCGCTCAGCCATGCCGACGCCATCGACAAGGTCATGGCTCGCGGCCAGACGCCAGCGGGCATGCACCGGCCCATTTGCGTGGCCGAGATCCTGGCGGTGCTGGCGCCACAGCCAGGCGAGGTCGGGCTGGACGCCACGCTGGGCTACGGCGGTCATGCGCGAGAGCTGCTGGCGCGCTTAAGCCCGGGGGGGCGGCTGTTTGGGGTTGATGTCGACCCAACAGAGTTTGCCCGCACCGAGACGCGCCTGCGCGGGCTGGGCTTCGACGCCTCGGCATTGGTCTTGCACCGCATCAATTTTGACGGTGTGGCGGCGCTGCTGCCCGAAGCTGGCGGCGGCTTTGACGTGATCCTGGCCGACCTGGGCGTGTCGTCCATGCAGATCGACAACCCGGCGCGTGGCTTCAGCTTCAAGACCGAAGGCCCTCTGGATTTGCGGCTGAACCAAGTGAGTGGCCAATCCGCCTCTGAGCTGCTGCAGTCGGTGACCCGCCAGACCCTGCGCGAGTTGCTGACTGACAACGCCGACGAGCCCTTTGCCCAGCCGCTTGCCGCCGCGCTGCAGGGGCAATACCTGCAAACCACCACCGAGCTGGCCGATCTGGTGCGGCAAACGCTGGCTACAGCGCTGCCCGCGCGCATGCCGGCTGCTGAGCGCAAGATCGAGACCACCAAGTCGCTGCAACGCACCTTCCAGGCGCTGCGCATTGCCGTCAACGACGAATTTGGCGTGCTGGACCGCTTTTTGGCGCTGCTGCCCAGTTGCCTGAAGCCGGGAGGACGGGTGGCAATACTCAGCTTTCATTCGGGTGAAGACCGGCGCGTTAAGAAGGCGTTTCAGGCCGGTGAACGCAGCGGCATCTACGCCCGGGTGGCGCCCGACGCGCTGCGACCTTCAGCCCAAGAGCGGCGCGACAACCCGCGCTCGGCGTCGACCAAGCTGCGCTGGGCGGTGGCTGCCGCTCCAAGATAATGCTGGCATGAGGACCCTCGGCCCCCGCTTCCTGTTTGCGCACCCGGCCCACCTGCTGGCGCTGGGTTTTGGCTCGGGCCTGAGCCCGGTAGCTCCCGGCACGACGGGTACGCTGTGGGCCTGGCTGGCCTTTGTGGCGCTGCGGCCCTGGATGACCGACACGCGCTGGGCCCTGCTGCTGATCGCCACCCTGATACTGGGCACCTGGGCTAGCACCGTGACCGCTCGCCACATGCAGGTGCTCGACCCCAGCGCCATCGTGATCGATGAAATCGTGGCCTTCTGGCTGGTGCTCTGGCTGGTCACGCCGACCAGCCTGCTGGGGCAGGCGGTGGCCTTTGCCCTGTTCCGCTACTTTGACGCGGCCAAGCCCGGGCCGGTGGGCTGGGCCGACGCGCTGTGCCACCGGCTCGACGCCGTGGGCGACCGCCACGCCTGGCGCAAGGCCGGTCTGGGCATCATGTTTGACGACCTGGTGGCAGCCGGCTGCACGTTGCTGCTGATCGCACTCTGGCGTGCCTGGTAACACTTATGCTACAAAATAAAGAGCAAACTATTGAGTATTCATGCGGGCTAGTGGCCGATTTACTGCTTAAGAAGCAGTTGCGGCTGGTCACCGCCGAGAGCTGCACCGGCGGCCTGATCGCCGCCGCCTGCACCGACCTGGCCGGCTCCAGTGCCTGGTTTGAGCGCGGTTTTGTCACCTACTCGAATGCCGCCAAGACTGAGTTGTTGGACGTGCCCGAACGGGTGCTGCGCCGAGCCGGTGCAGTCTGCGGCCCGGTAGCGCAGGCCATGGCCGAGGGCGCGCTGGCTCACTCCCATGCCCAGGTGGCGGTGGCCGTGACAGGGGTGGCCGGCCCCAGTGGCGGCAGCCCGGCCAAGCCGGTGGGCACGGTCTGGTTTGGTTTTGCCCTACCCGGGCAGGTGCTGACCGAAAAATGCCACTTTGACGGTGACCGTGCCGCGGTGCGACAGGCCACGGTGCGCCACGCGCTTGAGCGGTTGGTGGAACTGCTGGACGCAGCCTGAGACGGCTTTACGCTGCGGGTGTTGGCCAGAACCGGCAAGAAACGCCGTGGCCCGCGCCAACGTCATGCCAACAGGCTGTGCCGCTTTGCGCATGGTCCTCGCCAAATACGCAAGGCCCCGCCTTTGGCCTGAGCCCGTGAAATTGCACATCAGCCGATGATTCAGAGAGTTTTTTACGTTGCAGGACCGGGTCAGGCACCGGCACGGCATCGAGCAAGGCCCGGGTGTAAGGGTGGCTGGGATTGCCGTACACCTGATCGGCCGCGCCCATTTCGACAATCTGCCCCGCAAACATCACCGCGATGCGGTGCGCCACCTGACGCACCAAGGCCAAATCATGCGCAATGAACAGGTAAGACAGGCCCAAGCGGGTTTGTAATGATTTGAGCAGAGCAACAATCTGGGCCTGGGTGCTGACATCAAGCGCCGAGACCGGCTCGTCGCACACCACGAAGTCCGGACTGACTGCCAGAGCACGGGCAATCACGATGCGCTGGCGTTGGCCCCCCGAAAACTCATGGGGATAGCGGCTCACCATGGCGGGATCCAGCCCCACCAGCGTCATCAACTCCGCCACCCGGGCGGTCACCGATTCGGCTGGTACGCAGCGGTGCACCCGCAGTGGCTCAGCCAGCGTCTGAGCCACTGTCATGCGCGGGTGCAGGCTGCTGTAGGGGTTTTGCAGCACAAACTGCATGTGACGCCGCATGCTGCGCAGCCCATCTCGGGAGAGCTGCCCCAGTTCGTGGCCCAGCAATTGCACCGAGCCGCCACTGCTGGCCTGCAACTGCAGAATGGCTCGCCCGGTCGTGGTCTTGCCAGAGCCAGACTCGCCCACCAGGGCCAGGGTTTGAGCGCGGCCAATGTCGAAGGACACGCGATCCACGGCCAGCACGGGCGCCTTGCCCGAACGCGCCGGGAAGGTCACCGACAGATCGCGCACCCGCAGCAGGGGATGCTGGATGCTTTCGGTCATGCCAGCCTCCCGGCTACGTCGAGCCGCGGCACAGCCGCAAGCAAAGCTTGCGTATACGCTTGCTGAGGGTTGGCGAAGAGAGCGTCGACCAAGCCGGTCTCGACGATTCTGCCGTCCAACATCACATGCACACGGTCTACCATGCCAGCGATCACGCCAAAGTCATGGGTGATCAACATCAGCGCCATACCCAGTTCCCGACGCAGGCGCATCAACAGCCTAAGAATCTGCGCCTGCACCGTGACATCCAGCGCCGTGGTCGGTTCATCGGCAATCAGCAGGTCAGGCTGACAAGACACGGCAATGGCGATCAAGACACGTTGTCGCATGCCCCCAGAAAACTGGTGCGGATAGTCATCCGCGCGACGCGCTGCGTCACGAATACCGACCAGGTCCAGCAGTTCCACAGACCTTTTCCGTGCCTGGCTGTCAGATGCCCCGGTATGCCGGCGCACGATGTCTTCAATCTGCGCGCCGACCGTCAGCACCGGGTTCAGCGAAGACATGGGGTCCTGAAACACCATGGCAATGCGTCGCCCCCGGATGTCCTGCATCACCCGCTCATTGACCTGCAGAAGGTCTTGGCCCTTGAACAGCACGGTGCCGCCCCAGGCGACCGACGAACCCTCTGGTGCCAGGCGCATCAGCGCCCGTGCCGTCACGCTCTTGCCGCAGCCTGACTCACCCACAAAGCCTACCGACTCACCGACACCGATGTCGAACGAAATGCCTTTGACAACCTGTGAAGCCACATCGCCACGTTTGAACTGGGCCGTAAGGCCTCGAACCTCTAAAAGCGCGGCGGGAGCAATCATCATCGGCTTGCCACG
Organism: Comamonas sp. lk; assembly: GCA_943324505.2. GTDB lineage: Bacteria > Pseudomonadota > Gammaproteobacteria > Burkholderiales > Burkholderiaceae_C > Rhodoferax. The sequence goes on from CALPLW020000072.1 coordinate 7,806, forward strand.
TCCAGCCGTTCGCGCAAGCCGTTCGCCAGAACGATGAAGGTCAGTGTGGCAAAGACAATCGCCGCCGCCGGGCCGATCACGGCCAGCGGGGCCAGTTCCATGAATTGCCGCGCCTCTGACAGCATGGCGCCCCAATTGGGATCCGGTGGGGGCGGCCCCAGGCCCAGAAAAGACAGTGCCGTGATGGTGAAAATGGTTTGCGCCAGGGTCAGACTGGTTTCTACCAAAACCGGCGAAACAATCAATGGCAGCACGTGACGCGTGGCAATGTTGAACTCACTCACGCCAACACTCCGGGCCGCCTCCACATGGTCCCAGCGCTTGACGCTGAGCACCGGACCACGCACCACCCTGGCCAGGCGCGGCGTGTACACAATGGCAATGGTCAGAATCAAATTAGGCACGCTGGGCCCAAGCGCGGCAACGACCGCAATGGCCAGCAAAAACACGGGGAAAGCAAACACAACATCCAGAATACGCATCACCACCTGATCAGCCAGGCCACCCACATAACCGCAAAAAAGACCCAGCACCAGCCCACAGCAGACCGCCAGGGTCACCGCCACAAAGGTGATCAGCAAGGTGGTGCGACCACCCACAATCAGCCGGCTGAGCAGGTCACGGCCGATGGAGTCGGTCCCCAGCCAGTGCGCTGCCGTTGGACCAGCTAAGGAGTCGGCACTGGTCTCAGAGGGGTTATAGGGCGCGATCAGGGTGCCAAAGAGTGTGATGGCAACCAGACTGGCGAGCATCAGCAAGCCGATCGACATCATGGCGTTGCCGCGCCCTAGACGCTGCCGCTCAGTCATAGCTCACCCTTGCATCCACCCGGGCGTAAGCCACGTCCACCAAGACATTCACGAGCAGCACAATGGTTGCCGCCACCAGAACAATCGCCTGCACCACCGGGTAGTTGCGACTGCTTACAGCGTCAAACAGGTATTGCCCCATGCCGGGGATGGTGAAGATGGTCTCGATCAAAATGCTTCCCCCCAGGAGCGACGCCAATTGCAGACCGGTGACTGTGATGATCGGCGTGAGGGCATTGCGCACAAGGTATTGCCACAAGATGGTGGATTGACGCAAACCCTTGGCACGTGCCACCATCACAAAGTCCTGGCTGGAGACCTCCAAAACCGCCGCACGGGTGTTCTCCGAGATCGTCACCGACACGGCCAGTGCCAGCGAAAAAGCGGGTAACAGCATGCTGCCCAGGTTGCCCAGCGGGTCGGTCAAGAAGGGTGTGTAGTTGAATATCCCGACCTCGGGAAAGTACAAACCGGCCAGCAACACAATCAGGGTGGCGACCACAAAATTAGGGACCGCCAGGAACAAGCCGTTGATGCCGCGCACCAGCCAGTCGGTGCGCCCCCGCCAACGCGCGGATGCCAAACCGCTGCTGGCGCCCATGGCCATCGCCATCAGGCCCGCCATCAGGGTCAGTTCAGCCGTCACGGCCAGTCGCGGCAAAAGCTCACCCAATACCGGTTTGTGGGTGGTAAATGAGTCCCCAAAATCCCCCTTGAGCAGCTTCGCCAACCAGCGCAGGTACTGCTCCCAAACCGGCCGGTCCAAGCCCAGATCCCGCCGGATGATGTTGAGGGCTTCAGGCGCCAGCTCGGTGGTGCCGGCCGAGGCCTGGGCAAAGTCGCCCGGCAGGGCTCGCATCAACACAAAGGCAACGACCGAAACCCCAAACAGGATGGGCAGCATCCAGGCCAGGCGGATCAGAACCAGACGTCGCATTCAGGCGCCTCCTGCAGGCGTAGGGCCGGCGAGGACAGGCTCCAGCCTACTTGTCCACCCAAGTGGTCCGGACAAAAGTCCGGATATTGGCGGCCAGGGGCACATAACCTTTGACATATTTACGCCAAGCCTCCCAGCGCAGAGGGTACTGGTAAATCTGCAGGATATAGGCTTGGTCCGCAATGTGTTTCTGAATTTGCTGGTAAGCGGCAGCCCGTTTGGTGTTGTCCAGAATGGCTCGCGCATCCTCAATCAGTTTGTCCAGCGGCGCGTCCGCCATACCAATGGCCTTGCCCGACCCGGTAGACAAGAGGCGGGAAACAATGGCGTCGGGGTCTGGGCTCCAGCTGAGGGCGATGGACAACAGGCCGAAGTCGCCCTTAAGCCAAAGGCCAATCAGGGGCGCCGTCTCCATGGGCTTGATGTTGACCTTGATACCTGCCGCAGCCCACTGCTGCTGCAGCACCTGCGCACATTGCACATCCAGGGCGTTGGCAGCCACCACGATGTAGTCGCCCAGGTCAATGCCACTGGGATAGCCCGCCTCCGTTAACAGCTTTTTAGCCGCCACCACATCGGTTTTGTAGTAGGGCATAGGCCCGACACCGTCATACCCTCCGACCTGACTCTCCGGCACCATGGCCCCAACCTTGCCCGAGCCACCCAACACGGTCTGCAGACAGGCCTTGCGATCAGTGGCCAGGCTGAGTGCGCGTCTCACCCGCACATCATTGAATGGCTTGGCTTTCATGCTCATCCAGACGGGGAAGGTCCGCGACGTCTTGCCCGGCGCCGACGCCAGATCAGGCGAAGACTTGACGATCTGGGCAGACACCTTGGGGTCCTTGAACCACGTCATGTCGATCGCCTTGGATCGCAAGGCCGACGATATGGACGCTTGGTCTTTGAAAAACTTGAACACTACCGTGCTGAGGTAGGGCTGCTTGTCTTCGTAATAGTTGGGGTTGGCCTTCAGGGTGAACTGCTGGTTAGGCTCATAGGACTCGAACACAAAGGGTCCCGTGCCGACCGGTTTGGTCTTGAGATCGGTAACACCCTTGGGTACGATCACACCATTGGGGTTGGTCGCCAAATAGCTTAAAAAGGTGGCGCTCGGGGCCTTGAGCTCAAATTTCACGGTGAAGGGATCAATCACCGTGACCGCCTTGATGCCTGAGAACAGGGTGGCACTTGGGCTCGCCGAGGCGGGATCCAGAATTCGGTCAAAGGTGTGCTTGACGTCTTCGGCCGTGAAGTCTTGGCCATTATGGAACTTGACACCCTGGCGCAGGCGAATGATGTAAGTGGTGTCATTCGGGGCGATGTAACCTGCGGCCAGGTCAAGCTCGACCTTCATGTCGGCGTTCCAGCGGAACAGGCCCGTATACAGCAAGGCCGTGAAGTCGTAAGACGAATAAGCCGTCACGGTGACCGGGTCCAGCCCAATCGGGTCGGCGTCTGCACCGATGACGAGCGTGCCGCCACGCTTGGGGCTGCCGGACTGGGCGTTGGCCAGCGGCCCCAGTGTTGCCAGCGTGCCGCCGCTGACCGCCAGACGCAAGAGACTGCGCCGCTGCAGGCCTTGCGCTGCAAGAACAGTGACCTCATCGGCCGAAGTTGTCGCATTTGTTCGAGTTGCCACAGGGCATCCTTCCAAGGTTGGGGGCAGACACGGCCCGGTCACACGTAGCATTCAATAATAGCCAGAGGCTTGCCAAGCGGCGTGCTCCGTCATGTTTCACAGCATGAAACGGAACCCTCATCCCAAGCGATGGCTGCGACTGGCACAGACAGCGTCCTTCCATCAAAATGGCAGGAGCCGCCCGACCTCCAAGGAGCACACCGCCATGATCCGCATCGCCACCGCTGGTTTTCAGCATGAGTCCAACACGTTTTCGTCGGTGCCGGCCAGCCTGGACCTATGGCGCCGTTCTGGCATTCTGGAAAGTGCTGACGCCATCCGCGCCGAATACGCCACCTCTCAGTCCACGCTGGCTGGGTTTTTTGCCCGTGCAGCGGAGGAACCCGATGTCGAACTGGTGCCACTTTTTTTCACCCGCCTGATGCCGATGGGGGCCATGACACCCGAAGCAACGACGTTCATTTTTGACAAGATCATTGCGGCCCTGCGAGACCAAGGCCCGTGGGACGCGGTGCTGCTGCCGCTGCACGGTGCCGCCGTGTCAGAGACTTGGCGCGATGCTGATGGCGAACTGGTGCGCCGTGTGCGCGAGGCGGTGGGGCCCCATGTGCCGATCGGCGTGGCGCTGGACATGCATGCCAATGTGGCGCCTCAGTTGGTTGCCAATGCCACCGTGGTCACGGTCTACCAAACCAACCCGCACATCGACGCCTATGCACAGGCGCGTGACTGCGCCGCGATGGTGTTGCAAACCGTCAGGGGGCAGATCCGGCCCACCTGTGCGCTGGCCATGCCCCCCTTGGTGGTCAACATCCTGTGCCAGGGCACCGACGACGCCCCCATGCGAGACCTGTTGAAGCTGGCCCAGGCCCAACGCGACCGGCCAGGCGTGCTGTCAGTCAGCGTGGTGGAGGGCTATCCTTACGCTGACGTCCAAGAAATGGGCATGTCCTTCATCGCCGTGACCGACCACGATGCCGCGCTGGCCCAGGATGTCGTGCAAACACTCGCTTTGGCGGCTTGGCAAATGCGGGCCGAGTTAAATCACGGCGCGGCGTCCATCGACGAGGCCCTGCAGCAGGCGCAGGCCGCAGCGGCTGGGCCTGTGGTGCTGTTCGATGTGGGCGACAACGTGGGCGGCGGCAGCCCGGGCGACTCCACCTTGATCTTGCATGCAGCGCGCCGGTTGGGCATTGCCGACCTGCTGCAAGCCGTGTGTGACCCCGAGGTGGTGGCACAGGCTCAGGCGGCCGGTGTGGGTGGCCGCATTACTGCCGCGGTCGGGGGCAAGAGTGACAACCTTCACGGCACGCCGTTCGCCATCAGCGGCGTGGTGACCGCACTGTCAGACGGCACCTATGAAGAAACCGGCCCAACCCACGGCGGCTTTCGCTTCTTCAATGACGGTGCCAGTTGCGCGCTGCGCACCGATGACGGCTACCGCCTGGTGCTGACCTCACGCAGCGCAGGATCCTCCAGCCTGCAGCAGTTCCGCGCCCTGGGTATTGAGCCCACGGCCATGAAGATCATCGTCGCCAAAGGCGTTCATTCACCCCGACCTGCGATGACGCCCATTGCCAAGACCATGATCTGGGTGGCCAGCGCTGGAGTGACTTCCGCCGACCTGTCGACCTTCACCTACAAGCATCGCAGGGTGCCCTTGTACCCGCTGGAGCCCGACACCCACTGGCCCTGACAGGCTAGGCTAGCCAGCCAGGCCCACAAACACTTGCTGCACGTCGTCATTGTTGTCAATGGCGGCCAAAAAGGCCTCCACTTCCTCCAATTGCTCGGGGCTCAGGCTGGCCGGGTCCACCGGGTTCTTGGCCTTGTAGCCAAGCTTGGCCGACAGCACCTTGAAACCCTGCGCCGGCAACGCCCGGCTTACCAGATCCAGGTCAGCCGGGTCGGTCAGAAACAGCGTGGTGCCGTCCTCGTCACCGGGCTCCAGGTCTTGCGCTCCGGCCTCGATGGCGGCCATGTCCGGGTCAGCACCGGCCACGGCCGGCTCGGCTTCGATCATGCCCAGGTGATCGAAGTCCCAAGCCACCGAACCCGCTGTGCCCAACTGGCCCTTGCGGAACAGCACCCGCATCTCAGGGGCGGTGCGGTTCACGTTGTCGGTCAGGCACTCCACCATCACCGCCACGCGGTGCGGCGCAAAGCCTTCGTAGATCACGTGCTCAAAGTTCACCGCCTCACCCGTGAGGCCAGCGCCCTTCTTGATGGCCCGCTCCAACGTCTCCTTGGGCATGGAGACCTTGCGCGCCTGCTCCATCACCAGCCGTAGCCGGGCGTTCGAGGCCGGGTCGGCACCGCTGCGTGCGGCCAGCATGATGTCCTTGGACAATTTGCCGAAGATGCGACCCCGGGCATTGGCGGCGAGGTCTTTGTGTTTGGCTTTCCACTGTGCGCCCATATTGGCAAATCCTTGGCTGATGAATGAATAGATGGTGTTCCGGGTTCAGCCCCAAAACGGGTCAAGCCGACGGGTAAAGGCCGGCAGGTCTTCAAAATAGGGGAGCGCGCCGCCCTCGACGGCGTGAAACTGCCAATTGCTACGGGCGTCCACCGTCGTTCGGCCCTGGTAGTCGGTGAAGTCGCCACGCGTCGCCATCGACACCCAGACCGGGCCAGACAGTGCTTCATACAGAGAGTTGACATCAGCGCTGAACAATTGCGCTGACACGAAATACAAAGGCGCGAAGCGAGCACCCGGTTGCCGCGTCGTCAGCAGGTCGTAACGCCACAGGGCTTCGTCAATCGCGTCCGAGCCCCAGGTTCGCACCAGAAAATAGCGGATCACGGCCGGCCGGGTCAGCGTGCGGTACACCCCCTCGGACCAACGCGGCCAACGCAGTAGCCGTAGCAGCCAGGGCGGGCCGACAACCGAACCCGCCGGCCCGTAACGCCGCTTCTTGCGGCTGAACCCGGTGGGACTGACCATGGCGAGGCGCCGGATCAACTGCGGCGTCTCACAACTGGCGCGGGCCGCAAACTCGCACGACAGAGACAGCGCCAAGACATCCGCTGCGACGCCACCCTGCTCATTCTGAATGGCCGCCAACACGGCGTGCAGGGCGTCCGTCATCAGTCGCACCGTGTAGGGCCGGTCACTGCGATCAGAAAAACCAAAACCCGGCAATTCCAGCGCGTACACCGCCCGCTGCTTGCGGTAGTAGGCAAACAAGGGCGCCACCTCGGCCGCTGAGCCGGCGGCATTGACGCTGTGCACCAGCAGCAGCGG
>CALPLW020000073.1 GCA_943324505.2 Comamonas sp. lk
CCGCCAACGCCGCCTCCGTGCCAGCATGGCCGCCGCCGACGACGATCACGTCAAAATGTTGTGGATAAAGCATGGCTAAGGGTCTTTTCATTGGGCGCAAAACCAGGGCGCGCGCCCAGCGCTTGTCGAATGACAACGTGACGCAATTTTACGATGCTGAACAAATTGGCCTCTAGGCCACGTCTTTATTAGGGTTATAGCTATGTTTTTTATAGCAACTGTCGTAGCCTGGTCGGGATGATTGCGCTGGTTCTGACCGCGCCGGTCAAGGCGGCGCCGGGCCAAGCGACTGCGCTCGCGTCCTCCAGACACAGCGGCCCTGCAGGCCCCTGTGTCTTTCCCCCTGACCTCGCTACGCCGCTCGTCCCGGCACCACCTTGACGACCACTGCAAGCGAGCCGTGTCATACCCGGCAAACCCTGTCGTCCCCGGCTCGAGCGGGGACCCATGACTGCCTAGATTCCCGGTCGCGGCCGGGAATGACGGGCAGCAGCGTGCCGGCGTGACGTCTTGCCCGGCCAGGAAGGGGGTGGCGCGCCTGATGCAGCGAAGTCAAGGCGGAGGATGCGGCAGCCGGTCAGGCTGCTGCATCCGGGGGACATGAGCGGAAGCAGGCACGCCATCCCCGCCAACGCCAACGCCAAAAGCAAAACACCAAAGCCAGAACTATGAACGACGTAGGGGGCCAACTGCGCCAAAAGACCTGTCATCTGTTTGACTCCTGTCCGGAGCTCACTGGCGTATTCTGCGATCATGAATGCGTCGGCACTGGGCCGGTCACACATATCGAGGACACCACCATGCACATCCCTTCACTGCACGACCAAGTCAGCGCCGAAGAATGGCAACAGCGATGTGATCTAGCGGCTTGCTACCGGCTGGTCGCCGCCTACGGCTGGAGCGATCTGGTGTTCACCCATGTCAGCGCCCGAATCCCGGGGCACGAACATCAATTTCTGATCAACCCCTATGGGCTGATGTTCGATGAGATCACGGCCTCCAGCCTGGTTAAAGTCGACCAGCACTGCAACAAGCTCAGCGACTCGCCGTTCCCGGTTAACCCAGCCGGTTTCACCATCCACAGCTGCATCCACCAGGTGCGCGAAGACGCGGGCTGTGTGCTGCACACCCATACCCGTGCGGGCATCGCCGTCAGCGCCCAAAAATGCGGCGTTTTGCCAATCAGCCAGCAATCCACCTTTGTCCTAGGCTCCCTGGCCTACCATGATTACGAGGGCGTGGCGCTGCGCGACGACGAGAAGCCGCGCCTGCAGGCAGACCTGGGTGAGGCCAACTACCTGATGCTGCGTAACCATGGTCTTTTAACCGTAGGCAAGACCATTGCCGACGCCTTCCTGGCGATGTACACCTTTGAGAACACCTGCCGCATCCAGATCGACGCACAGGCTGGTGGTGAACTGACCCAGGTCCACCCCGCCATCGTGGCCGGCATTGGCAGCGTGCTCAAGGTCGTCACCGCCGGGCTGGGTTCGGGCCTGGTCTGGCCAGCGCTGCTGCGCAAGCTAGACCGAACCGACCCTAGCTACCGCACCTGAGCCGCAACATGAAAGAGTTTGACTACGTCATCATTGGCGGTGGCTCCGCAGGTTGCGTGCTGGCCGGGCGCCTGTCCGAAAACCCCAACGTCAGCGTTTGCCTGCTCGAGGCCGGTGGCTCAGACGACTCGGTCTTCATCCGCGCCCCCCTGGGCTTTGCCGCCACCGCGGCGGTAGGGCTGCACAACTGGCGCTACCAGACCGTGCCGCAAGCCGGGCTGAACGGCCGCAGGGGCTACCAGCCACGCGGCAAGGTGCTGGGCGGCAGCAGCTCGGTGAACGCCATGGTTTACACCCGCGGCAACCGTTATGACTACGACCACTGGGCATCACTTGGCAACCCAGGCTGGGGCTTTGAGGCTGTACTGCCCTATTTCAAACGGGCCGAGCACAGCGAATGTTTTGGCGCTACCGACTACCACGGCAGCGGCGGCCCGCTCAACATCAGCTACCTGCGCAGCCCGAGTGTGCTCAACAAGGCTTTCGAGGCCGCCTGTGCCGAGCAGGGCCTGCCTGCCACGCCCGACTACAACGGGGAGCAGCAGCTTGGCTACGCGCCGGCACAGGTGACCCAGAAGGACGGCGAACGCTGGAACGCGGCCAGAGCCTATCTGACGCCGCACCTAGGTCGGCCCAACCTGCAAGTCATCACCGGGGCCCACACCCAGCGCATCTTGTTAGAGGGCCGCCAAGCTGTTGGGGCGGAGCACCTGCGTGATGGGGCGCTGCAGCAGGTACGGGCCCGGCGTGAGGTGCTGCTGGCCAGTGGCGCCTTTGGGTCACCGCAGTTGCTGATGCTGTCCGGCATCGGTCCAGCGACGGCGCTGCAAGGTCTGGGCCTGCCGGTGGTGCACAACTTGAGCGGGGTGGGGCAAAACCTGCATGACCACATCACCAGCGTGCTGATCTACCGCACTCGACGCTCGGACGCCACCTTTGGCCTGTCCGCCGCCGGGCTGGGCGCCATCGTGCGAGGGATTTTGCAGTGGCGCAGTGAACGCCGGGGCATCATCACCAGCAATGTGGCGGAAACACAGGGGTTTTTGCAAACCAGCCCGGAGGCACCGGCGCCAGATATCCAGCTTGCGATGTGCAATGGCATTGTGGACGACCACACCCGAAAAAACCACCTGGGCCACGGCTACACCCTGCACGTGACGCTGATGAGACCAAAAAGCCGCGGCCAGGTCACCCTGCAAAGCGCCCGCGCACAGGATGCACCTTTGATCGACCCGCAGTTTCTGGCGGATCCGCAAGATGTCGCCACCCTGGCGCAGGGTGCCCGCTTGGGCTATGACATCATGCAAAGCCCGGCGCTGGCGCCGTACCGTGGCGCCATGCTTTACCCATTTGTACGCGACGACCCCAAAGCCGTAACCCAGTTCCTGCGTCAGCACTCAGACACCGAGTACCACCCCTGTGGCAGCTGCAAAATGGGGCCGGCGAGCGACCCGCTGGCGGTGGTAGACAGCACGCTGCGTGTGCACGGCATAGACCGGCTGCGTGTGGTGGATGCCTCGGTCATGCCCCAGGTCACCACAGGCAACACCAACGCGCCCACCATCATGATTGCTGAAAAGGCGGTAGATTTGATCCTGGGCCGTAGCGTCTGAAGCCCAATGGCTGGCTCAGCGCGCCTGCGGAACCCAAAGACTGATGCGGGGCAGCATCAAACGGTACGGTGCGAGCAACAGCACCGCCATCAGCCACTTCATGGCCAGGTCACCAGCGGCCAGCGTCAGCCAGTTCATCTCGCTGGCATAAAAGGCAATGGAGAAAAACACCAGGGTGTCTACCACTGAGGCCACGACAGAGCCCATGAAAGGCGCCTTCCACCACGACTGACTGCGCCAGCGGTTGAAAACAGCGATGTCCATCCACTGCGACAACATGAACGCCGTACCCGAAGCCAGCGCGATGTGCCAGTTGGCAAACCAGGCCGACAGCAACAAGGCCGGCAACAGGCCAAGCCAGGCCACCCGCCGTGCGGCCTGGGCGCCCACGGCCCGGTTGGTGAGGTCAGCCACCAGGAACACAAACGGATAGGTAAAAGCACCCCAGGTCAGCCACTCATTGATGGGGAACTGCACCGCGATGTTGGACACCACGATCACCAGGGTCATGGCGACCAGCGGGCGCCACAACTGAACGAAGGTGAGAGGTTCGCTTAAGGGTGTGTCTGGAGGGGTAGACGAAGTCATGGCTGCATTCTGCGGATGGCGGTCAATAGAGAACAGACGTGATTATCTCAGCGTCGGCACAAAATCCGGTAGCATCCCTGCATGAAGCTTTACTACTCCCCCGGCGCCTGTTCACTGTCCCCCCACATTGCCCTGCACGAAGCAGGATTGGCGTTTGAGGCGATTGCCGCGCCCACCAAAACCCACAAGCTCGCAGACGGCACCGACTATTACAGCATCAACCCGCTTGGCTACGTGCCTTTGCTGGTGCTCGACGACGGCCGCCAACTGCGCGAAGGCCCCGCCATCGTGCAATACATTGCCGACCAGGCGCCTGAAAAGCAACTGGCTCCCGCAGCCGGTACCTTTGAGCGCTACAAGCTGCAAGAGTGGCTGACCTTTATTGGCACCGAATTGCACAAGAGCTTTTCTCCCCTTTTCACCCCCGGCATGCCGGAAGAGGTTAAAGCCGCCGCCCGCACTCGGCTAGGCGGGCGTCTGCAGTGGGTAGAGGGCCAACTCGCCGAGCATGCTTACTTGATGGGACAACAGTTCACCGTGGCCGATGCGTATCTATTCACCGTGGTGGGCTGGTGCCGCCTGGTTGGTGTTGATATTTCCGCGTTGCCCCGTTTGGGCGAGTTCATGGCCCGGATGCGGGCGCGGCCGGGGGTACAGGCTGCTCTACGCGCTGAGGGCCTGCGGAGCTGATCAGGGGACGCTGGCGCCAGGCTAACCCGGCGCCCACCCCTAAAGCTATTGCCGAAAATACCATCCCGCGCGCCAATCCACCTGGCCCGTCGGCGATCCAACCCACCACGGTCGGCCCGACGATCTGGCCAAATGCAAACACAATGGTGAAGGCGCTGATGCCGTTGCCCCAGTCTGATGGCGGCAAGTTATGCCGCACCAACGCGGTGGTCGACGCCACCAAAGACAAAAACACCGCGCCAAACAGCAGCCCGGACACCAATATCACGGCCCAATGGGCGCTCAGTGTTGGCAACAGCGTCGCTAAGCCCAACAGGGCATTGAGCAAGGCCAGCACCTGGCCGCCCTTGTAGCGGTCCAACAGACCGGCCCAGATGCGGGACGAAGCCAACACTGCCAGCCCCAGCAAGGCGTAAAACACCGTGATAGCCGTGTCCCCAGCACCCTGTTCACGCAGCAGAGCGATCACAAAGGTCATGTAGCCGATGTAACCCACCCCGAACATGCCGTAACCGGCCAAGGCAAACACAAACGCTCGCCACCTAAACAGACTTGTCGAAATGGCTCCGGTTGCAACTGGCGGTGCCAGGCGCTGCAACAAGCGGGCAGGCCACAGCAGTAAAAAGGTGGCCAACATGCAGACCATGGCCAGTGCCCACCAGGCCCAGGCCCAACTGTGCACCTGCTGGTTAGCCCAGACCAACACCTGCGGCACCAGCAGGGCAGAGACCACGATACCAAAACCAGTACCACCGTAATACAAACCGATCACCAGTCCGCTGCGCTGAGGATGTACCGTACCTAAACGTGCCGCCAGCAGGCCACCCGCAATAAAAACCAGGGCACTGGCCATGCCAGCCAAAAGGCGCTGCAACAACAAGGCTCCTGCATCGGTGAAAAAACCGCTCAGACCCATAAAGCTGCTGGCCAAAACAGCCCCTAGCCATAGCAGCCTAGAAGGGCCATACACCCGCATCAGGCGCGGCATCAGCATGGCGCCCAAGAGATAGCCCAGCGCGTTAACGGTATTCATGGCGCCAGCCAAGGTATAGGACCAGCCTAGATCGGCCCGCATGGTAGGCAGCAAGAGACCATAGGCAAATCGGGTAATGCCCAAGGACAGTGCCGCGCCTGCCGACAACGCCAACGCCAAACGCAGCACATGCTGCTCAGACCATGGCGGTTGAGATGAGGCGGACGACATAAGCGCCCCTATTTTGCGTCGTCTGCAGGTTCGGGGACAGAACCTTTCAAAACTATTTAAACGATCGACTTGACGCGAGCGACTTCACCTATCAAGCATCAGCCAGACCAATGGGCGAGGGTGCTTGCATCACGATACGGCTAAACAACAAGTCAAAACTTGGGTCTCGCATGCTCTTCTGAGCTAAGGGATCAACATTGAGTGCAAAAGCTTCATCAAGTGCATTCCAATCTGCCTCCGTCAACATTTTTTGCGCTGCTGGCAAGATGATGGTCTCTTCCAGTCTCATATGGTCCAAATAGAACAAACAATAGGCTCGCACAGTGTGATCAAAGACAAACCTTCGTGATTCACCCAGCAACTCCCAGGCCAGCAGCAGGTGCTGCAACTCCCGAACCGAAGCTTCTCCTTTGGCGTGATCGTGGTCAAGCCGCCGAATTGTCTCTTGAGTTTGTGGAGCCAAAAACGCAACTCTGGGAAACAGCAGCGTTGATTCTTTGGGGTGATGCAGACGCTCAGGAAATTCATCCACATAAAACAACATGGCCCGCAACACATCAAAAAATTGATCCCTATCGTCCAATGGTCCTCTGTCCATCATCATGATCAAAGATCGCAACATGGCGCTCAACGCACTGTGCTCATCAATGATTACTCGCATACTTTCATGCACCATGATCTGTCTCCGGTTGATCGCCAGCATGCCAGTCGTTGAACATCAGCACTTTGACTGAGGTCAATCAGGTCCAATTCCTTTGCAATTGCTTGGCGTTTGTCAAGGTACAAGGCTGTGTACAAAACATGAACAACTGAGTAGTTATCCACAGCACATACCAACGATGCCAAGTTGTTCATAACAACGAAGACACAAACCCGGGTCGAGTGCACATGGTTCTGTGCTCTTTAAGTGCTTGATTGATAAGGATTTGGCACGCTTGTCAACAGTCTGTCAATGTCCTTATCTACTACTACTATCTCTTTTAAAGACATTACAAGAAAGAAGACTGTGCCTTCACGCGCTACCTGAAAAATCAAAAATTTTTCCAATGACTAGACAAAGAAAAACGAATCAACCGCCATCGAGCTGCACGCTTCAAGTAAACTTGGATTTTCTGTTCAGCAGGGTTGGTGCCAGCCTTTGCCGCCCCTTGTTGCAGTTACTGATCCTTTATTCAGACGCATGTCTTTTTCTACGTCCAGCGCCGCCACTGACGCACCCATCCCAAGCTTTGAAATAAAAAGTACGCGGCTCGCCGCGCTTACTTTGATCGTCAAAACCAACAACTTTGAAAAGTTGTGCCAAGACTTGTTAGAGCAGTACGGTAAGGCGGGTGAAAACCCTGAATTTTTTGATCAAGACCCAGTAGTCATCGACGTATTGCAATGGCTGCCAGAAGTTCCGGTTGAGGATCTGTCTACTTTGTTGACTGTGTTGAAAGCCTGTCGATTGGCGCCGGTTGCTCTGCGCGCTGCGCACCAATCCTGGCTTGGCATGGCGCAGAGTTTAGGCTTGGGTTGGGCTGAACCAGAGCTTGCTCGCTCAGCTCCCGAGCAGGTGCCAACAGCAGTTGCACCTACAGCGCTTACTGCACCCTCGACAACCTTACCAAGTGGCGTGCCGCGCCCATCGGCCATACCCACAATGGTCATCGACAAACCTTTGCGTTCCGGACAGAAAGTGTATGCCCGGGGTTGTGATCTGGTGGTATTGGCCATGGTGAACCAAGGGGCAGAGGTGGTGGCAGACGGTAACATCCATGTTTACGCGCCGTTGCGAGGCAAGGCCATGGCAGGAGCCAGCGGCAATGTGAATGCGCGCATTTTTTCATTGTCTTTGGAACCAGAATTGATATCGATAGCGGGTGTGTACCGTACCAGTGAAAATCCCTTGCCAGCCAACGTTCACGGCAAGCCGGCGCAAGTGCAATTGAGCAATGACGGGAAGGACAAGTTGTTGATCAACGCCCTGACCATTTCTTATTGAAAGAACAGTAAATCCATGGCAAAAATTATTGTGATCACCTCCGGCAAGGGTGGTGTTGGCAAAACCACAACCAGTGCCAGTTTTGCAACTGGACTGGCCATGCGCGGCCACAAGACGGCGGTGATCGATTTTGACGTTGGCTTGCGTAATCTTGACCTGATCATGGGTTGCGAGCGACGTGTCGTTTATGACTTGATCAATGTCATCAATAACGAAGCCAATCTGCACCAGGCTCTGATCAAGGATAAGCAGTGCGAGGGGCTGTTTGTGCTGGCGGCCTCGCAAACCCGTGACAAGGATGCCTTGACACAAGAGGGCGTAGAACGGGTTCTTAACGACCTGGCCGCCATGGACTTTGAGTACATTGTTTGTGATTCACCGGCGGGCATTGAAACTGGCGCTTTGATGGCCATGCACTTTGCCGATGAGGCGCTGGTGGTGACCAACCCTGAAGTGTCATCGGTGCGGGATTCAGATCGCATTCTGGGCATGTTGGCGAGCAAGACAAAACGGGCGATTGAAGGTTTAGAGCCGGTCAAGGAACATTTGCTCATCACCCGGTACAACCCGGCACGCGTCAACCAGGGCCAGATGCTGTCACTCGAAGATATTCAGGACATCTTGCGCATCAAGCTGATTGGTGTCATTCCGGAAAGTGAATCGGTGCTACAGGCTTCAAACCAGGGTGTACCGGCCGTGCACATGCAGGGCAGCGATGTGTCAGAGGCTTACAAAGACGTCATCGATCGTTTTCTCGGTGCCGACAAGCCAATGAGGTTCACGGAAGCGCCCAAACAGAGTCTGTTGAAGCGACTTTTTGGCGGAAAGTAAGACCATGTCATTTCTCTCTTTTTTGCTGGGTGAAAAAAAGAAAACTGCTAGCGTTGCGAAAGAACGGCTGCAGATCATCCTGGCCCACGAGCGCAGTGGTCGCAATGCGGCTGAGCCAGATTACCTGCAGGATTTGCAGCGTGATTTGGTTGCCGTCATCAGCAAATACATCAAGATCAATCCTGCAGACATCAAGGTTAACCTGGAGCGGCAGGACAACCT
This sequence comes from Comamonas sp. lk, assembly GCA_943324505.2. Classification (GTDB taxonomy): domain Bacteria; phylum Pseudomonadota; class Gammaproteobacteria; order Burkholderiales; family Burkholderiaceae_C; genus Rhodoferax. Next base: position 8,689 of record CALPLW020000073.1, read on the forward strand.
TGAAGTGCTGGAAGTAAAAATAGAGTTGCCTGATTCGCGTTAAACCACCCTGTAACCAATGCGGTTTCAGGGCTTCCAGCGTTTTAGCAACAGGGCATTGCTCATCACACTGACGGAACTCATGGCCATGGCGGCCCCAGCCAACACTGGGTTAAGAAAACCCAATGCGGCCAAAGGAATACCGGCAACGTTGTAAACAAAGGCCCAAAACAGGTTTTGACGGATCTTGCGGACGGTCCGGTCAGAAATTGCCAATGCGGCCGCAACCAATGCAGGGTCACCGCGCATGAGCGTAATGCCAGCAGCATGCATGGCAACATCGGTGCCGTTGCCCATGGCCATGCCCACATCGGCGGCTGCCAGGGCCGGCGCATCATTGATACCGTCGCCGACCATGGCCACGGTGTGGCCGCCCGCCTTCAGCGCCTGAACACGATCTGCTTTTTCACCCGGCAGGACATTGGCCATCACCTCTCCCTCTTCAGGTCGAAGGCCAAGGCGCCGGCCCATCACATCGGCCGCGCCCTGGTTGTCGCCAGAAATCATCACGGTGCGTATGCCACGCTGACGTAAAGCGGCCAAGGCTTCCTTGGCGCCGGGTTTGGGCTCGTCGCCAAAAGACAATAGGGCGCACAGTTCCAAGCCAGAGGCGCTTTCGCTCACCAGGGCGGATACGGTGGCACCCTGCTCTTGTAACTTTGTTGACAGAGGCAACCATGGCCCCAGATCAAGCCCAAATGAAGCCATCCAGTGCAAGCTGCCAATTTTGTACGCCTGGCCATCCACGGTGCCCAGAGTACCGCGGCCAGGCACCGCGCTCACTTGGCTGGCGGTGGTGATGCTCAAACCGGCTGCTCGCGCAGCCACCATAACAGCTGCTGCGAGCGGGTGTTCACTTCCGCTCTGAATTGCCGAAGCAATTTGCAAGAGCTTGGGGTCAGGCGGCTGAGCCGTTGCGATCAGCGCATCAGGCTGGACATAAATGCCCAGCAGCCGAGGTTGACCCACTGTCAAGGTACCGGTTTTATCGAAAGCGATGATGTCGACCCGATGGGCGAGTTCCAGGGCTTGTGCATCCTTGATCAAAATGCCATATTTGGCGGCCACGCCCGTACCGGCCATGATCGCGGCTGGCGTTGCCAGACCGAGTGCGCAGGGGCAGGCAATCACCAGCACCGCCACGGCATGGATCAAAGCCTGCTCAAAGGGATGGCCCGTCAACCACCAAGCGCACAACGTCAAGGCTGCCAGCACCATAACCACCGGGACAAACACGCTGCTGACCCGATCGACCAAGCGCTGAATAGGTGCCTTGGCAGCTTGCGCATCTTCCACCAGCCTGATGATGCGCGACAGCACGGTTTCCCGACCGACAGCGGTGACCCGCATCACGACCCGACCATCCCCGTTGATGGAGCCTCCGGTCAGCGTGGTATCAGGCGTCTTGTGGACTGGCAGGGGTTCGCCGGTGAGCATGGACTCATCAACCTCGGTTTGCCCCTCCAGCAATAGCCCGTCTGCCGGAACCCGTTCGCCAGGCTTGATCGCGAGTCGGTCACCGACCAACACCTCCCCAATCGGCACATCGACCTCGCCATCGCGACCGAGCAAATGGGCCACGGCTGGCCGCAGCCCGTGCAGGGCACGGATCGCTGCCGTGGTCTGTTGTTTAGCCCGTGTTTCCAACCACTTGCCCAGCAAGACCAGCGTGACGACGACGGCAGAACTTTCAAAATAGAGATGGACCATGGCACCCGAAGGTGCGCTCAACCACAACCACATTGACAAGGCCCAGCCGGCGCTGGTCCCAATGGCGACCAACAAATCCATGTTGCCGCTGCCAGCCCGCAAGGCATGCCACCCGGCACGGTAGAAGCGGGCGCCGAGAACAAATTGAACCGGCGTGGCCAACAGGCATTGCAACCAGGCTGGCAACATCATCGGCATGGCCAGTTGGTTCAGTACCGCCTCTGGGAGCGCGCCCAACAGCATCGGCAGCACCAGAGGAAGTGATAAGGCCACGCCGATGCCCACCGGTGCAAAACCGGCCCAGGTCGTAGCCGGGGGGGACTGCATCACGGCGTCGGCCGCGCGGGGCTCATAACCGGCGTCGCGAATGGCTCTGCGTAAGAGCGCCTCGCTGGGCCCGTCGGCCGAGACCAGTACCCGCGCAGACTCGGTGGCCAGGTTGACACCGGCTGTTTTAACGCCAGGTACTTTTAGCAGGGCTTTTTCTACCCTTGCCACGCAGGAGGCGCAGGTCATGCCACCGATGCCAATATCCAGACCATCGGGGGGTACTGTGGGCGCCTCGGGCGTTAAAGATGAGAGAAGGGTCATGGGGCCCTAGCCTAAACCTTTTCCAGCAAGGCGCGCCAATTCTGCTACAAACGTGCTTGACTCTGCGCAGGGAAGTCAAGAACTTCTTGGGCGCTAAACCCACAGCGAGGAACTTATTTTGTTTCACCTATTCTCTGTCAGCGGGATGACCTGTGGTCATTGCGAAAAGGCCGTCAAGAGCGCCGTGCTTGCGCTTGACGACCATGCCACCGTCAGCATTGATCGACCAGAGGGTCGGGTTGAAGTCAACTCGGAACAGACCTGGGCGGCTTTGGCGGAAGTGATTGGTGAAGAGGGGTACGCAGTAACCCGGCCACCTACGGCCGCTTAGAACCGTTTAAGGCCGCGAGGGGCTATGCAACCAGCGCCATCAACTCTCCATATCCATTCACCACATTGATTTTGCCCCCGTAAGCGTACGAATAGCTGATGATCAAATTAGCTCAATGAAGAGGACGAAAAGAACAAGAATTTCAACCGCGAGCAAACCCAGGCCCAGCTCAAAGCCTGGCAGCCCCATGCACCACGCTGGCGGACGCCGCTGACAGATGCCTGGTTGCAAGCGCCGCGATGCACGAGTCGCCTTTCTCCGGCGCGCACGCCAATGCAATTTGGCAAAAAGATTCACTCAGGATCACCCTGTGAGCCCGGGGACGAGTAAGCTCTATCGAAATACAAGATTCACAGGGGGGAGCGACATGCCAGAGCCATTGGCCCACTCGGGCGGACATTTGCTTGTAGACCATCTGCGTGCCGTTGCAAGCATAGCTGGCGATTTTTCACGGCAGTTTGATGCCACCGCAGATAACCAACGATGGGCCTATATGGCGGGGTTGTGGCATGACCTCGGCAAATACCGGCTCGGATTTCAGCGCTACTTGAGGCAGTCGGACAACCCGGATGCGCATATTGAGGGCAAAGTGGCGGGACGTGAAAAAACACACTCTGCGGCTGGCGCGCTTTGGGCGATAGAAACGCTTGAAAAGTCGCATGGCGCAAATGGGAAACTGGCTGCCCGCGTGCTGGCTTACCTGATTGCGGGTCACCATGCGGGGTTGGACGACTGGGACGGTGGTCTCAATCAGCGGCTGGCGCAAGCCGATTGCCAGACTGAACTGCAGGAAGCCAAAGACGCCAAGCCCCCGGCCAGCATTCTTGAGACGGGCGACTTTGTGCCGGACCTGCGTCAAATTCCCGCAGGCCCTGCGGGTTTTTCTCTCTGGGTCCGAATGCTGTTCTCCTGCCTGGTTGACGCCGATTTTCTAGACACTGAAGCACACTTTGACGCAGGCAAGCCCGCCCGGCGTGAAGGCTTTCCGACGCTGGACCAAATGCGATCGGCGTTTGATGCCCACATGGCTGCTTTGCCGATCGACGACACGCTGGTCAACACCCTGCGTGCGGGCATCCTGCGCCAGTGCCGTGACAAGGCGGCAATGTCGCCCGGATTTTTCTCGCTCACAGTGCCCACCGGCGGTGGCAAGACCTTGTCCAGTCTGGCGTTTGCCTTGAGTCACGCGCAGACCCACGGCAAGCGCCGTCTGATCTATGCCATTCCGTACACCAGCATCATTGAGCAAACCGCCGACGTTTTTCGCAACGTGTTCAAAACGCTGGGCGATGAAGTCTTGATAGAGCACCACAGCCAGGCCGACGCCGCTGACCGGGATGAGACCGCTCGCAGCCGTCTGGCATGCGAAAACTGGGATGCGCCGCTGGTCGTCACCACCAATGTGCAGTTGTTCGAGTCCCTGTTTGCCGCCAGAACCTCGCGTTGCCGCAAGTTGCACAACATCGTGAACAGCATCATTGTGCTGGACGAAGCGCAGCAACTGCCCCCGGAGTTTTTGCAGCCCATTCTGGATGGGCTAAACCTGCTGGTAAAGCACTACGGCGTGACTGTGGTGCTGTGTACCGCCACACAGCCTGCCCTCAACAGCACTGACTATTTCGACAAAAGCAACAACCTGCGTGGGTTAGAGAAGGTGCGTGAAATCATGGACGACCCTGATGCACTGTTTACGGCCCTCGACCGTGTCAACTTGGAGTTGCCACCGGACTTGAACGCCACCACGCCATGGGCGGACATTGCCGCGCAAATCGAACAGGACGATTGCGTGCTCGCCATCGTCAGCACCCGCAAAGCCGCACGCGAACTGCACAGGCTGCTACCTAAAAACACATTGCACCTGTCCGCCTTGATGTGTGGCGCACACCGCAAAGTGGTCATCGACCAAATCAAAGCCCGCCTGCGAACCAAGCGCGATGGGGACGACCTTCAACCACTCCGTGTGGTCAGCACGCAGCTGGTCGAGGCGGGCGTGGACATTGATTTCCCCGTGGTCTATCGCGCGATGGCGGGCCTGGACTCGATTGCGCAGGCGGCAGGGCGTTGCAATCGCGAAGGGCGGCTACTGGAGAATGGCTTGCCAAAGAAAGGCCGTGTGGTGGTTTTTGTGCCGCCCGAGCCCGCCCCGGCAGGGCACTTGCGCAAGGCGGTGCAGGCTTGCACCAGCACCCTGCATGGCCAGCGTGCAGACCCGCTGGCACGCGCGTTGTTTGCCACCTACTTTACGCAGTTTTACAGCGCTGTGGATTTGGACGCCAAAAAGATTGTCCCCATGCTCCAGGTGGAGCCCAAGACGTTGGGCGTGCAGTTTCGATCTGCAGCAGATGCGTTTCGTCTGATTGACGATAAAGACGCTGCCATGGTCGTGGTGCGCTACGCCGCGCAGGGTCCAGAGATTGAAAAATTGCTCGGAAAGCTGGCCGCAGAAGGCCCAGCACGCTGGCTCATGCGAAAACTGCAGCGCTACACCGTCAGTATCCAAAAACGTATGGCGGAGAAGATGCTGGCGCAGGGCGACCTGACGCTGCCCATGCCGGGACTTTATGTGCAGGTGGATACGGACAACCTTTATGACCCTGTCCTCGGCCTGAAGCTGGGCGATGATATTTACAACCCCGGCGGCTTTACTGTTTGAAGGAAAACCATGCCCAGTTTTTGTCTTGAAGTCTCAGGCCCGTTCGCCTGTTTTACCCGTCCTGAGATGAAGGTGGAGCGCGTGTCGTATGACGTGATGACACCCTCGGCGGCGCGTGCGGTTTTTGAGGCAATTTTGTGGAAGCCGCAAATGCGATGGCAAATCTTTCGCATTGAAGTGCTCAAACCGATTCGCTGGGTGAACTTGCGACGCAATGAAGTCAGCGCCGTGGTGTCCACCCGCAATGTGCAGCAGGCTATGAACGCGGGCAGCGGCATGCTGGCTTTGTACATTGAAGATGAACGCCAGCAACGCGCCGGCTACTTTTTACGTGACGTCGCCTACCGCATCCACGCCGAGTTGTC
>CALPLW020000074.1 GCA_943324505.2 Comamonas sp. lk
ATGGCACAGGAGACCATGAGAAACCGCAGAGCTGCACAAGCAGGGGCCGGCACTGGCAGTGAGGCATCAGGTGCGCCAGCAGCGCGAATGCTGGTGGACCTGGCTGATTCGCTAGACCGTACCTTGCCCGTTCCTCTGGGCACTCAACTCCGCGGCTTGATCGAGTTTGGCATTGCACTCGGCGAGCTGCCGCCGGGCCAACGTTTGCCCTCCGTGCGCGAGTTGGCGCAGCGCGCCAATGTCGCCCCGATGACGGTGGCCATGGTGTACACCGAATTACGCTTGTCTGGGCTGATCGAAACCAAGCCAGGAGCCGGCACCTACGTGGCTGACGGCCACCGCAGCGATGGCCTGCGCTCAAAGGCCATGCGGACACTGCAACGCAGGGTTGACCGTTTGCTGCAAGAAGCCGAAGCGCTGGGCCTGGCGCCATCTCTGGTGGCGTCACTGGTCAATGCGCGGGTGGCGCGCAGCCGCCCTGCAAGCCGTGCCCTGCGCCTGGTCATGGTGGGCAATTTTCTTGACACCACCCAAAAATACGCGGACCGGATCAGCACCTACTTGAAGGAGGGGGACAGCATCACGGCGACCACCCTGGAGGCCCTGCAACAGGTCGCGGACGGTGCGTTTCCGTACGACATCTGCGTCACCCTGGCGCATCGTCGCGGCGAGTTGGAGAACCGGCTGCCTGCGGGCGTGCCAGTGGTCGGCCTGAGCTTCATCCCGGCCGAAGAAACTCGGGCGCTGCTGGCGTCCATTGATCCTTTGGCGCGGGTTGGCATTGTGTCGGTCTACCCCGAGTTCATGGCTCTGATGAAGCTGGGTGTGCTTCGCTTCACCCCGCATGTGGCCAACCCCGAGTTGCGCTTGATGACCGCACCTGATCTGCAGGCATTTTTGAAAGAGGTCGATGTGCTGGTTTATGCCAGTGGCGCGGGTGAGATCCTGCGCCATTGGCCGGCGGGCCGGCAGGCGATTGAATTTCGCTACGTGCCTGACCCCCATGCCATCGAGCAGACCCTTATTCCTGCGGTCGAGAGGCTGCGCAGCCAATTAGCGTTTCAAAAGGAGAAGAACCCATGAAGATCAGTGACATGAATTGGCTCCAGGTCGAGCAGTACCTGGCCTCGGATGACCGTGCGGTGGTGCCCATCGGCAGCACTGAGCAACACGCCTATCTGAGCCTGTCGGTTGACAGCATCCTGAGCGAAAAGGTGGCGGTGGATGCCGCGCTGCCGCTTAACGTTCCGGTGTTCCCCGCGTTGGCCTATGGCATCACGCCCTATTTCATGGCCTATCCCGGCACCGTATCGTTGCGTACCGAGACCTACCAAAACCTGCTGACCGATATTTTGGACAGCCTGCGTAGCACCGGCTTCAAGCGGATCCTGCTGGTCAATGGTCATGGCGGCAACGCGCCGGGCCTGATCGCGGTCAATGCCTGGTTGGAGGCCAACCCGGGCTGCAAGGTGCGCATCCACAACTGGTGGAATGCGCCCAAAACTTTTGCCAAAGTCAAGGAGATTGATCCGGTGGCCTCGCACGCATCTTGGATGGAGAACTTTCCCTGCACCCGCCTGGCCGGTGTGCTTCAGCCCGACCAACAAAAACCGATGGTTGACCTGGCCTTGATGCGCACGCTTGGGCCAACCGGCGTGCGCGAATTGATTGGAGACGGCAATTTTGGTGGCTGCTACCAACGCTCTGACGATGACATGGACGCGGTTTGGTCGGTGGCTGTGGAAGAGACCCGTCACCTGATCCACGCACTTTGAACCGAAGCACTCGTATGAACCAAAACACTATTTTGATCTGGGGCGCTGGCGCCGTTGGTGGAACTCTGGGGGCCTATCTGGCCCGCGCCGGAGAAGACGTCCTGCTGGTCGACATTGCAGAGGACCACGTGGACGCCATGAACCGTGACGGCCTCGCCATTGAAGGCCCGGTGGAGTGCTTCACCCAACCGGTGCGGGCGGCTACGCCATCCCAGGTGAGCGGTACTTTTCACCGGGTCATTCTGGCGGTCAAAGCCCATCACACGCCTCAGGCGGTGCTTGCCTTAAGACCCCATCTGGCTGACGACGGCTCGGTGCTTTCAGCACAAAATGGTCTCAACGAACTGGTCATTGCAGAGGCGGTCGGCGCCGAGAGAACCGTGGGCTGCTTTGTTAACTTTGGTGCCGACTGGCTGGGCCCGGGACGTATCTTGCTGGGTAACCGGGCCACGGTAGCCTTGGGCGAGCTCGATGGCCGGGACACCGCACGCTCGGCGGATTACCACCGGCTGCTCCAACTGTTTGAGCCGGCAGCTGTTCACACGCCCAACATCTGGGGTTATCTGTGGGGCAAACTCGGCTACGGTGCCATCTTGTTTGCCACTGCGCTGACCGATGCCTCCATGTCGGACAACCTGGCCTCCGAGCCGCACTTCTCCGTGTTTCACCGCCTGGGCCGCGAGGTGATGGCAGTGGCGCTGCAGCAGGGGGTGACGCCGCTGGGATTCAATGGCTTTGATCCCTTGGCATTCATGCCTGACGCGCCAGAGGCGCTGGCGCGGCGCTCTGTGGCGGACATGGCCGAGTTCAACCGCCACACCGCCAAGACCCACTCCGGCATCTGGCGCGACCTGGCTATTCGCAAACGTAAAACCGAGGTCGACGCCCAGATCGCCATCATCTCTCAGATCGGTGCCAAAGGCGGGCTCGCCACCCCCACCATTGACCGGCTGGTCGCGCTGATTCACGACATTGAAGAGGGGCGCCGGCCCCAGTCCTGGGCCACGCTTGATCTGATGGTGGCCGCATGAACTTGCATCTCTCGGGCCGTCGGGCCATCGTGACGGGTGCCGCGCAAGGCATTGGACTGAGCATCGTGCAGGCCTTTGTGACGGAGGGCATGCAGGTGGCGGCGTTTGACATCGACGGCACGGGGCTGCAGGCTGCGCGTGCAGCGGGTGCCAGCCTGACTACCACCATTGATCTGGCAGAGCGCGGCAGCGTGGCCGAGGCTGTTAACGGCGCAGCGAAGCAATTTGGCGGCCTCGACATTTTGGTGAATTGTGCAGGGGGTGTGCGCGGACAGGTCGGACGCCCGATTGAAGACATTACCGAGCAGGATTGGTTGGTGGTGTTTGAGGCCAATGTGCACGGCGCCTTCTGGTGTGCCCAGGCCTGTGCCGGTCACATGAAGCAGGGTGGCTTTGGCCGCATCATCAATATTTCTTCTGGCGCCGGCCTGCGCCCGAGCTTGACCGGCATCCAAGCCTACACGGCCTCCAAGCATGCCTTGGTTGGGCTGACCAAGCAACTCAGCCTGGAGCTCGGGCCGCGAGGCATTACCGTCAACAGTGTGGCGCCGGGTTTTGTCTTGTCTAACCCATCCACCCAACGCCAGTGGGACAGCTATGGGCCAGAAGGCCAGCAGCGCCTGCTCGACAGCATCCACACCAAACGCTTGGGCCGACCGCAAGACATTGCCAACGCGGTGACTTTCCTGGCCTCGGATGCTGCCAGCTGGGTCTCCGGCCAGGTGCTCAGCGTGGACGGTGGGCGGTCCTGACGCGCCAAGCCACTGCTCTACTCAATCCAACCTTGACGCCTGTCCGCCATGACTCAAAATTTACTGCCCCAATCCGAATTCAGCCTGGTCGTTCACGGTGGTGCCGGCACCATCCTGCGCAGCACCATGACCCCGGCCCGCGAAGCGGCCTACCACGCCGGCCTGCGCCGGGCCCTGGAGGCCGGCCAGCTGGTGCTTGCTGCCGGTGGCGCCGCGCTCGATGCCGTCACCGCTGCCGTGATGGCGCTGGAGGATGAGCCCCTGTTCAATGCTGGTCGCGGCGCGGTGTTCACCAGCGCTGGCAAGCAAGAAATGGACGCGGCCATCATGGATGGCCGGGACCGGGCAGCAGGTGCCGTAGCCGGCATTTGCGGACCGCGCAACCCGATCTTGGCAGCGCGCGCGGTGATGGAGCGCACCGAGCATGTGCTGCTTATCGGCGAGAGTGCGCTGGCATTCTGCCGGGCGCAGGGCCTGGCCTTTGAAGACACCCCTTATTTTTTCACCCAAGCCCGCTGGCAGGCCTTGCAGGACACCCTGGCCATGCGCCAGGCCGGCGTGGACAACCAGGATGCGTCGCGCAAGCACGGCACCGTGGGCGCCGTGGCGCGCGACAGCCATGGCCACCTGGCAGCGGCCACATCAACCGGCGGCATGACAGCAAAGGCCCCGGGCCGGGTGGGCGACACCCCGGTGATCGGGGCCGGCACCTGGGCCGATGACGACACCTGTGCCCTGTCAGGCACCGGCAACGGTGAGGTTTTTATCCGCTATGCCGCCTGTCATGAAATCTCCGCCAGGATGCGCCATGCCGGTCAAACTCTGGCGCAGGCCGCGCAGGGCGTGGTGATGGATGTTTTGGCGCCGCATGGTGGCTCGGGCGGCATCATCGCGGTGGACCGGCACGGCGGCGTGTCGCTGCCGTTCAACTGCGCCGGCATGTACCGCGGTGTTGTTCAGGCCGATGGCGTCTTGCGCACGGCGATTTACGACGAGCCTCTGGTGGACTATGCCGCAGTGACCGGCGGCAACAAGCCGTAGGCCTGCAGGCGCCGCTCGCGCACAAAGCCCTGGATCGCCGCAGCAAAGGTCTTGAAGTGCGGTGATGCCAGATGGGCGGCAAAAGCTGCTTCATCGTCATAAATTTCGTACAGGGCCACGGTGGCTCGGTCTGGTGTCGGCAGCAAGACATCAAAACGTTGGCAGCCCGGCTCATTGGCCAATGACGCTGCGGCATTGATGCGCACCAAGCTGGTGAATTGCGCCAGATGCTCTGTGTGAATATCAAATTCAACCCAGATCACGTAGGCTGATATTGCGTTGGCTTTGGCGTTGGCGGCGGACTGGTTCATGCGGGCACTCCTAGGTGGAAAAGACGTTTACAGCAGCCCGAAGCGGGCCACGATGCGGTCCGGTTCGATGCGGATTGACTTCAAGGTCTGGCGGGCCGCTTGCTCTTTCAGCGAGCCCTCGGTCTTGAGGCTGTAGACAGGGGTGTTGCTGAAGCTGGCGGCCAGCTGGCGGGTGATTGCCGCACGGGCAGCCCCTTCCATGGCCTTGGGAAGCAGGGGTGCCGTCACGGCGTCGAGTTGCGGCGCCTCTAGAAAGAAGGCTTTTTGCGCGTCGTCATAAAGCAGGCCGGATGAGCCCTTGACGTTCGCCGGCATGGCGGGCAGCCCCACCACCTTGATCGACAGCTGGGCCGCAATGCCGATGCGCTCTGGCGGCTGGCCCAGCTTGACTTGCGGCTGCCCGCTCACCGAGACCACCACAAGGCCATCCAAGAGCCGGGTACTCATGTCGGCCTTGTTCAAGGCCGCCTGCAGTTCGCGCTCGGTAAAGCTCAGTTCCATTTCAGCGGGTTTGCCGCCGGCACAGGCGGCCAGCAGCAGGGTAATGGCCAGGCCAATCCAGCCCAGCGTTGCTAAAAGATGTTTCGGCATGGTGGGTTGTACTTCAGTTCGATCGTGCCATTATCTGGCTTAGATGCGGCAGTGCTACCTTGATCTTATGCCATGAGTAAAAGCTGTCGCGCTGCCCTCGCGCTGGCGGGCGGAGTGTGCCACCGAAAGGTAGGACTAGCCTGCCGCTTCGAGGTGCCAGGTTGAGGCATTCTGTGCAGCTGACATGCCCGCGCCCTCAAGCTTCTCAAAGGACGAGGGCGTTTGAAGCATGGCCGCTAAAACACTGCGAGCAGTTCTCAAACGCGGGTCTTCGGAGTCCGCATCGTCGGTCGTGTCATTGACACAAAAGAAGTCGATGCCGCCAAAACGCTGTGCAATGTCTTGCAGTGCGGCGTCAGCATCGTGAGCGCCGGTTGAAACATGGGAAAACCTGTAGTCCCTGACCTTCGCAAAGCCATGCAGAAGCGACCAGCGCAATACAAAGTCGGACACCAAGGTTGGGTGCTCCCAGCTGCGAAACACCGTAGAACGGACCGACGAAAAGAGTTCGGGCGCTATGCCCTCGAGCGCCAGCATGACCGACTTGAGCATGGGGCGAGGTGCATGGGCGAAGGTACGAAAGTCACCCACATAAGGGAGGTTTGCCGATAGGGCTGCATCATGGCGCAACCAGGCAATAGAGCGACGGCAAGCATTTTCCAGGGCCGTGGAGCCGGGCTGCAAGGCGACGTCGCTGACGGGTGCGTCGTGTGACCAACCAACATAGACGCCCCCTTCAAAAAACCACTTTTTCAGATCCAGCGGTGCACCCAGAAACACATCGTCGTTGAAGTAAATATAGCGCTCTGACAATCCGGGTATGAGATGGATGTAAGACTCAATGTTCCCTGAATCGAAGTTTGGCAATGCGCATCCAGGCATCAGCTCACGATGGTCGATGACCGTCAGGCCCGGGTGCCGGCGCAACCATGTCGGGGTCTGCCGGTCGGTGACCAGATAAACATGACCATGGCCGGGAAAAAATTGTTCCAATGACCGTAAGCTGTACCTCAGCTCGTCGTTGTCACGAAACCGGCCCTCGACATTGCTGTAGGCTGCCATGTCCACATGGTCGGCAAACTTAAGCTGCTGGAGCGCAAGGCGCCTGCGGGAGCGCCATTGGGTGTCGTCACCGTCAACCCAGAGGTACACAATATCAACGGGGGAAAAGCTATTCATAGTTAACGCTGTTGGTCCGACGGGCATTGATGTCCGCGTTTTGAAGGGCCAACATACAACCAGCACCAGAGATTTATGGTGGGTAAATAAACAAGAAGCGCATTCTAACGAGGCCGCGGTAAACCCGCTGTCGGGCATGGGGTTTGGGCGTCCGGGCGCAGGCTGAAAGTGGCCATCCCGTTGCTGGCGGGCGGCGTGGTTCGCGTTCTCCGGTCTGCGCCCGCAAACCCCACCGCCCACCGAGATGGACGTGATGACACGCTAAGGGAGTGGCCAAATAGTTTGACCTTCTCGATCCTTGAGTGGCGCCCCTCGGACAGCATAAGTAGTGTCATGTTAATGTCGCCGATGATATGGAAAAAAGCGGCAGAATCGTTGTGGATACCAACATCCTGGTGGCTGCCACGCGCAGTCGACATGGACCTTCTTTCGCTTTGATGCAGCTTGTCCGGACCCGACGACTTTTGATGAGCTGCAGCCCGGTCTTGTTCCTGGAGTACGAGGATGTGCTCCAACGTGCCGAGCAAAGGGCAGCCCCGGGCCTGAGCGCCAAGGATGTTGATGCAATTCTGAATGAGCCGGCGGCCTTGCTGGAGCCGGTTCTGACGCACTACCAATGGCGTCCGCAGCTGCGCGACCCGGCTGACGAAATGGTGCTGGAGGCGGCGGCGAACGCCCGGGTCGATGTCCTTGTGGCGTACAACCTGCGCGATTTTGTTCCTGCCAAGCGCTTCGGCATCAGGGTGCTCACCCCCGAGCAGACTTTCAATCATTTCGATCTTGCTATTGCGAGGAACTGACACCATGAGCAACTACGCGCTGCGCCTCCCTGAATCACTCAAACAAGCCGCCAAACGGATCGCCGCTGCCGATGACACCACGATGAATCAGTTTTTTGTGGTGGCGATTGCCGAGAAAATCAGCGCCATGGAGACCGCGCAGTTTTTTGAGAAACGGGCAGCCTCGGCTGATACGTCGGCTGCACAAGCGGCTTGGGATAAGGTTGGGAGTCATGCGCCAATGGCGGGCGACCACTGGACCAAGCCGCTCAGGAAGCGCGCGACCTGAGGTGACAATCCCGTCGCTGGTCGGCGTCTAACTCGCGCTGGCGGGCGGCGTGGCTCGCGTTCCACGCCCGCGAACCCCACCGCCCGCCGAGATGGGCTTGGTGGCGTTTTAGCTTTTAGCGCCGCGCCAAACCCGCTGTTGGGCAGGTGGTTTGGGTGTCCGGGCGCAGGCCCCATTCGCGCTTGCCCCTGAGACGGCGGGCCAGCCACGGTGTTGATGAACGAATGTCGCCGAGCCAATCAGGTAGGGCGCGAGCGTGGGCCGGAGAACGGATACCCGGACCGCCTGCCAGCCCACCATGTCAATAATTGGGAACCGACGAACAACCTAAACCACGCCCGCCGCCCTCAAGCGCGCAATGTCGGCCTCTGTCTTGCCCAACAAGCTCTGCAACACCTCAGCCGAATGCTGCCCCAAAGTCGGCGGCGCGCGATGCTCGACCGGGGCGGCAGAGAGATGCAAGGGGCTGCGCAGCAGCGGCACATCCACGCCACTGCCATGGGGCACCTGCAGCACCAGGTCACGGTGCTGCACATGCGGGTCGGCAAAAAGTTGCTGCATGTCATTGATCGGCGCGCAAGGCACATTGGCCGCCGACAGCCGCTCGATCCAGTGCGCCACGGGCTGGCTCAGTGTGCGCACCTCAAGAATGGCGTGGAGTGCAGCCCGATGCTGGATGCGGGTGATGTTGGTCAGGAACCGCTCATCCTGCGCCAGGGCCGGGTCCAGCCCCAGCACCCGCAGCAGGCTGTCAAACTGGCCGGCGTTGGCCGCTGACATGGTGAAGTGGCCGTCGGCTCCGCGAAACACCTCACTGGGCGCGGTGATCGGGTTGTTGTTGCCCTGGCGCTGCGGGACCTTGCCGGTCATCAAGTAGCCCAAGGCCAGATGGGCGTTGATGGCCGTGGTCACGTCCATCATGGCTGCGTCAATGTACTGGCCCTCGCCCGTATCTCGGCGGTGGATGATGGCCGCCAGGATGCCGATGGCGGCGTACAGCCCGGTGAAGATGTCGGCAATCGGCACGGCCGAGCGCATGGGTGCAGCGCCGGGTTCGCCGTCGGCCGGCCCGCAGGTGCTCATCAGGCCGCACATGGCCTGCATCACCGAGTCATAAGCCGGTCGTGGGGCGTAGGGGCCGTCTTGGCCGTAGCCGGTCACACTGCAGTAGATGATGGCCGGGTTGATGGCGCGGATGCTGTCGTAGTCCAGCCCGTAGCGCGCCAGTGCGCCCACCTTGTAGTTTTCAATGAACACGTCGCACTGCGCGGCCAGTTCGCGCGCCAGTTGGGCGCCTTCCGGGCTGGCGATGTCCAGGGTAAGCGAGCGCTTGCCCCGGTTGCTGCCCATGAAAAAGGCCGAATCGCTGGTGGGCTGGCCGTCGGCGCCCGTTACGAAGGGGCCCACCTTGCGCGTGTCGTCGCCCACCCCGGGGCGCTCGATCTTGATCACGTCGGCGCCCAGGTCGGCCAGGGTCTGGGTACACCAGGGCCCGGCCACCACGCGGGTCAGATCCAGCACCCGCACCTTGTCAAGAATGGGCATGGCGTCAATCGATGCTGATTTTGAGTTCTTTGTTCAGCTCGCGCATGTCGTCCAACTCGCGCTTGACGCGCGCCGCAAAGGCGTCGCCGCTCAGGCTGCGCGGCTCGCCGCCGCCCTTGCTGAAGTTGGCCACCACCTCGGGGTCGTTCACTGCGGCGGTCAGTGCGGCAATCAGCTTGTCGCGCACCGGTGCCGGCACGCCGGCCGGCACGGCAAAACCCAGCCAGCCCGAGCTGACGTGCGGAATACCCAGCTCTTTGGCGGTGGGCACGTTGGGGATCAGGGGCGAGCGCTTGTCGCCGGTGTAGGCCAGCATCACCAGCTTGCCTTGTTCGGCCATGGCGCGACTGGCCATGGACGAAAACGCCATGTCGACCTGGCCGCCGATCAGGTCGGTCAGCAGCGGGCTTTCACCTTTGTAGGGCACGTGCGTCATGGTGACGTTGGCATTTTTGACAAACTGCTCGGTGGCGGTGTGAAAGCCGGTGCCCATGCCGGTGGAGCCGAAGTTGAGTTTGCCCGGTGCTGCCTTGGCCTTGTCCAACAGTTGCGCCATGGTCTTGATACCAGAGGCCGGGTGGGTGTTGATCAGGTAATGCGACTCGTAGATCATGGTCAGGTAACTGATGTCCTTGATCGGGTCGTAGGGCACGGCATTGGCCAGCACCGGGCCGGACACCACACCGGCGTTGGTGATCACGCCGATGGTGTAGCCGTCCTTGGGGGCCTTGGTCATGGCGTCAGTGCCAATGCGCTGGCCTGCGCCGGCCTGGTTCTTGATGACCATGGGCTGGCCCAGAATGGCGCCGGCCTTGGTGGCCACCAGGCGGGCATAGCCGTCCACGATGCCGGGCGGGAAGGGCACGATGACGGTGATCGGTTTGTCGGGGTAATTGCTTTGGGCGCCTGCGACTGAGGCCCACAGGCCGGTGAGCAGCAGGGCAAGTGTGCGGGCGATGGGGGGAACGGCGTTCATGGAGATCCTCTCGGGTTGTCAGGGTTGGGGAAAGTGCTGGGCCAGAAAATCGAGCACGGCGGCGTTAAAACGGGGCGGGTCTTCCGCCCAGCCAAAATGCCCCAGGCCGGCCAGGCTGACAAACTCGGCGCCGGCGATTTTGGCTGCCATTTTTTGCATGACGCTGGCCGGGGCAGTAGCGTCGAGCTCGCCGGCGATGCAAAGCACCGGCACATCCAGCGTGGGCAGCAGGTCGCGGCCCTCAAAACCGACGATGGCGGCTACGGCGGCACGAAAGGTCTCTTCGCGCATCTGGCTCACGGTGCCAATCAGCAGATCGACCGCTGGGCCACTGGCACCTGCCGCCATCATGGCGCGCAGCATCAACGGCGCGTACTCAGGGATGGTCTTGCCGGCATCCAGCGGCGCCACACGGGCGCGCACAAATTCTTTTTGCCAGTCGCCGTCGGGGCTGCCAAACGAGGCGCTGGTGGCTGACAGCACGTAGCCTTGGATGCGGGCTCGGGCGTAGCGCCAAGCCTGCTGCGCGATCATGCCGCCCATGCTGTGGCCCATCACCACGTTGCGCGCGCTGCCTTCTTTCTCCAGCAGCAGGCTGAGCACCCGTGCGCAATGGTCGATCGTCAGCGGTACCGGCAGGCTCGACAGGCCATAGCCCGGGGCGTCCCACGAGACCACGCGGTAGCCGGCCTGGGTGAAGGCCTGCACCTGGGTGCGCCAGTACTCCTTGGCACCAAAGGCGC
Organism: Comamonas sp. lk; assembly: GCA_943324505.2. Classification (GTDB taxonomy): domain Bacteria; phylum Pseudomonadota; class Gammaproteobacteria; order Burkholderiales; family Burkholderiaceae_C; genus Rhodoferax. Next base: position 11,013 of record CALPLW020000074.1, read on the forward strand.
CGTGCAGCAAAAACACGCTGGTGCCATGGCCGCCGCCCGCCGGGTGGTGCACGGCGTAATCGGGCAGGGTGATACCGCTGTGGCTCATGCCGGCACCTGCAACTCGGCAGCAGGCGTCCAGCCGGCATGCGCCCCCATCGGGACATGCCCCGGCAGGATGATGCGGCAGATCGGCCCCGGGCTGATGTCGCGCGCATCAAAGATGGCGCACTCGCCTTTGCCGGTGTTGAGGTTGGTGATATAGGTCACCAGGTAGCCGTCGTCTTCTGCCACGGCACCGTCGCGCGGCGCGAATGGCGTCTCGCTGACGAAGCATCCCTTAGGCGCCTGCCAGCGCTGGCTGTGGCCGGTCTGCCAGTCGTATTTTTTCAGGCCATCAAGTTCCCAGTTGGGCTTCATCAGGGCGTTGTAGACATAGCGGTTGGGCCGGCCCTTGACGCGGCCGCTGATCATCGAAAACTCGGTGACTTCGTCGTCCAGGTCTTCTTCGTGGGTTTGCCCGGTCTTCAGGTTGAAGCGCCAGCGGTGCATGCGCGTCTCCTGCAGGTCCATGGACAGCAGGGCGTTCATGCGGGCGTAACCCTCCTTGGGCAGGCCGCTCAGGTCGGGTACCGGGTTGGTCTGGATCGCCCCGTCCATGATGATCTCGTCGCCCACCTCGTAGGTGTTGGCCAGGTGCAGGATGTAGCAGGGCTGGCCCTCGAACCACTTCACATCGCGGCTGGTACCGAAGCGCGGGATCACGCCAAAACGCGCTGGCACGTCGCGGTGAAACTTGAGCCGGTGCTGCCCTTGTTTTAGCCCCTCGGGGTCAAAGAACATCGACAGGTCGTGGATCACGCAGTAGTGCTCGCTCATGCCCAGGTCATGCGGCCAGGTGGCATGTGGCAACTCGATCGGCTCGTAATGCACCAACTTGTTGTGAGCGTCGACCACGCCGTAGTTGAAGTAGGGTGCCTGCTCACCAAAGTTGAAGAACATCATCTCCTTGCTGTGCTCATCCACCTGGAAGTGCGAGCAGATGCCCCGGTCACCCAAGCGGCGTGCCCAGTTGGTGTCGGGCCCCAGTGTTTCTAGCGTGACCGGGTCCATGCGATAGGGCTCGCTGCATTGGCTCATGGCGGCCAGGGCCCGGCCGGCATGCACTTTCACGTCGGTGCCGGCGTTGTCTTTCATGGCGCCGATCGAGCCCCAACCGCGGCGCACCGCGCGGCGCGGCTCGATGATGCCGGGCCACAGCGATTCGCCGGCCACCGACTCAGCCAGGAAGCCGGTGGTGCGCACAAAGCGGTTGCGGTAGGTCGCCTGCCCGTTGGCAAAGTGCATGCCGTGGATCATGCCGTCGCCGTCGAACGGGTGGTACTTGCCCATGGGGGCGTGGATCTGGTTGTGGCCATTGCGCAGGTACACGCCATTCAGGTCGGTCGGCAGTTCGCCGATCACCTGCAGATCGGGCGTGCTGGCCGTCCACTCGGTGTCGGTGGGGCCGTGGCCGCCGTTGAGGTAGGGGTTGTCAGAGGGCAGGCAGCTCAGATTGACGCGCGAATGGACTTCAAGCATAGGATTCTCCAGGTGGGTGGGGAAGGTAAGGAGGGTGGAGAGGCAGTCAGCGCAAGCGCTCAAACACGGTGGCGGTGGCCACCCCAAAGGCTCCGGGTAATGCCGCCACGCCATAGCGCAGGTCGCGAGCCTCCATTTCGTCAAGCAGACAACTCACCAGCAAGGCGCCCGTGGCACCCATTGGGTGGCCCAGGGCAATTGAGCTGCCGTTGACGTTGAATTTCTCCAGAGGTATGCCCAGGCTGCGGATGTAGTGCAAGGTGATGGCGGCAAACGAGTCACGCACCTCCCACAGGTCGATGTCGGCCACGCTCAAGCCGGCCTTTGCCAATGCTTTTTGGGTCGCGTCCACGGCGCCGGTTTGGGTCAGGGGCACGCAAGCGTCAGCGTGGGCCAGGATGCGGGCGCGCACCGGCAGGCCCAGCCGCGCGGCGGCGTCCGCCGTGCCGACCAGCACAGCGGCAGCGCCATCGGCCATGCAGGGCGCGTTGCCAGCGGTGTGCACATGCTGAATCTGCCCCAGCCCGGGCTCGCGTGCCAGCCCCCAGTCGTCTAGGCCATTGGCACCAGCCTCGTACACCGGGCGCAGCGTGGCGAGTTTGTCGGGCGTGTTGCCCGCTCGGATGTTTTCGTCGTGGTCTAGCAGCAGCTGTCCTTGGGCGTCCAGCACCGGCACCATGGAGCGGGCCAGCCCCCGGGTGCGGGCTGCCAGCGCCCGCGCTTGCGACAGCGCGGCATAGGCGTCGCAGTCTTCCCGGCTGAAGCCGTGTCGCGTGGCCACCAGGTCGGACGACCAGGGCGGTGGTACGAAGCCGATGCGTGAGCCGATAGCGCGGTCGGCGTAGTAAGGCACCTTGTCGCCAAACATAGGCACGCGCGACATCATTTCCACCCCGCCGGCTACCGCCAGTCCATTGGCATCGCGGGCCTGCTGCGCGGCCCAGTTGACGGCGCTTAAACCCGAGGCGCAATAGCGGTTGATGGTGACAGCGCTCAAGTGCGGGCTCCAGTCCGCCAGCAGGCAGGCGGCCTTGCCAATGTTGCCGCCTTGCTCGCCGGTCTGGGTGACGCAGCCAAACACGCCGTCGGCCACCGCGGCGGTGTCCACACTGGTGCGTTGTGCCAGTTCTCGCAGCAGACCAGCCAGCAGTTCCATGGGCGTAACGCTGTGCAGGGCGCCGGTCTCCTTGGCCGCGCCACGTGGCGTTCGCAAGGCTTCGATGACGACAGAGTGGGGCATTTGACTACCGTTAACAGACTAAAGTGATTGAACTATATCAACAAGCCTGCAGTTTTTGGGTAAAGATTGGCCCGGGTAAACTATCGTTGACATACTAAAAAAGCCATGCTAGACCGATTCCTACCCAGGTTGACACCCGGCGCAGCCCAGGACCTACTGACGTGAGCGGTCCGAGCGCCAGCGCGGCGCAGCGCACCATTGCGGTTGTCGGCGATGCCTGGACGCTGCGCATCCTGCGGTCTGTGTTTCGCGGCCAGCGCCGCTATGGCGATTTTCTGCAGAGTTTTGGCGTGTCACGGGCGGTGCTCACCGACCGCTTGACCAAACTGGTCGGTCATGGCGTTTTGCTTCGGGACGTTTCTGGCGGCGGCCACCCCGAGTACCGACTGACCGAGCGCGGGCTGGACCTGTGGTCGCTGTTTGTCGCCATGTGGTTGTGGCAGATCGACTGGGGCACCGCGCAAGACCCCGACACCTGGGCGCCCGATGTGCCGCGGCTGCAGCTCACGCACAACGGCTGTGGCCAGACCATGCGTCCAGCC
>CALPLW020000075.1 GCA_943324505.2 Comamonas sp. lk
CCATCTCGATCACCTGGCAAATTCAAGCACCCTTGTCGGCTGAGCTTTTCCGGCGCTTTAGCGTACTGCGCGGGTGATTTGCTTCTTGATTGGGGGGGTGCAGAGTTTCGTTAACCGATCGCCAGCTTGACCGGCTTGCCGACGCGACTGAGCATTTCCACCAGCGTGTCGATGGTGAACTTGGCCGTTTTCTTGTTTACCACGTCGGAAACGCGCGGGCGCGAAACCATCAATATCTCGGCGGCCTCAGCTTGCTTCAGGTGATGCTCGGTGATCCAGGTGGACAGCTCTTCCATCAGTTGCTGCTTCAACAGCTGGGTGTCGTTGATCTGTTTGCGAGAGGCCGCCTGCAAACGCTTGGCTTCAGCGGGTGCGAAGCCAAGCTCCAGGAAGAGGTTTGCTCCCGGCTTCGTCACATGGCGGATTTCGGTATCGATCTTCATTTTTGTGCCTTTCTAGCGTTGACCACGGCGCGGTAGCGCGCCTCGGCAATGGCCTTGTCTTGTTTACTGGTCGCCTGTGTGTGTTTTTGGAGGCAGTGCAAGACGGAACCCGCCCCGACGTCATCGAACGGCTTCCAGTCGTCCGGGTCTAAGCCAACTTGAACCTTGCCCAACTGGAACCCGGCAGCTTCGATCAGAGCCTGACAGCCTGCAAATTTTTTGTCCCCGGCTCGCCGGTCAGACCGGCGAATGGGTTTTTAGCCAGTCTTTCAAGGCTGCATCCACTCGTGTTTGCCAGCCGTCGCCGGTGGCGCGGAAAGCTTGCACCACGTCACTGGAGAGTCGGATGGTCGTGGAAACTTTGGTGGGCGCTTTTTGTGGCCCGCGTGAGCGCATGCCCAAGGTCGCCTGCAATTCTGCAGGCAGGACTGTGTTGGCCGCCTTGAATGAGCGCAAATCTGCAGCCGTCAACTCGCGGACTTCGCCAGCTGCGTCAATCAATGATTTTCGTTTGGTTTTACGCATGTCTTCTGTGACAAGGGCAGTATCAAAATCGAAATCGGCGACCTGGTCGAACGACAGACCCCGTTCTCGCAGGTTGGTGGCATTTTTCTCCGGATCAAAGTCAATCAGCACAAATCAGATTGTAGTAACAAAAATCTACGGTTGGCTGAGCGCCTACGCCCCACCAGCTTGGCGGAAATTTCACTGCGATGACGCGATCTCAGCGCTTGGGTGATGGCGGCAAACCGCTGATCAGCCTGGTCCCTGCTGCTCGCTGTGGGCCGCAACAGCTAGAAGGGCATCAGTTTGAATTTCAGATGCAGGTTGTTGCTGCGACCATTCAATAGCACGTGCCAAGTCGAACGCGGCTTGTGTATCGTGAAGCCAGCGTTCATCGTCTGGAATGCCGAAGTGTGCACGTTGCGTCACGGCGCGTCCTGATGCGTTACCCTCAATCGCGCAATCTCGTCGATGAAAAAAAGGGGTCACCATGCACAGGCGGTCGACATGTTGAATGCAGGCGTAGCCGCAGCCCTGGGGGCCGCGCTGCTGTTTGGCGCCGGTACGCCGCTGGCCAAATTGCTCTTGGGCAGCGTGGGGCCGTGGATGCTGGCGGGTTTGTTTTACCTGGGCTCGGGCCTGGGGCTGACCCTGTACCGCCTGGCCACCCGGGCGGCGCCGGTGCATTTGGCTCGGGGCGAGGCCGTTTGGTTGGCCGGGGCCACGCTGTCTGGCGGCGTGGTCGGGCCGCTGCTGCTGATGGCTGGCTTGAGCGGCATGCCAGCATCGGGGGCGTCTTTGTTGCTCAATGCCGAAGGGGTTTTTACCGCAGTGCTGGCGTGGGTGGCTTTTCGGGAAAATTTTGATCGGCGCATTGCGCTGGGGATGGTTCTGATTGCCGCCGGGGCGGTGGTGCTCAGTTGGCCAGAATCGGTGAGCTGGGCCGGCCTGTGGCCCGCGCTGGCCATTTTGGGCGCCTGCTTCGCTTGGGGGCTGGACAACAACCTGACCCGCAAGGTGGCGCTCAACGACGCCACCTGGATCGCCTCTGTCACGGGCCTGGTGGCGGGCAGCGTCAACTTGGTGCTGGCCTGGGCATTGGGCGACGCTTTGCCCGCTGGCTTGACGGTGGCGGTGGCCATGGCGGTGGGTTTTCTGGCCTACGGGGTGAGCCTGGCGCTGTTCGTGGTGGGCCTGCGGCATCTGGGTGCGGCCCGCACTGGCGCTTATTTTTCAGTGGCACCGTTTTTTGGTGCGGCTCTGGCCTTGGTCGGCGGTGAGCCGGTGACCCTGACCTTGCTGGTTGCCGGCGTGCTGATGGCAGCAGGGGTGTGGCTCCACCTGACCGAGCAACATTCGCATCTGCATACCCACGAAGCGATGCTGCATGACCACGAGCATGAGCATGACGAGCACCACCAGCATGCCCATGCTGATGGCCAGTTCACAGCGGGCAAGCATGCGCACTTGCATCAGCACGAGCCGCTTAGCCACGCCCATGCCCACTACCCGGACGCTCACCACAGGCACCTGCATTGATGGGCCGATGTCATGGATGGGTGGATTTATCTGTCAATTATTTCGAGTATCATTGAAATATGGAATCAATTGCTGTTGTTAAAGCTCTGGCGGCACTCGCCCAGTCATCGCGGCTGGAGGTGTTTCGGTCACTGGTGGTGGCTGGCCAGGCGGGTTTGACACCGGGCGCACTGTCTGAAAGCCTGGGCGTGGCGCCCAATACGCTGTCATTTCATTTGAAAGAGCTGGTGCATGCCGACCTGATCAGCCAGGAGCGGGTTGGGCGCAACCTGGTTTACCGGGCCCAGTTTGACCGCATGAACGCAGTGCTGGCCTACCTCACCCAAAACTGCTGCCAGGGCCAAGCCTGCCTGCCGGCCCTTGCCGCCGCATGCGATTGCTAACCACCAACCGACCCGAAGTAACTTCAACATGACTGACCAGCAGACTCCAATCAACGTTCTTTTTCTGTGCACGCACAATTCGGCCAGAAGCATCCTGGCCGAAGCGCTGTTGAATGCCATGGGTGGCGGCCGCTTCCGCGCCTACTCCGCTGGCAGCAGCCCGCGGGAGAACCAACAGCCCAACCCGCTGGGCTTGCAGGTGTTGGACGCCGCGGGCATCGCCACCCAGGGCTTGTGTAGCAAAAGCTGGGATGTGTTCGCCTCGCCTGAGGCCCCCCACATGGACTTGATCATCACCGTGTGTGACAACGCGGCCGGTGAAGTCTGCCCGTTTTGGCCCGGGCACCCGGCCACAGCGCACTGGGGCTACCCGGACCCGTCTGAGGGCGATGGTTCTGAAGACGACAAGCGCGAGGCATTCCGCAAAACCTTGCACGCCATCAAGCGCAGGCTGGAGTTGCTGTGCAGCTTGCCTGATGCCAAGCTGCAGCAGGCTGTGTTGCAGACCAGTGCCCGGCAGTTGGCCCAAAGCTGAGGACCCGATCTATGCAAGCTAAACCTGCCCTCAATAACAATCCTGCCGCAGCGCCTGCCATGAGTGTTTTTGAGCGTTACCTGACGGTGTGGGTGTTCCTCTGCATTGTTGTGGGCATCATTCTGGGCCAGCTCTTTTCGCCCGTGTTCCAGGCCATTGGCCAGATGGAGATTGCCAAGGTCAACTTGCCAGTGGGCTTGCTGATTTGGGTGATGGTGATCCCCATGTTGGTCAAGGTCGACTTTAGCGCCTTGGGCGAGGTGCGCAAGCACGTCAAGGGCATTGGGGTGACGCTGTTTGTCAACTGGCTGGTAAAGCCTTTTTCTATGGCCCTGCTGGCCTGGCTGTTCATTCGCCATTGGTTTGCGCCCCTGCTGCCGCCGGATCAGATTGACAGCTACATTGCGGGGCTGATCTTGCTGGCCGCGGCACCGTGCACCGCCATGGTGTTTGTCTGGAGCCGCCTGACCGGGGGAGATCCCCTGTTCACCCTGTCGCAAGTGGCTTTGAATGACAGCATCATGGTGATTGCCTTTGCGCCGCTGGTGGGCTTGCTGCTGGGCATCTCGGCCATCATCGTGCCCTGGGATACCCTGCTCACGTCCGTGGTGCTGTACATCGTGATCCCCGTGATCTTGGCGCAAATTTTGCGCAGGTCGCTGCTGGCTAGGGGCACGGCTTTTTTTGAGACAACCATGGCCAAAATTGGCCCCTGGTCGATCGCCGCGCTGTTGCTCACACTGGTGCTGTTGTTTGCCTTTCAGGGCGAAGCCATTCTGAAGCAGCCGCTGGTTATTGCATTGCTGGCGGTGCCTATCCTGATTCAGGTGTTTTTCAACTCGGCGCTGGCTTATTGGCTCAACCGCGCGGTGGGCGAGAAGCATTCGGTGGCCTGCCCGTCGGCTTTGATTGGCGCGTCCAACTTCTTTGAGCTGGCGGTGGCGGCTGCCATCAGCCTGTTTGGTTTTAACTCTGGCGCGGCACTGGCGACGGTGGTGGGTGTGCTGATTGAGGTGCCGGTGATGCTGCTGGTGGTGTACATCGTCAACAACTCCAAAGGCTGGTACGAGCGCGGCGCCTCAGTACCAGGCGCTTGAACCGCGATGACCATGCCCTCAGAAGCCATCGATGCGGCCAGCTTCAGGCTGCCAAGCCAGAGCCAGTTGTCGGCCACGGTGCCGTCAACCCACCCGCCCAGAATTTTGATGCTGTACGGATCCTTGCGCGAGCGATCTTACAGCAAGCTGTTGACGTTGGAGGCGGCGCGCCTGCTGGAGGCCATGGGGGCTGAGGTGAGGGTGTTTGACCCGCAAGATTTGCCGCAACCCGACGCGGCGCCAGAGACCCACCCCAAAGTGCGTGCCTTGCGCGACTTGGCCACCTGGTCAGAAGGCATGGTGTGGTGCTCGCCCGAGCGTCATGGCGCCATGACCGGCATCATGAAAAGCCAGATCGACTGGATCCCCTTGTCGATAGGCGCCGTGCGGCCAACCCAGGGCAAGACCCTGGCGGTGATGGAGGTCAGCGGTGGCTCGCAGTCCTTCAACGCCGTCAACCAAATGCGCATACTGGGGCGCTGGATGCGCATGATCACCATCCCCAACCAAAGCTCGGTGGCCAAAGCCTTTCTGGAGTTTGATGAGGCCGGGCGCATGAAGCCATCCGCTTACTATGACCGGGTGGTCGATGTGATGGAAGAGCTGGTGAAGTTCACGCTGCTCACGCGGGATGTGGCGCCCTACCTGGTTGACCGTTACAGCGAACGCAAAGAAAGTGCCGAAGCCCTGTCCAAACGCGTGAACCAAAAAAGCCTCTGAGGGCGATGCGCCAAGCCCCTCTTGCAGCCGCAGTAAGATCGGGCGCTTCATACTGAGGAGCCGCTTTTGAGACACATCATTGACCTGGACCGTTACCCCCTGGACCGCGAGGGCAGCCAAGACTGGCACGACATGGTGGCGGCTGCACAGGCTGCGTTGCAGCAGGGTGGCATGTTCAGCCTTGAGGGGTTTTTGCGACCCGGTGTGGCGGCCCAGGCGGCGGCTGAAATTGCGCCAGTGATGGCCAGCGATTCTTACCTGCACCAGCGTCGCCACAACATCTATTTCAAGCCCGAAATCCCCGGCCTCGCGGCCGACCACCCGGCGCTGCGCCAGGTGCAGACCACCAACCACACGGTGTGCGCCGACCAGATGCCCGGCAGCCTGGTAATGGCCGTGTACGAATACCCCCCGCTGGCGCAGTTCTTGGCGGCCACCATGGGTCGGCCGGCTTTGTATGTGATGCCGGACCCGCTGGCCTGTGCCAACGTGATCGCCTACCGTGCCGGGGAAGCGCTGAATTGGCATTTCGACCGGTCCGAGTTCACCACCACACTGCTGCTGCAAGCGCCCGAGGAGGGTGGTGAATTTGAGTACCGAACCAACCTGCGCACAGACACAGACCCCAACTATGAAGGTGTCGCCAAACTGCTGGAGGGCCGCGACCCCGAGGCTCGTTTGCTGCACCTGCAAGCGGGTACCCTGAATGTGTTCCGTGGCAAAAATACCGCCCACCGGGTGACGCCGGTACAGGGCGGTGTAGACCGGATGATTGCCGTGCTGTGCTATTACGAGACACCGGGCGTGATGTTCAGCCCGGAGGAGCGCTTGGGGTTTTACGGTCGCGCTGGCTGAGTGGGTTAAAGCCGGTCACCATCATGGTGGCCAGTAACACCAGCGCGCCGCCGGCGTAAGAGGCGAGGGTGAACACCTCGCCCAAAAACAGATGCCCCCAGACCACGCCAAAAATGGTCACCATGAAGGTGGAGCTGTGGGCCGCCACTGCGCTGACATGTTGCACGATGCGCATGTATTGCCAATAGGCCAAGCCAGAGGTAATGATGCCCATCAGCGCCACCGCTGAAAGGGCAGACCATGAAAATTGGGCCTGGGGTAGTTTCCAAAGGGCACCGGGCAGCAGCAGCAAAAAACCGAAGGCGTGGATGCCGGCCGTGATGCTCAAGGGCGGCATGCGTTGGATAGCCCTTTTGAGCAGGGGCATACTGAATCCGGTGAAAAAGCAGGCGCCCACCGCCAGGGCCGTACCGGCCAAGACCTCGGGCGAGGGGTCAATGGGCCCCAGTCTGACCACCAGTGCCACACCGGTAAAGGCGAGCAGGCAGCCCACCAGCTTGGTCCAGGTCAGCGTGTCTTCTTTAATCCAGGCAGCCGCGAAGGCGCCAAACAGCACGGACGTGACACCCACCACAGCGCTGTAACCCGATGGCAAATAAAGCGAGGACCAGGCACTCAGAAAATGCGGCAATGCAATGGCTGCGGCGCCCAGCAGCAGCAGTTCGCGCCAGTGCTCTCGCGGCCAGGCCAGCCTCTGGTGGTGCATGATCATGGCCAGCGTCATGGCGCCCAGCCCGATACGCGCGGCGGCGGCAACGCTGGGCCCCAACACCGGGGTGGCGATCCGGGTCAGTAAAAAGCCGGTGCCCCACAGCGCCGACAAAGCGACCAGCTGGAAGAAGTACCGACTCTTCACGGGGCGGGTTTTTAGAGCGCGTTAGGCTCCGGCGGGGACGCGGCGGCTAGCTCCGCGGTGGCTTGGCGCACGGCGGCTTTGTCGCCTGCGCCGGCAAACTTGCTGTACTTGCCGAGCAGGGCGACCAGTTGACCGTAGATGCGCGGTGTGCCGGCGAGGCACTCTTTTTGCTCTAAAAAATCGGCCTCGCCAGTGAAGTTGCCAACCAGACCACCGGCCTCGGTCACTAAGAGCGAACCAGCCGCGACATCCCAGGGCTGCAGCCCGGTCTCAAAAAAGCCATCGGTAAAGCCGGCAGCCACATAGGCCAGATCCAGTGCCGCAGCACCGGGGCGGCGCAGCCCGGCGGTGCGCTGCATCACATCGCCCATCATGCGCAGATAGGTGTTGAAGTCATCGCCCTGACGAAATGGGAAACCGGTGGAGATCAGGCATTCCTGCAAACGCACACGCTTTGAAACGCGCAACCGTCGGTCGTTCAAAAACGCGCCGCGGCCTCGGGTGGCGGTGAACAGGTCGTTGCGGGTGGGGTCGTAAATCACCGCCTGTTCGACTTTGCCCTTGACCGCCAATGCGATGCTGACGCAATAGACCGGCAGGCCATGGATGAAATTGGTGGTGCCGTCCAGCGGGTCAATGATCCAAACATAATCTGAATCTTGAGCGCCGTGGGTCCGGCCAGATTCTTCCGCCCAGATGCCATGCCCGGGGTAGGCCGCCAACAGGGTTTCGATGATGGCAACCTCGGCGGCCTGATCGACTTCGGTAACAAAGTCATTCACCTGCTTTTGTGAGACACGGACCGACTCCACATCAAGTGCTGCTCGGTTGATGATCGCGCCGGCCGCGCGGGCTGCCTTGACGGCCACATTGATCATGGGATGCAGATTGGGGGAGGACATGGCTTCTGAATTGTGTGGGCCACTGGCAGGTTCTGCAGTAGCCGCTGGGGTAAGAACAGGGCAGGGCCACCCGGCGATGCGGGCAGCGACAATGGTTTGATTTTAACCGGCGCCAGGCCTGTGCTTGCCTCGTCATTCATGCAGACACGTTTCATTCTGATCAATACCAGCCACGCAGGCAACGTGGGTGCCGCTGCGCGCGCCATGAAAACCATGGGCTTTGACGATTTGGTGCTGGTTGCGCCGCGCTGGCCCAATGTGCTGCGGCGTGAGGAAACGATTCAGCGGGCCAGCGGTGCGCTGGATGTGCTCAGCAGCGCACGCATCGTCGCCACCCTGGATGAGGCGCTGGACGGCATGACCCACCTGTGTGCCACCGCCATGACACCACGCGATTTCGGGCCACCCACGGTTGCACCTCGCGAGCATTTTGAATCGCTATTTAAAAAGGAGCTAGAACCCCAATCAGGACAAGGGCTAGAGCCCGAAATCGCTCAAAATTCTGGCGTGGCTTTTCTGTTTGGCTCGGAGCGCTTTGGCATGCTCAATGAGGATGTGTACCGATGCCATGCCTGCCTGTGCATTCCGAGTAACCCGCAGTTTGGCTCGCTCAACCTCGCCGCAGCCTTGCAGGTGATTGCCTATGAGTGGCGCTTGGCGCTGGGTGCTTACACGGTGCAGTCGGCCACGCCGGCGCCTGCTCTGGCTGATGCCAGCCAGGTGGCGGGCATGCTGGCGCACTGGGAGCAGGCACTGACGGCGATCGGCTTTCTTGACCCGCAAGCGCCGCGCAAGCTCATGCCGCGGCTGAACCAGTTGTTCAACCGGGCCACGCTGACTCAGGAAGAAATCCACATCCTGCGCGGGATTGCCAAGCTGATGACCAAGGGTTCCGGCCCTGACCGCTAAACTGCACCTCATGTTGTCCCGTCTCCGATCTGATATTCAGTGCATTCTTGACCGTGACCCAGCGGCGCGCAGTACTTGGGAAGTCATCACCTGCTACCCCGGCCTGCACGCGCTGATCTTGCACCGGCGAGCACATTGGTGCTGGCAGCATGGTATGAAGTGGCTGGGGCGTTTTATTTCTCACATCGCCCGGTTTTTGACCGGGATTGAAATCCACCCCGGGGCGCGCATCGGTGAGCGGGTGTTTTTTGATCATGCCATGGGCGTGGTGGTGGGGGAGACGGCTGAAATTGGTGACGGCTGCACCATCTACCAGGGCGTGACCTTGGGTGGCACGGCCCTGTACAAGGGTGCCAAGCGCCATCCTACCCTGGGGCGCAATGTGGTGGTTGGCGCGGGTGCCCAGGTGCTGGGCGGCTTCACAGTGGGAGATGGCGCCAAGGTTGGCTCCAACGCGGTGGTGACCAAGCCGGTGCCAGCGGGTGCCACGGCGGTGGGTAACCCGGCCCGCATCATCCAGGCTGATTTAGACGTCAAACGCGAGGAGGTGGCCTCGAAAATGGGGTTTTCAGCCTATGGCGTGACCCAAAACGACGACCCGCTGAGCCAGGCGCTGCGCGGCCTGATTGACAACGCGTCTGGCCAGGATCACCAGATTGCGCTGCTTTGGCAGGCGATTGAAACCTTGCAAATGAGCCAAGCCGCGAATTGCGTGCCGGCAGACGCGGCGCGCCAAGAGCAATTCGAGGCCGACCGGCTCAACGAATTGGTGGGTCGGTAGTCGCCTGCGCCGTTCAGGCCGCAGCTGCCGGGCGCTGGGCTGACTTCGGCCGAAAAGCCTTGCAAACCGCGTCCACCGTCTCAAGGTAGGGGCCGCCAATCAAGTCGACACAGTAGGGTACGGCGGCAAAGATGCCGGGCAGCACACTGGCGCCCTCAGCGTCACGCAGGCCTTCCAGGGTCTCCCGAATCGACTTTGGCTGCCCCGGCAGGTTGATGATCAATGTTTGCCCCCGAATGACCGCCACCTGGCGAGACAGAATCGCCGTCGGCACAAACTTCAGGCTGATCTGGCGCATCTGTTCGCCAAACCCGGGCATGTCCTTGTCCGCCACGGCCAAGGTGGCCTCGGGTGTCACGTCGCGCTTGGCGGGGCCGGTGCCGCCGGTGGTGAGCACCAAGGCGCAGCCGGCGTTGACCAGTTCAATCAGCGTGGCGCTGATCAGGGCTTGCTCGTCGGGGATCAGCCGGGCCTCAAAGTCAATCGGGTTCTTCAGCGCACGCGTCAGCCAGTCTTGCAGAGCGGGCAGGCCCTGGTCGACATAGACGCCGCTGGACGCGCGGTCGCTGACCGACACGATGCCGATGCGCACAGGGTCATGGGCCGCGCTGGTGCTGGTGTCAGGGGTGGTCGTCATGGTCTTTGATCTGCGTCATGGGCGATAGCGGTGTCGGCCTCAGGCTCGGGCACACGCTCAAGCCGCTCACGCACGATTTGAAAAACGTCTCGGTAGGCGCGTCCGTGGCGGACTGCGGCACCAGGCTTTTCTGGCTGTGCGTCCTTGCGGGCCTGCCTAATCAGGGCACGCAGCTGCTGTGCGTCGGTGTCAGTATGGGCGGTTAGCCAGGCGCCCAGGGCATCGTCGTCGAGCAGCAGGCGGTCACGCCAGAGTTCGGCCTGGTGCAGGCGCAGCTTATCTTGCGCCGAGCCGCCCAGCTGATCGTTCAGTGCGGTCCGCACCTCGTCAAGCACCGAAGGCTCAACCAAGCGCATCAGCTTGCCGATGAACTGCATCTGTCGGCGCTTGCCTTCAAAATTGGTGATTCGCTTGGCCTCCACCACGGCGTCCTTGAGCTTTTCCGACACGGCCAGCCGCGCCATCAGCTCAGGGCGCAGGGTCAGCAGGTCTTCGCCCAGTTTTTGCAGTTCGGTGCTCTCGCGCTTGAGCTCAGTGCGGCTTTGCTCGCTGGTGCCCTTGAGCTCGGCCTTGAGTTCGAGATCGCGCTCGCTGCCTTCAGCGATGAACTCGCCCCGAACGAAATAGCCTTTTTTCAGTTTGCGTGACATAGCCAAGTATCATAGCCTCCGATATGAAGAACCCTAACTCCACAAAAGCTGCGCCCAGCGCCGGCAGCGGCTTCAGTTACAGCCGCCCATTCTTTGAAGATTTGGTCGACAGCGCGCTTGCGCATGCCAAGAAAATAGGCGCCACAGATGCCGCAGCTGAAGCCTCGGAGGGCAGTGGCTTGAGCGTCTCGGTGCGCAAGGGCGAGCTCGAAAACGTCGAGCGCAACCGCGACAAGTCGCTTGGTGTCACGGTTTACATCGGCAAGCGCCGGGGTAATGCCAGCACCTCTGACTTTTCTGCGGCAGCCATAGAGCAGACGGTTCAAGCGGCGTTTGACATCGCCCGTTTTACCGCCCAAGACCCGTTTGCCGCGCTGCCAGATGCCCGTGACATCGCCCCGGCCTCGCGCCAGCGCACTGACCTGGACCTGTTTTGCCCTTGGGCCATCACGGCTGAACAGGCGGCAGCTCTGGCACTGCGCGGCGAGAGTGCGGCCCTGCGGCTTGACCGGCGGATCACCAACAGCGAAGGCGCCGGCGTGTCGGCCCAGCAATCGCATTTTTTCAGCGCCCACACCCGGGGTTTCCGGGGTGGCTACGCCAGCTCGCGCCACTCGATGTCGGTGTCACCGATTGCCGGCAAGGGCAATGACATGCAGCGCGATGCCTGGTACACCTCCATGCGCTATCCGGAGGACCTGGCCGAGCCCGAGGCGGTGGGCCGCTACGCCGCCGAGCGGGCCTTGAGCCGGCTCAAGTCGCGCAAGATCGCTACCACCGAATGCCCGGTCCTGTTTGAGTCGCCGCTGGCGGCTGGCCTGTTGGGCGCTTTTGTGCAGGCCATCAGCGGTGGTGCTTTGTACCGCAAAAGCTCGTTCCTGCTCGACTCACTGGGTAAACGGGTGTTGCCGGCGCATATCGACATTTTTGAAGATCCGTTTGTCAAGCGCGGTAAGGGCAGTTCGCCGTTTGACGATGAAGGCGTGCGTGTCAAGCCGCGTCAGGTGGTGGAAGCAGGGCGGGTGCAGGGCTACTTTTTGAGCAGCTACTCGGCACGCAAGCTGGGCATGAAAACCACCGGCAACGCCGGCGGCTCGCACAACCTGACGCTGCACTCGCGCAAGACCCGCCCCGGTGACAGCTTGGAGGCCATGTTGGAGAAGCTGGGTACCGGCCTGTTTGTCACTGAATTGATGGGCAGCGGCGTCAATTACGTGACGGGCGATTATTCACGCGGCGCCAGCGGTTTTTGGGTAGAGCGCGGCCGAATTGCCTACCCGGTGCATGAAATCACCATCGCCGGCAACATGAGAACCATGCTCAAGGGCATCGTGGCCGTCGGCGCCGATACCTACAACTACGGCGCCAAAGAGGTGGGCTCGGTGCTGGTCAACCGGATGAAGGTGGCGGGGAGCTGATGTTCTCGGGGAGGGTCAGCAGCTGACCCTTCCTTACCCCGCCAGCGCTGCCTTGACGGCGGCTGATACCTGCCCCATGTCCGCCTTGCCAGCCAGCTGAGCTTTGACCGCAGCCATGACTTTGCCCATGTCGCCCGGGCCTTTGGCGCCGAGTTCGGTCACGATAGCCCGAACAGCGGCGGTCACTTCTTCCACGCTCAGGCGCTGTGGCAGGTAGGCCTGCAGCACGGTGATCTCTGCGGATTCTTTGTCAGCCAGGTCCTGCCGCTGAGCCAGCAGGTAAGCGGCTACCGAGTCTTTGCGCTGTTTGATGAGCTTGTCGACGATGGCCACCATGGCGATGTCGTCAAGTACCACCCGCTCGTCCACTTCTTTTTGCTTGGCAGCTGCCAGCAGCAGCCGGATGGTGCCCAGGCGCTCGCTGTCGCGGGCGCGCATGGCGGTCTTCATGTCTTCGGTGACTTGGTCTTTGAGTGACATTGCAGTGCTCCTGGCGAGTGTGGATGGAGAGGGTAAGCAAAAAGGGACGACATAAAAAAAGCCCGCCTGAGCGTGCCCGGCGAGCTTTGATCTGGCCTGGCAGGCCACTGACCGGGGTGACCCGATCAGTACATCTTTTTGGGCAACTGCATGGCGCGGATGCGCTTGTAGTTACGCTTGACGGCAGCAGCTTTCTTACGTTTACGCTCAGCAGTGGGCTTTTCGTAAAACTCGCGTGCGCGCAAGTCAGTCAAAAGACCCAATTTCTCAATGGTGCGCTTGAAACGGCGCAGGGCTACATCAAACGGCTCGTTCTCTTTTACACGGATGGTTGTCATTACGTCATGTTGTCCAAAAGGTGCAGTGTTCAGCCAATGGAAGATCGGGCCATGTGACGGATGTTCTGCGATGTTCCCCGCTTAAAAGTTGATCAGGCAGCGGGGGTTTGCCAGCAAAGCCGTGGATTATAGCCTCACAAATTTCGGGTTTCAATCGAGTTTCAACACCCTAGTTCAGGCGCTGGCAGCTGCCGGCCGCAGGCGCGCTGCCATTCCCTGGGCGCAGGCGTAGCCGCTGGCCCAGGCCCACTGAAAGTTGTAGCCCCCCAGCCAACCTGTCACGTCAACCACCTCACCAATGAAATACAAACCCGGCTGGCGAGACTCCATGGTTTGACTGGACAGGGCCCGGGTATCCACGCCTCCGGCTGTGACCTCGGCCTTTCGGTAGCCTTCGGTGCCGGTGGGCGTCAGCGCCCAATTGGCCAGCCGGTCAGCCAGTGCGGCCAGGGCCTTGTCAGAGGCCTCGTTGATGGGGCGCAGCCAGTTATGGCCCAGGGCTGCACCCTGCGCCACCCAGGCGTCGGCCAGCCGGGCTGGCACCAGCGCGCCCAGTTCGTTGGCAATCAGCCGGCGCGACGCGGCTTTGGCCCGCGCCAACCAGTCGGTCGTGTCGTGCAGCGGCGCCAGGTTAAGTCGGATTGGCGTGCCAGGCGCCCAATAGCTCGATATTTGCAGTACGCCGGGGCCGCTCAACCCACGGTGGGTGAACAGCAGGTCTTCGGCAAAGCTCATGCGCCCCTTCTTGCTGCCGGTCTCAATCCGCACCGGCAGCGCCAGGCCGGCCAGTTCGGCATAGGGTGCCCAGGCGCCGGCGTCAAAGGTGAGCGGCACCAGCGCGGGGCGAGGCTCGATCACTGGCAGCTCAAATTGACGGGCGATGCGGTAGCCCAGGTCACTGGCGCCAATTTTGGGGATGGACAGGCCGCCCGTGGCCACCACCACTGCCTCGGCCTGCACCTGGCCCCGATCGCTACTAATTTCATAGCTGCCTAGGCTACTCCCACAAGGGCTGGCGCCCGAAAAGGCAATGGACTGCATACGGCAGGGCTGCCAGCGCGTGACGCTGCCCGCATCGCATTCGGCCAACAGCAGGCGGATGACGTCTTCGGCCGAGTGGTCGCAAAACAGCTGGCCTTTGTGTTTTTCATGCCAGGCCACGCCGTGTTTTTGCAGC
>CALPLW020000076.1 GCA_943324505.2 Comamonas sp. lk
GCGCTGGACCATTTCGAGAGCAGTGCCTACAGTGACTCCATCAACGACCTGCCGCTGCTGTCGGCGGTGCAACGGCCCGTGGCGGTGGACCCGGATGCCCGGTTGCGCCAAGAGGCCATGCAACGCGGCTGGCAAATCCTCGAACTGGTTCGCTAGAAATCGCGTCCTTATTCTGCTGGCCTACCCATGAGCCTCGTTAAGTCCAAACAACGCGTCGCCGACCACGGCGAGGTATTCACGCCCGCGTGGATGGTCGAGGCCATGCTTGACCTGGTGAAGGACGAGACCGAGCGTATTGACTCCCGCTTCTTAGAGTCAGCGTGCGGCAGCGGCAGCATTACGCGCTGCATGGGCTGATGTGCATCTACGGCATTATGCTGCTGGGCGGCAACATTGCCGAATGGGGCTACCTTGGCAAAGGCAAGTTTCAGCGGCGTGACTTCCGGTTTGATGTGATCACCGGCTCGTCAAAATACAGCGAGAAAGGTTCACTGTTTGCCGATCTGGGCAAGCATAAAATTTTTACACCCATCAAAACCTACCCGCCCATGACAGTGCGCGAGTTGGCAGCTTTGCAGGATAGGAATGAACATGGCCAAGATTGAAGTTAAGGGCACGAGCATCACGGTCGTTTCCGGTGGTGTGGATGACTACATTTCTCACACCGGCATTGCATGCTACAAAGACAGCTTCACCCTGACGCCCAAACGATGGATATTGGACTGGCCTCACCGTGCAAGACTTTCACCCGCTGGGTGTGTGAGCCGTGCACTGCGTGGCAGAGTCAACGCAGCCGGACATCTGCCAGCAGGCTGATGTGCCCGTCATGCCGGGCTTTGACGTAGTAGCGCTCATCGGCGGTGATCAGCACCGCGTCCGGCGTGTGCAAAGCCACTGCGTGGTAGAGGGTGTCAAACAGGTGATGCTGATGGCGCATGGCCAAATCCAGCGCTGTGGCGTAGATGTCCGGGCTGGCCAGGGTGCGAAATCGGATGTCCAGCAAATCAAGCAGGTCTTTGTGGGCCTCATCCGGCTTGAGCCGGGCCAGGACTGCCGCCATTTCGGCGACAAAGTGGTCTGGCTGCACCATCGGTAGCAAACCCAAAACCGATTGCTCCAGGAGTTGCAGTGCCTTTTCTGTGTGTTGTTCATCAGGGTTGCCGGGCAAAAACCATTTGACGGCCACACTGGCATCCAGCACAACGATCACGGGCGACCTGCTTCACGCGCGGCGCGAAACTGCTCATCAGTGAGGTGGGGTGCGTGTTGCCGGCGCTGCAGGATGCGCTCATAGGCGTCCTTGCTGCGTTGCTGGCTCTGGGCGCGCTCAACGGCTTCGCGCATCAAATCGGCAATGACCGCGCTTTTATTCACTCCTTTGAAGGTGGTGTTGAAAGCATTCTTGATGTCCTCAGGGACGCTGAAATTGACGGTGGCCATGGCGACTCCCGAGTTGTTGAAATATTCAACAACATTTTCGGATCAGTGTTTTGATGTGTCAATGGGTTAGCCCGAGATTGGGGTTGGCCCGCTTGGCCAAAGCGCTGTCGGTTGACAAAGTAGGCCTCGCAGCTCAGGGCAAAAAATTCTGCCGGGCTGGTGGCCGCCAAAAACCCACGCCATATTTGGTCTGATTCGGTTGTATTTCATTGCTGCTGAAATGATGCGTAATTTGATGCATACTTGCATCAAAGTTTATTCGAGCTGAAATATGAGAACCACTGTCACGATTGATGACGCCCTGTATGAGAAAGCCCTGGAGGTCGCTGACCCCCAGATGGACCGGGCCGACATTTTTCGGGAAGCCATGAAAACCTTTGTGCGGGTGCAGGCGGCCAAGCGTTTAGCGGCGCTGGGCGGTACTGTGCCTGAGATGCAAGACATTCCGCGCCGAGGCACACAGGCGCCCTTGCCATGACGGTGTTGGTGGATACCTCAGTGTGGGTCGATCATTTCCGCCGCCCCAATGCCGTGCTGGCTGAACTGATGGGGCTTGACGAGGTGTTGACGCATCCCCTGGTGGTGGGTGAGCTGGCTTGCGGCACTCCGTCAGAGCCGCGGCTACGTACCTTGGGCGACATGGCGTTGCTGCTGCCTGCAGACCAGGCCGCGCCCGGTGAGGTGAGAGATTTCATCGAAAGAGAGGCACTATTTGGTCTGGGCTGCGGTTGGATCGATTTGACGCTGTTGGCATCAACGCTCGTTACCACAAGTGCCCAACTTTGGACGCTCGACCATCGCTTGGCCGCTTTGGCCACCCGTTTTGGCGTGTGCTTTGCACCGCCTGGCTCTTGAATTGACGCGCTAATGCTTACCCGCCACCGCCTGTCCAGCCACGCCCCCTGCCCCTGCGACAGCGGCCAGACCTATGTGGACTGCTGCGGCCCCTGGCATGCCGGGCTGTCGCAGGAGCAGCATGCCCCAACGCCCGAGGCCCTGATGCGTTCGCGTTACAGCGCCTACGTCCTGGGGCTGCCTGAGTACCTGCTGGCCACCTGGCATCCGGCCACGGCGCCGGGCGAGCTGGAGCTGCCCCTGGTCAAGTGGCTGGGGCTGGAGGTGCGCCAGGCACAGGCCTCGGCCGACGCCGGGGTGGTGGAATTTGTCGCGCGTTGCCGCGACAGCGGCCGGGCGCAGCGTATGCACGAGACCAGCCGCTTTGTGCGCGAACAGGGGCGCTGGTACTACGTTGACGGCATCGTCGATGATCAGGCATAAAAACGGCCTCTAGCCCTTGTCAGATATGGATAGTTTGCTATTTTTTTGATAGTAAAGCTTGAGCTGGCGAGTTCCGCGCAAACGCCTTCGCCAGCGAGCAGTGGGCGTTTTGGAAATCGGTCAGAATGTCAAAACATAGCCTAATCAACCCAGGACGGAGATCCACCATGCGTCTGTTTGCTGCTTCTATTGGTACCGAGACCAACACTTTTGCGCCCATTCCGACGGCGCTGGAGAGCTTTCATGAGGCGTTTTATGCGCCGCCCGGCCAGCACCCCGAGGATGCCAAGCTGTGCACCGCACCGCTTTGGGTGGCCAGGCGCCGGGCCCGGGCCGAGGGCTGGACGCTGATTGAAGGCTCCTGTGCCTGGGCTGAGCCCGCCGGCCTGGTGTCACGCCAGGCTTTTGAGCAGCTGCGCGACGAGGTGCTGGGCCAACTGCGTGCCGCCCTGCCGCTCGACGGCGTGGTGCTGGGTTTACACGGCGCCATGGTCGCCGACGGTTATGACGACTGTGAAGGCGATTTGATTGAGCATGTGCGCGCCATCGTCGGGCCGAAGGTGCCCATTGGCGTGGAATTGGACCCCCATTGCCACCTGACCCGCAAACGCGTGAGCAATGCCACCCTGATCATCTGCTTCAAGGAGTTCCCCCACACGGACTTTGTGGCGCGCGGTGAGGAGGTGGTCGAGCTCACCCTGCGCGCTGCCCGCGGCGAGATCAAGCCGGTGATGTCGGTCTGCGACTGCCGCATGATTGGCAGTTTCCCGACCACCATTCAGCCCATGCGGGCCTTTGTGGACAAGTTCAGCGCGCTGGAGGGTAAGGACGGCGTGCTGTCGGTGTCGGCAGCGCATTGCTTTCCCTATGCCGACGTGCCTGAGATGGGGGCCCGCATCCTCGTCATTACCGATGATCGCCGGGCCGACGGAGACCGCCTGGCGATGGCGCTGGGCGAGGAATTTTTCGCCATGCGCGGCAAAACCCTGCCGCCCTACCACACCCCTGACGAAGTCATCGATCTGGCCCTGGCCGACCACGGACCGGTGGTGATTGCCGACCCGTCAGACAACCCGGGTGGCGGTGCCCCTGGTGACTCCACCGTGATCCTGCGCCGCCTGATTGAGCGCGGCATCAAAGGGGCTGCGCTGGGGCCGATGTGGGACCCGATGGCCGTGCGGCTGTGTTTCATGGCGGGGGTGGGCGGCCAACTGCGCTTGCGCTTTGGCGGCAAGACGGCCCCGACGTCGGGCCAGCCCATCGACGCGCTGGTGACCGTTAAATCACTGGTGCGCGAGGCCTACCAGACCTTTGTGGACGCCGCTATGCCCTTGGGCGACAGCGCCGCCATCGAGTTTGACGGCATTGAGGTCGTGCTGATTACCAAACGCAACCAGGCCATGGGCGCTGACCTGTTCACTGGCATGGGCGTCACGCTGGCGGACAAGCGGCTGGTGGTGGTCAAGTCCACCAACCACTTCCACGCGGCGTTTGCACCGCTGGCCAGCCGCGTGCTGTACTGTGACTCGGGTGGCCCAATCCCGCGTGACCATCGCAAGGTGCCTTACACCCGTGTTCAGAGGCCGATCTGGCCGCTGGACGAGGCCGCGCGGCCTATGTTGCTGGAATGCTGAGATTCACCATCACTTTTTGTTTCACCAGGAGAAACCATGACACCTTATGACCGCTTAAAACAACTCGGCCTGGAACTGCTCACCCCGGCCGTGCCGGTTGCCAATTACGTGCCTTTTGTTTTTGCCAACGGCTTTCTTTACCTGTCGGGTCAGGGTCCGCGCAAAGCCGACGGCTCGCAGCACACCGGCAAGGTGGGTGCCGATGTGACGGTGGAGCAGGCCTACCTGCATGCGCAACTCACGGGTTTGAACCTGCTCTCCGTGGCTCACCTGGCGCTGGGCGACCTGGGGCGAGTACGCCGTGTGGTCAAGGTGCTGGGTATGGTGAACGGGATACCGACCTTTGCCGATCACCCCAAGGTCATCAACGGCTGCTCTGACCTGTTCGTCAACGTGTTTGGCGATGCGGGCAAACACGCCCGCTCTGCCGTGGGCATGGGTTCGCTGCCGGGCAATATATCGGTCGAAATCGAGGTCATTTTGCAGGTCGACGGCTAGTCGGTTGGGTGTGCCTCAGATGACTGCCGCCACCGACCTGGCGAACACGGTGCAGACGGACATTCGCCGCGAGTTGGGGCTGCGGCCCATCATCAATGCCTCGGGCACCATGACGGTGTTCGGTGCTTCGATCATGGTGCCCGAGGCCATCGCCGCGATGGCCGCCATCGCCGGCGAATTTGTGGAGATGCAGCACCTGCACCAGCTGGCCTCGGAGGCGGTCTCATCGGCCACTGGGGCCGAGGCCGGCTTTATCACTGCCAGCTGTGCCAGCGCCATCACCCTGGCAGTGGCCGCCACGCTCACAGGTGACCGGCTTCTGGCCATTGAGCGTCTGCCCGACACCACCGGCTTGAAACGCGAGGTATTGGTGCAGCTCGGCCACATGGTTGGCTACGGCGCCTCACTCGAGCAGACGATTGCCATGACCGGCGCCCGCGTGGTGCCGGTTGGTACCGTCAGCATGGCGCGGGATTACCAGCTGGACGAAGCCATTACCGAGAGCACCGCCTGCGCGGTGTTTGTCGTCTCGCACATGACGGTGCAGTACGCCATGTTGAGCCTGGAGCAGGTCTGCCGCATCTGCCATGCCAAGGGCGTGCCTGTCATCGTCGATGCCGCGTCAGAGTACGACCTGCGCGCATTTTTGGCCTGCGGCGCCGACTTGGTGGTCTACAGCGGCCACAAATTTCTAGGTGGGCCCACCAGTGGCATTGTGGCTGGCAGCAGGGCGCTGGTGCGGGCGGCCGCCTTACAGAACCGCGGCATCGGCCGGGGGATGAAGGTTGGCAAGGAAAGCATTGCCGGCGTGATCGCTGCCCTGCAGGCATGGGGTCGGCGCGACCATCAGGCCATTCGGGCCCGGGAGCGGCAGGCGCTTGACCTTTGGCTGCAGGTGATGGCGCCTAGCGCCGATGTCCATGGCCGCCTGGTGCCTGACCCCACCGGCAACCCTCTCGATCGCTTGCGCGTCACCGTTCTGCCAAGCAGCCTTTGGACGGCCCGCCGTCTGGCTGATGCCCTGGCGGCAGCTGACCCGCCGGTCATGGTGCGCGACTACCAGACAGACCTGGGTTACTTTGACCTGGATCCGTGCAACTTGCACCCAGGCGAAGCGGAAAAAGTGGCCCATCAATTGGCGGCCTGCCTGAAGCTGTGATGCTGCAATGCAAGATTGTTCTGCGCGGCTGAATGTGATTAAATGAAAAAGGGATCAACAACATGGCCTCATGAGCAGCTGCAATTTGGCAAGCTGCGCCACTTGGCCGATCAACAGGAGAGCTCTTTATGACCAGTTCACGGCGTTCCATTTTGAAAGCAGGTGCGGCGGCGGCCGCCTTGACCGGTATCGGCGCACCCCATGTGGCGCGCGCCCAGCAAAAACCCCCGCGGCAAGTGCGCATGGTGCCCCACGGCGACCTGAATGTGCTGGACCCGATCTGGACCACCCAGAACATGGCGGCCTACCACGGCGCCATGATGTACGACACGCTGTTCGGCATTGATGCCAACTTCAACGCGCAGCCGCAGATGGTTGGCAAAACCGATATCTCGGCCGACCGCAAGACCTACACCTTTGAGCTGCGTCCGGGCCTGAAGTGGCACGACGGCACCGATGTCACCGCCCGCGACTGCGTGGCGTCGATCCGGCGCTGGCAGGCCAGGGACGGTGCCGGCCAGCATTTGTTTGAGCGCGTGGCCGACACCCCGGTGGTGGACGCCAAGACCTTCCGCATCGTGCTCAAGGAGCCCTATGGTCTGTTGATCGATGCGCTGGCCAAGACCAGCACCCCGCTGTGCGTGATGATGAAGGCTGAGATCGCCGCCACAGACCCCAACACCCAGATCACCAAGCACATTGGTTCTGGCCCGTTCAAGTTCATCGAATCCGAGTACCGGCCCGGCAGCCGGGTGGTGTACGAGCGTAACCCCGATTACGTGCCGCGCAGCGAGCCAGCCTCCGGCATTGCTGGCGGTAAGCGGGTGCTTCTCGACAAGGTCATCTGGGACATCATCCCGGACGCCCAGACTGCCGCCTCGGCACTGATGGCTGGGGAGGTGGATTTCTTCGAGGTGCCGCCGATCGATATTCTGCCGACCCTGATTGCTTCGCCTGGTATCAAGACAGAGGTCTTGAGCAAGCTCGGCAATGTGGGCCAGGTGCGATTGAACCACCTGCATCCGCCTTTTAACAACTTGGCGGCTCGCAAGGCAGCTCAGCTGGCGATCAACCAGGAAGACATCCAGCGAGCCGCCATTGGTAACTCGACCTACTACCGCACCTGCGGTTCCCACTTCACCTGCGGCTCTGCAATGGGCGTCGAGGACGGCTCCGAGGCTTTGATGCTCAAGGCTCCGATGGCCGAACGCCAGGCTAAGGCGCGCGAGCTGCTAAAGCAATCCGGCTATGACGGCAAGCCCATTGTGCTGCTGCACGCCACCAACATTCATGTCATGAATCAGACCATGTTGGTGGTGGCGCAAAACCTGCGGCAGGTTGGCTTCAACGTGCAGTTGGCCTCCACCGACTGGGGTGCTGTGGTCACGCGCCGCTCCAACCAGAACCCACCGGAGCAGGGCGGCTGGAATGTCTTCTACACATGGAGTGGCGGCAATGCCACCTCCAGCCCGATCAGCCTGTTTGCCCACGCCGCTATTGGCAAAAAGGCCTGGTTTGGCTGGCCAGAGAACGCCGACATTGAAAAAATGCGTACCGAGTGGGCCTACGCGGCCAACCTGGAAGCGCGTAAGGGTGTGGCTAGTCGCATCAACAAGACCATGATGGACTATGTGCACGACGTCAAGACCGGGCAATGGGTACAGCCGGCCGTTTACCGGGGCGATCGAATTCGTGGCTTACTGGCCGTGCCAGAGGTGGTGCCATGGTGGAACGTGGAGCGTTACGCCTAAAGTCTGAAATGATCCTGCCGCCACCCCTCGCGGGTGGTGGTAGCTACACCTGATGCTGTCCTATATTCTTCGTCGTTTGCTGGGTGTTATCCCCGTCATGGTGGTGGTGGGGGTGTTTGTGTTTTCCCTGTTGCACCTGGCACCGGGCGACCCGGCCGCCATCATTGCCGGTGACAACGCCACCGAGGCCAGCATTGCCCGCATTCGCGCCAGCCTGGGCCTGGATCGGCCACTGTTGGAGCAATTTGGCAAATGGGCCTGGGCCACTGTGCAAGGTGATTTGGGCGTTTCGATGTTCTCGAACGTGCCGGTCACAGAGCTGGTCCAGCAGCGCATGGGCCCCACGTTTTCTCTAGCGTTCACCACCATGGCTGTGGCGGTGATCATCGCGGTCACCCTGGGTGTGCTGGCGGCTTGGAAGGCCGGTTCCTTGCTGGACCGCGCGGTGATGGGTTTGGCCGTCACCGGTTTTTCAGTGCCGGTGTTTGTCGTCGGCTACATCATGGTTTATTTCATTGCTTTGCAGTGGCGCTGGTTGCCGGTGCAGGGCTACACCCCGATGTCCGAGGGGTTCTGGCCCTGGTTGCGGCATTTGATACTGCCCTCCTTTGCCCTGGGGCTGGCCTATGTGGCGCTGATTGCACGCATCACCCGCGCCAGCATGCTCGAAGTGCTGGCTGAAGACTACATCCGCACCGCCAGCGCCAAGGGTGTGGCCACGATGCCCATGCTGTTGCGCCACGCCCTCAAAAATGCAGCGGTGCCCATCATCACGGTCATTGGCATTGGGGTGGCCTTACTCATATCCGGTGTGGTGATCACCGAAAGTGTGTTCAATATACCGGGTATCGGCAGGCTGGTGGTTGACGCTATCTCACGGCGCGACTACCCCATCATTCAAGGGGTGATGATCATATTTGCCGCCATTTATGTGCTGATCAACCTGGTGATTGACATCAGCTACAGCTTCATTGACCCACGGATTCGGTACAGCTGATGGCCACGGACTCTATGACTGTGCGTAGCAAGGTCGGTGATTTCATCCGGCGCAACCCAACCATTGTTGTTGGTGCCACTTTGCTGGCGCTGATCACGCTGGCAGCCCTGTTTGCGCCTTTCATTGCCCGGGACCCGATCGCCTTTGAGCCTATCAATCGCTTGCGTGGACCGTCTGCCGACTTCTGGCTAGGCACCGACAGCCTGGGGCGCGACGTTTATGCCCGCATGATCTATGGTGCGCGTATCTCGCTGCTGGTCGGCCTGCTCGTCGCCCTGATCTCGATCATCAGTGGCGCGGTCATCGGCTTGCTGGCCGGCTATTTTTCCAAAGTGGACGCGGTGGTAATGCGCTTGATGGACGGCATCATGGCCATTCCCTCCATCCTGCTGGCGATTGCGCTGGTGGCACTGCTGGGCTCAAGCGTCAAGGTGGTGATCATCGCCATCGCCATCCCCGAGATCCCTCGGGTCACTCGCCTGGTGCGCGCCGTGGTCTTGTCGGTACGTGACCTGCCCTTTGTTGAAGCGGCCCGCTCCAATGGCACACGCGTGACCAAGCTGCTGCGCCGGCACATTCTGCCCAGCACCGTTGCGCCTTTGATTGTGCAGGCCACCTACATTTGTGCCTCGGCCATCCTGACTGAGGCTGGCCTGAGCTTTCTGGGCGCCGGCACCCCGCCCGAGTTTCCCACCTGGGGCAACATGATCGCGTCGAGCCGGCTTTACCTGCAGATTGCCCCTTGGACTATTTTTGCGCCAGGCATCTGTCTGGCATTGGTGGTGCTGGCGGTCAACCTGTTGGGTGATGGTTTGCGTGACCGGCTTGACCCCCGTATTTCACGGCGGATGTGATGACACCCATTCTTGAAATTGACGACCTGCACACGCATTTCCGCACGCGTGACGGGGTGGTGCGGGCGATTGAGGGCCTGTCGCTGACGGTCCAAGCCGGCGAGGTGCTGGGCATAGTGGGCGAAAGCGGTTGTGGTAAATCTGTGACCGCCTTGTCGGTGATGCGGCTCATTCCGAGCAGCGCCGGTGGCATTGTGAAAGGCCAGGTGCGCTTCGAAGGAAATGACCTCGCCAGCCTGAGCGACGCCCAGATGCGCAAAATTCGCGGCAACCAGATCGCGATGGTGTTTCAGGAGCCCATGACCTCGCTCAACCCGGTGCACACCGTGGGGGCGCAAATTGCCGAAGCCGTGCGCATTCACCAGGGTTTATCCGGCCCGGCGTCCATGGCCCGTGCGGCCGAGATGCTGAACCTGGTGCGCATCCCGGATGCGTCTAAGCGGCTGCAGGACTATCCGCACCAGTTTTCCGGCGGCATGCGCCAGCGCGTCATGATCGCCATGGCCTTGTCTTGTAACCCCAAGTTGCTGATTGCCGACGAGCCGACCACGGCCCTGGACGTGACCATCCAGGCGCAGATTCTCAGGCTGATGATGGAACTCAACGGCCGGGTTGGCGCCGCCATCATGCTGATCACCCATGACCTGGGCGTCATCGCCGAGACGGCGCACCGGGTGGTGGTGATGTATGCCGGACGCAAGGTGGAGGAAGCCACCGTCCAAGACCTGTTTGATCATCCGGTCCACCCCTACACCCGGGGTCTGATGGCGTCGATCCCGCGCGGCCGCCAGGGCGTGCGAACCCGGCGCCTGAGCGAAATCCAAGGCATCGTGCCCTCGCTGAAGGAAACGGTCCCGGGTCAGCCTGCCTTTGCAGGCTGTGCGTTTGCGCCGCGCTGCGGATTTGCCAAGGCACGCTGCCATGAGCAGGCACCGCCGCTGCGCGATTTCAATGCCCCAGCCGGCTCAGACCTTCAACAGACCAAGGCCATGCCGGGCGCCCACCTGGCCGCTTGTTGGGAAATGGACAGCGTGGCCCGGTCACCCAAGGAGGCTGGCCATGGCTGACGTCCTGCGCGTAGAAAACCTGAGAAAACTATTCCCCGTGCGTCGGGGCGTGCTGCAACGCGTCGCTGGCCATGTGCGTGCGGTGGATGGTGTGTCTTTTAGCATCGCGGCGGGCGAGACACTGTGTCTGGTAGGTGAGTCCGGTTGCGGCAAGTCGACCGTCGGCAAAACGATTCTGCGGCTGCAGGAGCCCACCGCCGGCCAGATTTGGTTGGGTGACACCGAGGTCACGCGCCTCGATGAAGAGCAGATGCGGGTGCATCGGCGGCAGGTACAAATGGTCTTTCAGGACCCCTATTCGTCTTTGAACCCACGTATGCGCGCCGGCGAGATCATTGCCGAGCCCCTGGAAAATTTTGGCATCGCGGAAGGGGCAGAGAAAGACCGGCAGGTCGTGGCCCTGCTTGAAAAGGTGGGATTGCGCAAAGACGCAGCACAGCGCTTCCCCTTTGAATTTTCGGGTGGTCAACGCCAGCGCTTGGGTATCGCCCGCGCGCTGGCGCTCAATCCGCGGCTGATCGTGGCCGATGAACCGGTGTCGGCGCTCGATGTGTCGGTGCAGGCACAGGTGCTCAATCTGCTGATGGACCTGCAGGAGGAGTTTGGCCTGTCCTACCTGTTTGTGTCGCACGACTTGGCGGTGGTGGAACATATTGGGCACCGCATTGCCGTGATGTACCTCGGGCGCATTGTGGAGCTCGCGCCCCGGGACCGCATCTTTGCCCAGCCACTGCACCCCTACACCGAAGCCTTGATGGCCGCCGCACCCATTGCCGATCCCCGGGCGCGCAGTGCCCGGCTGGTGATAGAAGGCGATGTGCCTAGCCCGATGAACCCGCCACCGGGGTGTCACTTTCACACCCGTTGCCCCTACGCCGAGGCCCGCTGCAAGGTGGATGATCCACCGCTGCAGGAAATAGCCCCCGGCCATGTGGTGGCTTGCCATTTGCGCACCCCGGCCAAGCTTGCTGCTCCGGCGCTGGCATGAGCGGCCAGTCGTCAATACCTGACTCATCTGCGCCAGTAACGGCCGCCATCTATGAGCGCCTGGGTGTGCCGCGGCGCATCAATGCCGCCGGTACCCTGACTCGGCTTGGCGGCAGTTTGATGGCGCCGGCCGTGCTGTTGGCCATGGCGCAGGCAGCCGAAGCTTCAGTCGATATTTCTGAGTTGCAGTCGGCCGCCAGCGGTGTGATCGCCCGCTGCACAGGTGCGCAAGCCGGCATCGTGACCTCAGGCGCTGCCGCCGGTCTGACCCTGGCCACGGCGGCTTGTCTGGCGGGCTGGGATGTGAACTGCATGGCGGCCTTGCCCGATACCCGAGCCATGCCCAACCGCATCCTGATGGCTCGCACCCACCGCAACAGCTATGACCATGCGATTCGGCTGGCTGGTGCCACCATCGTCGATATCGGCCACAACGACCGTGGCACGGGTGCAGGTGTCCGTGGTCTGGAGCCCTGGGAGATTGAGGCCGCCATCGACGCCAATACCGCTGCGTTTCTGTTCGTCGCCACCTCCGAGACACTGGCCGACCTGCCAGCCGTTCTTGACACCGTGCACCGCCGCGGTCTGCCGGTGATCGTGGACGCCGCCGCGCAGTTGCCGCCGCGGCGCAATTTGAAAACCTTCATCGAGGCGGGTGCTGACCTGGTCGTCTTCAGTGGTGGCAAGGCCATTGGTGGCCCGCAGTCCACAGGCATCCTGGCCGGCCGGCGTGATCTGGTCGGCTCGGCCTTGGTCCAGATGATGGACATGGATGTGAGCCCGCAGACTTGGTCGCCTTCAGCCCTGATTGACCGTGATGCGCTCAAGGGCATCCCGCATCACGGGATCGGGCGTGGCTTCAAGGTGGGCAAGGAAGAAATCGCTGGGCTGCTGGCCGCGCTGGAGCGCTTTGTCGAACGCGATGAAGACGCCATCGCCGAGCAGTTCACAGCCAGATTGCAGGCCATCGCTACTGCTTTGTCGGAGGCGCCTTCGCTCACAGCCCGGCTCATTGCCCGGGATGGCATCGACCAACATGTGCCCTTGCTGGAACTGACCGTCGCGGGCTCTGCCCATGCGCTTAGCCGGCACCTCCAACATGGTACGCCCCCGGTGCATCTGGGTGAGCGCCTGGCCCACCAGAATGTTTTAACCATCAACCCTCAGACCCTGCGCCCTGATGACGATGCTGTCTTGGTGCGCTGTCTCATTGAATCAAGTAGGAGTGCTGTATGAGCCATGACGACACAAACCGAGACCTGCTGCTGCGCGGCGCACGGGTGATTGACCCATCGCAGGGCCTGGACCAAGTGAGCGATGTCCTGTTTTCAAAGGGTGTTGTCGCCAAGATCGGGGTCGACCTGCCGGTACCGGCGGGGGCCGATGTCCGCGATGTACGAGGCAAGGTGGTGACCCCGGGGCTCATCGACCTGCACACCCATGTGTATTGGGGTGGTACCTCGATCGGTGTCGATGCGGTGGCGCTCGCACGCACCAGTGCCACAGCCACTTTTGTGGATGCCGGCACGGCTGGCCCGGGTAATTTCCCCGGGTTTCGCAAGCACGTGATCGAGCCGGCACTGCCGGTTCGCATCCTGCCGCTGCTCAATCTGTCCTTTGCGGGCATCTTCGCTTTTTCAGACACGGTCATGGTGGGCGAATCCGAAGACCTGCGATTGCTCGATCTCAAGGAGTGCGTCCGGGTTGCCCGTGAAAACGCCGATCTGGTGGTCGGTATCAAGGTCCGGGTCGGCAGGGGGGCCAGCGGTAATGCAGGCATTGCCCCGATGGACATGGCCTTGGAGGTGGCCGAAGCCACCGGGCTGCCTTTGATGGCTCACTTGGACCACCCGCCACCGTCGCGCCTTGAGGTCATGTCGCGCCTGCGCAAAGGCGACATCCTGACCCACTGTTTCCGCCCCTTTCCCAACGCACCCTCGCACCCGGGTGGCGGTGTACGCCCCGAGGTCATGGCGGCCCGGGAGCGCGGAGTGATTTTTGATATCGGCCATGGCGCGGGGTCCTGCGGCTTTGCCACCAGCCGAGCCATGCTGGCCGCCGGCTTCAAGCCCGACGTGATCTCATCGGACGTGCATATTCTCTCCATCAATGGCCCGGCTTTTGACCTGCTGCAGACGCTGGCCAAGTTCCACGCCCTGGGTATGACGCTGCCGGAAGTGGTGGCCTGTGGCACCAGCAATGCCGCCCGTGCCATCCGTCGCCCTGACCTGGGATCTTTGAAGCCAGGTTCGGTGGGAGATGCCAGTATTTTCGAGGTGCTGACTGAACCGACCCAGTACAAGGACGTGGTGGGTGAGGTGATCACGGGTGAGCACCGCTTCGCCGCCCGTGGGCTGGTGCTTTCCGGTCAGTGGTGGCACTAAGGCAATCCATTGGGCCTGCCGGCGCGATGCTGCGGCCATGTTCGACAAATTAATTCACAGGAGCTGAGCC
>CALPLW020000077.1 GCA_943324505.2 Comamonas sp. lk
AACCAGAACAGGGCATGGGTCTCGGCCCGGTGCAGAACCATGTTGCGAATGGGGTCGCCATGGTCGATGATGACATCGAGGTCCGGCAGAGTGCCGGCCACCGCACCCCAGGCGGCGGCCTTCCACACGGCGGTTCGCCGGCCCATGACGGCGACACCGACGGCGGCGCCCAGCGCAATCTGTGACAAAGAATCCATGGGCTGGATTCTGCCAGCCAGTGCTCGGCCAGCGCTGTGGCAGGGGGTGACTATGTTTGGGATGGCTTGGACGCATAGGACCAGCCCCTGTCCGACGCGGCGTTGCAGGCCCAGCTGGAGGTGGCACTGCGCAAACGCGGGCCTGAGTTTCAAAAGGGTCGCGAGTAGCTTTCTGTGCTGTGTGGTGGGCACAACCTGATATAGGCCTGAGGAATATTGTTAATTTAGTCTCAAAAAGAATATTTGACATTTATTCTCCAGAAGAATATGCTATGTTTATTCTTCAAAGGAATAAACCGTGGAGCAAATTCTTTCCAATTCGCAGCAAGTCGGTCTGCTCCTGCAGTCTGCCCGCAAGCACAAGGGCTATTCCCAGGCGTACGTCGCCGCTCGTGCGGGAATATCCCAGTCACGGCTGTCAAAGCTGGAGACAAACGCTGCTGCGATCAGCCTTGACATGCTGCTCAGCATGTGCTCGCAACTGGGGCTAGAGCTCACCCTGAAAGAAAAGTCGCCGGGTACGAACTTAAGCGTCGTGTCGGCAGACAGCGTCGCGCCTGGAGACTCACGAACACCTTCAGAGCCGGAGTGGTAACCCGTGGGCCGCAACTCGCATCGCCGAGCCCTCTCAGTCTGGTCTAACGGTCAACGCGTTGGCACCTGGCGCCTGCCTACGCGCGCAGACGCCGAGCTGCATTACGACCCTCAATGGGTACAGTCTCTCGCAGGTCGTCCGCTGTCACTGTCGCTGCCGTTCACCATTGGCAATGCGCCGCTTAAAGGGGCTCGGGTACTGAACTTCTTTGACAACCTGTTGCCCGACAGCGAGCCAATTCGAAACCGCCTTGCAGGCAAATTCAAGACAGGTTCCACCGAGGCCTTTGCACTTTTGCAGGCGATCGGTCGGGACTGTGTGGGCGCCATCCAATTGTTGCCGGAAAATGAGCAACCGATTGACTACGACACCATTTCAGGCACACCACTCTCGGACGCAAAGGTCGAGGAGTATCTGCGGCGGGCGGTGGCCCCGGGCGCGGGGCTCGGTCAACAGGACGCGGACGAGGACGACTTCAGAATCTCCTTGGCAGGCGCCCACGAAAAAACGGCCCTCCTCTGGCACAACAAGCAGTGGATGCGACCGCACGGTGCGACACCCACCACTCACATTTTCAAGCTTCCCCTGGGCAAGGTAGGTCGCGACGGACGCATCGACATGAGTACGTCGGTCGAAAATGAGTGGCTGTGCTCTCGCATTCTTCAGGCATATGGGTTG
The DNA here is from genome assembly GCA_943324505.2 of Comamonas sp. lk. Taxonomy (GTDB): domain Bacteria; phylum Pseudomonadota; class Gammaproteobacteria; order Burkholderiales; family Burkholderiaceae_C; genus Rhodoferax. The sequence goes on from CALPLW020000077.1 coordinate 1,471, forward strand.
CCGGTGGCCCAGTCGCATATTTGCGACTTCGGGGCACAGCGAGTGCTGGTGGTTGAGCGCTTTGACCGCAGACTGCACTCGTCAGGTACTTGGTGGATGCGGCTACCGCAGGAGGACTTTTGCCAGGTTCTCGGAGTTGCTCCGTATAAAAAATACGAGAGCGAAGGAGGCCCCGGAGTCGTAGACGTCTGCAAAGTGCTCCAGCAATCGACCAACGCGGGTTCTGACCTCCAAACTTTCATGAGCGCGATGGTCTTGTTCTGGATGCTGGCGGCCACAGACGGCCACGCCAAGAACTTCAGCCTGCAAATTCTTCAGAAAGGGCGGTACCGCATGACGCCTTTGTATGACGTTCTTTCAATGTGGCCGGTTGAAGGGGGCGCTGCACATCAGATGTCACAGCACAAGGCAAAGCTGGCTATGGCCATCTCAGGAAAGAACAGGCACTACCACCTGAAAGAGATCCTCCGCCGGCATTTCAATGCCATGGCGTCGCGTTGCGGGATTGGGACAGACATGGAGCCGATCATTCAAGGCATCATCAACAACACACCCGCAGCCATTGCGCAGGTTATTGCCCAGCTACCTGCGGGATTCCCCTCAAGCATTGCGGAGCCCATCCTTGGTCAGCTTCAGGAATCTGCAAAACGGCTGGCAGAGATGCCCGCAAGGTAGGCATGCGCCTAAAGCTTGAACGCAATAAGCACTACAAAAATAATAGCTATAAGCCCAATGATTACAGGGCCTAGAGCCCGATTTGACACAAAACTAATGGCCAAGCAAGCTATCACGAAGGGCTGCCTGCTGATGTTCGGCATTGGAGTGACACCGATGCAGTGCGTGCCCTGTTGCCTCTGGCTGCTCCGGATGGCAAATGTGTCGATAACCCAACAGCCCCTGGCCGGTCAATGTCAGTGCAGCCTTGTCAGACCTTGCATCAGTGTTGCCAAACCAATGGCTTCGACTGTTTGGCTGATCGGATAGCTGTCCGCCCCGCCATGCACAACGAGTCGTCTGGCCGGTTTCAGGTCTTCGCACGCTTCATGAAACCCCCGCGCCGGCCTGGCCGCGTGGCTGCGTTTGACCTCGATCGCCCAGCGTTCGCCCCCGGGCAGTTCCAGCACCAGATCGATTTCAGCGCCGCCAGCCGTGCGGTAGAAACCGGGCACGGTGAGCGGGGGGGCCGCGCCAATCAGGTTCTCGATCACAAACCCTTCCCAACTGGCGCCCACGACGGGGTGACCGAGCAGCGTGGGGTGGTCGCCAATATTGAGCAGTGCGTGGAGCAGGCCGGTGTCGCGTATGTAAACCTTGGGTGATTTGACCAGCCGCTTGCCGACGTTGGACTGGTAGGGCTGCAGGCGACGGACCAACAGCAGGTCGACCAGCAGGTCGACGTAGCGGCTCACCGTCTGGCTCTTCACTTCCAGTCCTTGTGCGAGCCGTGAGGCGTTCAGCAACGCGCCCTGGTTGTGGGCGAGCATGGTCCAAAATCGACGCAGTGTTTCGGCGGGCACGCGCGAACCGAACATCGGCACGTCCCGCTCCAAATAGGTCCGCACCAGATCCCGACGCCACGCCATGCTGGCGGTGTCGTCCTGTGCCAAAAAGCTGTCTGGGAATCCGCCGCGCAGCCACAAAGTGTCCTGCGCCTGGGCTGGCAGTTCGTCAACGGCCAAGGGTGTCATGTCGATGTAGCTGATGCGCCCGGCCAGGCTCTCGCCACTTTGCTGCATCAGGTCGATGGAGGCAGAACCCAGCAACAGAAAACGTCCGGTTCGGTGGCCTTTGCGCCGTCCGCGATCGATTTCGCCACGCAATGTCTGGAACAGATCGGGCGCTCGGTGGATCTCGTCGAGGATCACCAGCCTGTCTTCATATGCGCCAAGAAAGCTGGCAGGCTCGCTGAGCTTGGCCCTGTCCTGTGGGTCTTCCAGGTCGAGGTACAAGGCATTCAGCTGGACGGCTATCGTTTGTGCAAGCGTTGTCTTACCAACCTGCCGCGGCCCAAGCAGGGCAACGGCCGCTTGTCGCGACAGTGCTTGCTTGATGGATTCTTCAACTTTTCTATCAAACATCCGCGCAAATTTACCATCCAATAGTCAATTTGCATAGTTAATTCTTGCATATTGCCCGGCGTCAACTATCTTGAGCCGTCGATTCTGGCGCAGCAATCCTGATTTCGGGCGACCCGGATTTGAAGGAAGCGGGCGACCCTGGCGCAACGATGGGCACATACCTGCGTGTGATGGTGGCGCTGGGAATCGAAGGCGACGTCAACGGTTTGGCAGCGGACGACAAGGTCGGGCGCAAGCTGCAAGACCTGGCACTAGCAACGCCAAGGACCAGCCATCGCCGGCGGCCTGCCCAAACTTCAAAACCCGCGCTAACTGGGGCCGATCAAAGCGCGTCATGAGCGGCCGAGACAACGTTCTTGAAGTCTGGCTCGACTGCGACCTTGGGCCGCCGTGCCAGGTGGGCATCCTCGCTCATGACCGCGGCCAAATTCAATTCCACTATGAGCGGACCTGGCTTGGAGACCCTCGCGCGTTTGCGATTGACCCAGACCTGACCCTGGACGACGCCCCCTTCTTTCCCAAACCGGAACTCGGCAACTTCGGGATTTTCTCGGACTCGTCGCCGGACCGCTGGGGCCAGACGCTCATGAAGCGACGTGAAGCGTTGCTGGCCAAAGACGAGAAGCGGGCGCCACGGACGCTCTACGCGTGGGACTTCCTAGTGGGCGTTCAGGACTTCACGCGGCAAGGCGCACTGCGGTTTCGGCTCGCCGGAACCACAGAGTTTCTTGGCCACGAGAAGATGGCGGCGCCGCCCATCACAACGCTGAGTGAGCTGGAGGCCGTCGCCTACCAACTCAGTGGCAGGCATATCGACGACCTTGACGCGCTGCGCAAGTGGCTAACCGTGCTGGTGGCGCCAGGCGCATCCCTGGGTGGAGCGCGCCCCAAAGCAAATTTCACCGAGGCGGATGGCTCCTTGTGGATTGGCAAGTTTCCGGCGCGCGACGATGACCGAGACATTGGCGCATGGGAACATGTGGTGCACGGTCTGGCCGGCATAGCTGGCGTGGACGTGCCGCCGGCGAGGTCTGTGCGCTTGAACAACACGTTTCACACCTTCTGCGTGGAGCGCTTTGATCGCGCACGCGGCGCACGGCGGTTCTACGCCTCTGCGATGACGCTGCTGCGTAAGAAGCACAGTGAGGGCACAAGCTACCTGGAGATGGCACAGTTCCTTCGCGCCCACGGTGACGGCGCCCATGTTGCCGAAGACCTGGCGCAGCTGTTTCGCAGGGTGGCTTTCAATGTGGCGGTGGGCAACAGGGACGACCACTTGCGCAATCACGGCTTCGTGCTGGCCGCGACAGGTTGGCGGCTTGCTCCCGCCTTTGATGTGAACCCAAACATCGACAAGGGGGAACACGTCTTGAACCTTGATGATGTGGACAACCGTCCAAGCCTTAAGACGGTTCTGAGCACGGCGGAGTTTTACGGGACAGCGCCCGCGCGTGCCAAGGAAATTGTCGAAGAAGTGGCTTGCGCCGTGGACGGTTGGCAGGACGCCGCCAAGCAAGCGGGCATTTCGCGTGGCGATATAGCGCTCACAGCAGGGGCGTTCTCTGCACATTCAGAGTACCGCGGAGAGTAGCCAAAACCAGGGGTTTTGCTCCAAGCATCCTCAACACCACCACCCATGGCACGCAAGCCACCCTTGGAGTCCTCTGGCAATGGCGCTGGCGGCATCACCCGAGCCAGCGCTACAAGGTCGGTGCCAGCCCCCTGCGCGAGGCGCTCAGCCGGATGTCAGCCGAGGGCCTGGTCGACCGGGCCGTCGGTCGGAATTTCATAGGGCACTGCGCGAATGGTCGCCATTTCGAATCGGCCTTCATCCACACTGGCGGCGTACGGGCATAGCCTACGCCACCGGGCGTGCCCATGACCAGTTCATCGGCAGTCACCAGGCACGGGCCAAATCCGCCACTGGCGTCAAAGTTCTTGCCAATGGTCCACTGACTGGCCTTGCGTTGGCAGTCGCGGTAAGAGCCGTCGTTGAAGCAGGCGTAGCCGAACACCGATTTCAGCGCATCGGCTTACCTTGACGAGGCCAAGCTGCTGGTGATTCGCAACCCGTTTCGGGCTCCCGCAGGACATACAGAGCCCAAAAGGAATTAAGCGGTTTTTGGTGAGTTGGTGAGTTGGTGTATTTGCTGAGTTGGCGGTTATATTGATATCCCGGTCAGAAAATTATCAAAAATTAACAGCGACAATTCATTAAGATTTTTCCGTTTGGAAAATACGCACCTTGATCTCAACAAACCGGATTGATGGACGTTCCGATGAGCCAACAATCAGAATCCTCCAAGGGGCTTAAGCGTTGGAAACTACACAGGAATGAGAAAAAGAGGTATGACCCCGCACCAAAAAAATTGACCGCTAGGCCTCATGAGTATTGCTCTTCACTAAAAATCAACGCGGCTTAACCGAACGCTACCAATATCCCATCTACCAATTCGCAGGAACCTAATATGCAATCTGACGAGGTGGCGCGGCGCGCCTATTGGACACAGCAGCTCGAAGCGGCCTACACATTTATGTTTGAAAGCATCCTGCCCTACCCGGTAGTGGAATGCGGTGAGCCCTTTGTGTCGTTGCGCGAGGCGGCAGCGCAGGCTGGTGTCGTAGTGGCATTTTCATCACTCAAGCATGTCAACGACCTGGACCGGTTGTTTTATTTGCGTGAAGGTCAAATCCCTAATTTTTTGGGCGCGGCCAAACAAATGAATGAACTGGGCTGGGTGCTGCGCGTCGAGGATGGCTATCGGACCCGGGAAATTCAGAAGTACCTCGGCCTTACGCCAAAGGTGTTTGACGCCGTGCTCCAGCGCGTGATGTGGGAACTGGATGGCGAGGTTCCGAGTCCGGAGTTCATGTTCCGCCGCTGTAGCGCGTTGGTCGCTACGGTACCAAAATTTGCGACTCACATGTCCGGTAGTGCGATCGATATCTCGGTGGTGAGACTCAATGACCTTGCGATCGAAGTCGACCGCGGTGGGCCGTACATCGAACTGTCGGAACTAACGCCGATGAACTCTCCGTTTGTCTCGGCCGACGGGCTGAGGCATCGTGAAAAAATCACCGCATTGATGCGCGACCATGGTTTTGTCGAGTACCCGTGGGAGTTCTGGCACTATTCCAGCGGCGATGCCTACGACCAGTTTCTACGAAAGACCGGCAAGCCGGCCATCTATGGTGCCGTCGACTGGGATCCAGTCACGAATGTTGTCACGCCGATGGCTGACCCGACTGCGCCCCTCAACAGCGAAGAGGAAATCCGCACAGAAATCGAAGCAGCGCTGCAACGCCTAGCGAAGTAGGTACTGGTTGGGCTCACCGTGAGATTCATGCAGTATTGGCCACTTTCCAGCTTGTCGGTTCAGTTGTCGCGAAATGCCACCTTGTTGGCACTGGCGGCGGCCTGGCTAGTGCTAAATCTGACAACTAACCCGGCTCAGGCGTGGGGCACCCAGGGGCACCAGGTGGTGGCGAATCTGGCGCAGGCGCAGCTCAGCGTTGGGGCCAGGCGCGAGGTGGACCGTTTGCTTGCCACAGAGCCCGGTCAAACTATGGCCAGCATCTCCACTTGGGCTGATGAGCACCGCAACCCTGCGACCGCCCCCTGGCATTACGTCAACTTTCCCAAAAGCAGTTGCACCTACTCGGCTGAGCGGGATTGCCCGGATGGCCAGTGTGTGGTGGCCGCCATAGACCGGCAGACCATCATTCTGGCGGCAGCTGGCTCGGATGCGTCTCGACTCCGGGCGCTGAAGTACCTGGTTCATCTGCAGGCTGATGTGCACCAGCCGCTACATGCTGGCTACGCGAAGGACCGGGGCGGCAACAGCTACCAGTTGCAGACCTTTATGCGCGCCAGCAACCTGCACGCGGTGTGGGACTCGGGTCTGATCCGGGCCCTGGATCAAGATACCGAGGTGATGACGGCGCGGCTTCTGGTCAGTGGCAGGAGTGACAAAAGTTTGGCGCTTGCCCATGGTCACGCGGCCGGCTCCACGGCAGTTTTGGCAGCAGAGGAGTCGTGCCGGATCGTGGGGCTCGCAGGCTTTTACCCGGGACGGCTGGTTGATCTGGCCTATGTCCAGCGCTTCACGCCGCTGATGGAACAGCGTCTGCAACAGGCCGGGGCGAGGTTGGCGGTCACGCTTAACCAGGCTTTGCCTGAAAGCGGCTCGGTATTACCATGACTGACTCCATGTAGTCACTGCCATGCTAGGTAAGCAGTACGTCAGCGGCGCATTTGATGGGTGGCTGGACGGCAGATGAGCCGGGACAGTTACCGCGCTTTTGATTTTGATCGAGCAAGTCGCTGCGGGGTCATCGCTAGGCGCTTCGTCACGATGCGGCTTGGATGATTTCGTGCCCGAGAACCGACCTCGGCACTCTTGGGCGCCAGACTCGCCATTTGCAAAGGCTTCTATCACTGACGCAAAATTGCGTCAGTGATAAGTGGGCGGCAATTTCGTACGCGCCATCGTCACAGTTAAGACCCGCTGTTCTGTCTTGATCAGACCGCGAAATCCTGTTTTGACTTGCCCTCGGCAACCAGCGCCTTCATCCACTTTGGCATCAGACCGCGTCCAGACCAGCTTTCGCCAGCAGGGCCGCGGTATTTGGCTTCCACTGGCTTTCCCGGCTTCTTGGTGCCGCTCACCCCTTTGGCAACCCGAACGGCCTTTACCGCCCTGCCCTTGCCTTTACCCACGGTTTTCTTGGCCGTCAGGTCTTTGGCGGTAATGCCGAAGGCCAGCATCTGCGCTTTGATATCAGCGACCGTCTTGTCAAACTCGCGGGCTTTGATGTCATTGGCCTGCTTTTGCAGTTTCTCGATCTGACCCTGGAGCTCTATCAAATTACTCATTTAATTTCCCTTTTTTGATTACGAACGGCAGAGATTCTAGTCCCTGTCCACCGCCAATTAAGCTCTTTGCATTAGGAGGTTATTGGCATAAGGCAAGAACAAGTATATTTCTAGCAAATATTCCCTTCTTAAGCCAAGAACACCGGATCACCCCCCCACTCCAGTAATTCGGCCAAGCGTTGCATCACCCATTGCGCCTCAGAGATTGTCACCACCGCATCGTCGCCAGTCAGGCCACGCAGGGTACGCACCAGAACTTCATGTTCCGAGATACCCAGACTGAACTGCATATTCTTTGCCGTCTCGGTCAGCATGGTGGCCATGTCTTCGCAAAGTTCGTACCGATCCGCCACGACATGGCGTGGTTCGCTTGGTTTTTGCCGGCCTGGTGCTACAAATAGGGCGATAAAGGACGCCGGGATATCGATCTGGTTGTCGTCAGACATGAGGTTTCGTGCCCACCAGCACGGGTTCGGCGCGGTACTGCCTGGGGAACAAGAACTTCAGATTACCGACCTTCGGCAAGTCGTTGATGACGATGTAGGGCTCATCGGGGTTCCGCACCAGGTAATCCTGGTGGTAAGCCTCGGCATCAAAGAACGGTTTGTTCAATTCCACCGTGGTCGCAATACGTTTGCCAAAAACGCTTGCCTGGTCCAACTGCGCGATATAGGCCCAGGCGATGCGCTCCTGTTCGGCGTTTTGGGCAAACACGGCAGAGCGGTATTGCGTGCCGCTGTCCGGCCCCTGCCGGTTGAGCTGCGTTGGGTCGTGCGCGACGGAGAAGTAAATCTGCAGCAATTGCGCAAAACTCACCTGCAGCGGGTCAAAGCTGATACGCACGGCCTCGGCATGACCAGTGCGACCGGAACCGACGGCATCGTAGTTGGCAGTTTGGGCATCGCCACCGGCATAGCCCGAGATAGCGCGGGTGACGCCCAGGACGTGCTGGAAGACGCCCTGAACGCCCCAGAAGCAGCCCCCGGCGAGCACGGCGGTGTCGGACATGATGGTGCCGGGTGCAGGTGCTGCTGAGCGAGCCCCAAAATCAATTAGCGGCGGGACAAGGACTGCAACTTCATTGGCCCGGGCCGTCGTTGCCTGCCACCCGAAGGCGCCAGCCAGGAGCGCGACCCCAGTGAGCACAGCGCGACGCGGCAATCTGCAACCGGTGCCGGCACTGAGACTGGAAAATTTGTCGGCCGTCTTCATGGTGGTGGGTAATCCTTATCGCTGGGATGGCGAAGCTATTGATCTTCTGCCCCAATCATTTTGATTCCGTGCCGCTCGGGCTGCTTGGTCAAGTACTGCCCCGTTTTCCAGAAATGCCAGCCATACTGCCGGATCAGGCAGGATACAGCAGTTACCGAGTTTGATGCATCTCGGTTTATTTGTATGTCCGAATGTGACTTGTTACTGGCTCGGCTCGTCATCTTATGACGTGCAACAAGTACGACCTGATCCTTACGGGTTTTGAATGCCGTGTTACCCGACCAGAAAGCCCACGCACTGCTCTTCACCTTGATGGCAGATCCACCTGTTCGCCCGCCACACCAAGCTGGGCTATGGCACGGCACGACCGCACCATTCACGGATTTTGGCTGATCGGATAGTTGTCCGCGCCGGCCTCGCCGCATGGCTGCGAAAACATCGTTGACTGCTGATTGACCGGAGGATTGATCGGCAAATCTCAGTCTGATAGTAAATGCCCTGTTTTGACCAAGATCGTGCAACCCTCGACGCTAAACGGTTTATGTGCGCTCATATGTGGGCTACGTAACCAAACTCCCTTGGGATAGCGTCCATGCTCATCCTCAAACACGCCATCAATGACAAGAATTTCTTCGCCACCAAAATGTCTGTGTGGGTTGAAGTAAGTACCCGGCGCCCAGCGGACCAAGGCCGTGTTTTTGGTTCCAAATGAGGACAGTGGCAAGACGGTCAGTCCCGGCACCATGCCGGCAAACCAGCCCGATGACTGGGTGTCGATCACAACCCGCTCTGTGTCTTGTGGATCAAGGTACCTGAGCTTGACAAACAAGGTGCAGCCTGTGTCTGTAAATGGTGTGTGGGATGAGCCAGATGGGTTCTTGACATAAGTGCCGGCAGGATATTGGCCATGTTCGTCTTGGAACACGCCCTCGAGCACCAGGAATTCTTCTCCCAGGTCGTGCTGGTGGCGGCTGAAGCTTGATTTGGGCGCATAGCGCACTATGCTGGTTGCACGGGCGACTTCATCACCATCGCGTTCGAGCATTTTTCTGTCAACCCCTTTGAGCGGAGACGCAAGCCAGGGTAGTTCACCGCTGTGAATAGCCAGTTTTTGAGATAAATCTGTGTTGATTTGCATTGGAAATTTCAGGGTCTATTGGCGAGCATCGTTCAGTTGAACTCCGGTACAGACACGCGCCTTCGCTTTTGTATCGTGATCAGTCATCGCGCCGCACGGTCCACTTGACGTTGCGATCTCCTTGGAAGGCCAATCGTCCATCGGGCATCAGGCTGACGGAGACAGGATAAGACTTGCCATCTTCTTGGACTTGCTCGCCCACAAACCGGGTCTCACCAGCCGGCTTCAAGAAGACGATCTGATCGCCAGGTTTGAAGTTGGGGCTGTTGGAGACAGTGACCGTTCCGATGCCGCCGCTCAACCTGTAACCGTATTTCCCTTCATCGCTGAACCAACGCCCGTCAAGCGGCGCCAGCGCGGGGTCTGCAGCGGGTGCGATCGCAGGCGCATTTTGGGTTGTGGCTTCCCCAGCCTGCTTCAAGGCCTGCGGGGCGGGCTGTTTGGTTTGGGGGCGGTTCCACTCCACCATCAGTGCCTGGAGCTCGGCATCGGCTGACTTGAGCGCTGCCAGCAAGGCGCTTGCGTCATGCGCAAGGTCATTGACCTTGAGTAGCCCATCGGCGTATTCAAAAGTCGAGGTCAGATTTGTGCCCTTGGCAACGGCAATCCCCAATTGGACGGCCAATTCACGTTGTGGCGCCGGTACCAGGTTACCGTTAACTTCCAGGCGACCTTGGAGTTTGAATTGACTTGCCAGCGAAGGATTAGCGTCCTTGGAAGGGTCCAGAATAAGCATCAACTGACCCGCAATGCCGCCGTCAGCGCTTTTTCCGCTAACTTTTGAAACGCCCAAAGATAGACCACGTACCAGGAGTTTTACTGCGGCATCGCGCGCTTTTTGGCCTTCCTGCATTGTCATTGACTGCATCCCACAACTGTCTGCGTAGATCTGGCTCAGCGTTTCCACACTTCGGGTGTCTAAGCCCTTGAGTGCTATCTCCAATGCCAGCTCACTGAGATCGACGTCGCCGGCTTTCAAGCGGCGTACCGATGGTGTTACGGAGATGTCGATTTGGTCACCTCTTTCAGTAGCCTCAGAACGCAGTGAAACGCCCTCCAGGCTACCCATGCCCAAGCTGACTTGCTCAGCAGCCAGGCGAACAAAGCCTGTCCCCAGGTGGCGATTTTTGAGATCAATGTCGATGACGATATCCTTGGCCTCCATGGCCTGGCCATCGCCGCGAGTGACCCAGCGATCAAATTTCCAGCCAAAGGACATCGCTTTACCATCGATAGTTAGAAACCCCTTTGAGGGCGGTATCTGCAGGGCGTGGCCCGTTCTCTGTACTGATACTTCTGGCAGGGCCATATCCGTGCGAATGGCGCCGTTGATTGACACGGTCCCCATACCGGTCAGAGAGCTGACTGCCCTTAAGACTGCGCGTGAGTCATTAGGGACACCATCCGGTTTATCGATCTGCCACTCAAAGCGCGCCACGCTGGTCGGCAGCAGGAGATGCGACATGGAATAGTTGATCCTGATGCTTGCGGCTTGTTCTGCGCCCGTTGCAGCGGCGCAACCGGGTTCGAATGTCAACTCAGCTTGACCTTTGGCGCCGAACAGACCCCTTTCGTGTTTCAACTGGGTCAGTCGCACCGAAGACTTGCCATTACTGGGGCCGTCTTTGAGTTCCTGTAAAGCTGTTTGAGCGCGCTGCCCGACCCATATGCCGGCACCCAGCCAAGCAACAGTGACCGCAGCGAGCACGCCCAGAGATATTGCTGCAATTTTTTTCATTTTGAATCCTATCTAAGGTATCGGTATGGCTGACAAAGCGTTTCCTGACACTGCTTGCGACAACCGTATTGCTTGCTGGATCGTTGGTTAACCTGATTAGACCAGACATGATGAAGTGAATCGCCTAGGCCAACCAGGGACCAGGAGGGATTGAGGGGCTGCGGTGATTTAGTGGGGGTGAATGGTTTGGCGGTCCGATAAAGTCAATGCGGTTACGCCGACAATAGGCACCCAGACTCAACCCAAAAAGAAAACCCCATGATCAAGTTCTACTTCAATCTTGCACCCAACCCCGCCAAAGTGGCGCTGTTCCTGGAGGAATCCGGTTTACCCTACGAGATTGTGCCGGTGGACACGCGCAAAGGGGAGCAACACGAGCCGGCATACACCGCGATCAACCCGAATGCCAAGGTGCCTGCCATCGTGGACGACGGCGTGGTGGTTTTTGACAGTAACGCGATTCTGCTGTACCTGGCTGAAAAAAGCGGCCAGTTCCTGCCCGCAAACACGCCTCAGGCGAAGGGTGAAATGTTGTCGTGGCTGATGTTCGTGGCCAGCGGCATCGGCCCCTATAGCGGCCAAGCGGTTCACTTCAAGCGTTATGCGCCAGAGCCAATACCCTATGCCGTCGACCGTTATAACTTCGAAGCCTGGCGGCACTGGAACATCATCGAAGCTCACCTGTCAAAACAAAGCCATATGGTGGGCAACAGCTACTCACTGGTGGACATGGCGCTGTGGGGCTGGGCCCGGGCGGCGCATCTCGTGCTGGGAGACGACGCTATGGCCAAACTGCCCAACGTCAAACGTCTGTTGGGCGAAATCAATGCTCGGCCAGCAGCACAACGAGTCGACGCGCTCAAGGCGCAGTACACCTTCAAGTCCGAAATGGACGAGCAGGCGCGCAAGGCATTCTTCCCGCACATGGCCTAAGCCGACCCCCCAAGTTAGGCGTCCACAAAAGGTACGATTCGCCCGGTCACGAGTACGTGCTGACCCTGCAAGACAGGGGCTCCCCATGCCTGTGCGATAACAATGCCATCTACCCCCGCCTTGACCGGCCAGGGGGACAGATCAATGCGGTCAAAGTCGTGCAATTGGGCCACGATGTCACCTCGGCTAACCCGCGCGCCGCACTCCAGCAAGGGTTCAT
>CALPLW020000078.1 GCA_943324505.2 Comamonas sp. lk
ACCAGCCACATCAAGATAGCCAAAGACACGGCTGTGACGCCCAAAATCATGATTTGGGTGGGCGTGATCACCACACCCCCCATGTTGATCGGGGTGCTCGACAGCAGTGTGGGGTAAGCCTTGTAGTTGGGCTTCCAGATGATCATGGCCAGTGTTTGCAACAAAATGCTCATGCCAATGGCCGTGATCAGGGGCGCCAACTTGGGGCTGTTGCGCAGGGGCCGGTAAGCGACTTTTTCAATCACAAAATTGAGTGCAGCGGCCACCACGCAGGCGATGATCAGGGCCACAAACAGGATCACATAGCCCGGCGTTCCCGGCATGCCGTCTTTCATCAGGCCGATGATCGTCCAGCTGGTCAGGGCGCCAACCATCAGCACCTCGCCATGGGCGAAGTTGATCAGGTTGATGATGCCGTAGACCATGGTGTAGCCCAGCGCGACGAGGGCGTACATGCTGCCTAACACCAAACCGTTGATGATCTGCTGTATCAAGGTATCCATAAAACTTCTCCGATTGGTGACCGGCGCTTGCGTTGTTGGTTTGCCGCCGAGCCGCGCGGCCTTGTGAGCGCTGACAGGTCTCTAGCAATTACCCTGCCAATATGGCGCAACAGACAGGTTGTTGGACGGGATTGTAGCTAGCACACCCCCCATCCCGAGGGCACCTGCGATGGGGTTTACCCTCGCGCGGGCAGGCTATCAGCAGGAATCACAGGCCATCAGTTGCCCTGATGGTTCAGGCTGCGCAGCTGACGCAGCTTGTCCGCGATACGGATCTCCAAGCCGCGCTCGACCGGGCGGTAAAACCCGGGCGCAGCCATGCCCTCAGGCAGGTAATTTTCTCCGGCGGCAAATCCGTCCTGCTCGTCGTGCGCATAGCGATAGCCTTTACCGTAATCCAGGTTTTTCATGAGCTGGGTGGGTGCATTGCGCAGGTGCATGGGCACCGGCCGGGTGCCATCTTTTTTGACAAAAGCCCGGGCTTCATTAAAAGCCTTGTAAACCGCGTTGGATTTGGCGGCCACGGCCAGGTAAACCACGCACTCGGCCAGCGCCAGCTCGCCCTCGGGGCTACCCATTCGCTCGTAGACCTCGGCGGCGTCCAGGGCCAGGCGCAGGGCCCGCGGGTCGGCCAGGCCAATGTCTTCACTGGCCATGCGGATCAGGCGACGCGCCATATAACGGGGATCTGCACCACCGTCGAGCATGCGCACCAGCCAGTACAGAGCCGCGTCCGGGTCAGAGCCGCGCACCGATTTGTGCAGGGCGCTGATGGTGTCGTAAAACTGCTCGCCGCCCTTGTCGTAGCGGCGCATACGCTCGCCCAGCACTTTGAGCAGCCAGACATCGGTGACCTCGGCGCGCTTTTCTTGGGTGGCGGCCGCAGCCAGTGTTTCCAGCGTGTTGAGCAGCCGACGCGCATCGCCATCCGCATAGGCAATGAGCCGATCGACGGCTTCGCGTTCTATGGAGGGCACAGCGCCGCTCCCAAGGGCGCGCGCCACAATTTGCTCCAGGTCAGCCTGTGCAAGGGCCTGCAACACATACACCGCCGCGCGCGACAGCAGGGCCGAGTTCACCTCGAACGACGGGTTTTCGGTGGTGGCACCGATAAAGGTGAAAAGGCCGCTTTCCACATGGGGCAAAAAAGCATCCTGTTGGCTTTTGTTGAAGCGGTGCACTTCATCCACGAACAGAATGGTGCGACGGCCCTGATTGCGCGCCAGCTGGGCCAGCTCCACTGCCTCCCGGATGTCCTTAACGCCGCCCAAGACGGCACTGATGGTAATGAACTGCGCATCAAACGCATCGGCCATCAGCCTGGCCATGGTGGTCTTGCCGGTGCCCGGGGGGCCCCAGAGGATGCAGCTGTGAGGCTGCCCCGATTCAAAAGCCAGGCGCAGCGCCATGCCTTCGCCCAGCAAATGCTGCTGCCCGATCACCTCGGCGAGGGTTTTGGGGCGCAGGCGCTCGGCCAACGGCTGGTGGTCAGGTGGATGGGTGGCCATGGAGCGTCATTGCGGGGCAATCTGCGTCTAGCGGGCAAGCAGATTTAAACCGATGCAATGGGGTAAGCAGTCATCTCAAAGTTGGCCTTTTTCAGTGCGGGCAGCAGCGTGGACGCCGTCGCTTCATCCAGTGGCACCAGGGGTGGACGCACCACACGCCATTCAGGGTGATTGGATACCTCAGCCACCACGCGCTTCATCGCGGGGATCATGGGCACTGATTGGAAGATCTGGCGCACCACATCGGCTTTGGCTTGCAGTGACGGGCCTTCTGGGGTGTTCCAGCCTTTGTACAAAGCATAAATGCCCGCAGGGTTCATATTGACCGTGGCGCTGATGCAGCCTGCAGCCCCCAGGGGCAAAGCGGAGGACAGGGTGGACTCGCTGGCTGGAAAAACATCAAAGCCATCCCGACTGTAGTTGTCGATCATCGTGCGGGTGTTATCCCAAACACCCGAAGAGTCCTTGGCACCAGCCACCGTGCCGGGGTAGCGCTTGAGCAACATGTCAATCAGATTCATCGTGATAGGAACCTGAGTCATTTGGGGAATGTGGTACAGGTACAGCTTCAGCCGGTCACTACCCACTTGTTCAATCACTTCCGAGTAGTAGGCGAACAGCCCCTCGTCGGACACGCCTTTGTAATAAAAAGGCGGAAGCATCAGCACACCCGAGGCACCGGCGGCAACGGCATGACGGGTCAATCGGACTGAATCTGTGATGGAGCAGCCACCCGTGCCTGGCATCATGCGGCTTGCGGGGATACCCGCCGCAATCAAAGCATCCGTGAGGGTCAAGCGCTCATCCACGGACAGGGAGGCCGACTCTGAGTTTGTTCCAAAAATAGCTAGTCCTACATGGTTGTCAATCAACCAACGGCAGTGGGCAATGAACCGCTCAACGTCTGGAGCGTAGAACTTGGCCTTGAACGGTGTCAGGACAGGGGCCAGTGGACCTCGAATTTTGTCTTGCATTTTGGGGCTTCCTCATAGGGGTCGGCAAATGTCAGGTGTCCATTGGCGGGTTATCTGTTGCCTGCGAAGCCACACCAATGCAGAATGCAGCTTACCACTCGATACCGGAGCCCCAATGGAAACCTCGCAGCCCGCCGCCTACCCCGATCTGCAGCACCTGACTCAAATGATCCAACGCGTTGACGATCGACAACAACTCGCCGAGCTGATCTCACGCTACGGCATGGTCGTTGATGACCGTGACTTCGACAAGCTGGGTAGCCTGTTTGCACCGGATGGCCAGTTTCAAGCGGTCAAAGGCCGAGACGCCGTGGTCGCCTTTTACCGCTACCGCACTTCCCTCTTCACCACGAGCTACCACTATGCGCACACTTGGCACTTCGATCTGATTTCGAATCACCAGGCCTCAGGCGTGGTCAACGCGCACGCCGAACTGTGTATCAATGGCCAAGCCGTGCACATCGCCTTGCGCTACCTGGACACTTACACCAAGATCGACGGCCACTGGCTGTTCCAGTCGCGGGCGCTGAAGTTCCGCTACGTGCTGCCACTGAGTGAGCTTGCCAATGGGCTGGACCAGCCTCTGCGCGTGCGCTGGCCCGGCACCGAGCCGCAATTGGCAGATCTACCCGACCAGTTGCAAACCTACATCGACAGCCGCAGAACGCCAACCTAAGCCATTCAACTCAGCGAACCCGACATGTCCAGAATCAGATCACTCACCGTCGACGAATTCGACCCTGAACTTCGTAGCCTGCTCAATGCAGATCAAAAAACTGAGCGCGAATTACGGCCCACCAGTGTGCGTGCGCACCACCCGGAGCTAGCCAAAGCCTATTTGCGTTTTGGCGGGGCGCTGAAAGCACATTCAGTGCTGTCAGCCCGTCTGCGAGAGTTGATACGGTTGCGAATTGCCTTTCACAACCAATGTCGCAGCTGCATGGCCATGCGCTATGCAGATGCGGTTGACGATGGTGTCAATGAAGACTTGGTGTGCGCACTGGAAAAACCTCACGAAGCGCCTGACCTCACTGAGGCCGAGCGGGTGGCTCTGCGTTACGCCGACCTGCTGGCCAACAACCACCTGGCGATAGATGACGCGTTTTATGCATTGCTAAAGACGCATTTTTCCGAGAAAGCGCTGGTCGAACTTGGCATGGTGTGCGCCCTGTGCATTGGTTTTGGCCGGCTGTCCGCCAGCTGGGACATGACGGAGGACTTGCCGGAGCGTTTCCAGGCCCAAGGCATGGAACTCGTCACGCCCTGGGGCCCTGATGCCTGGACGACTGCTCACTGACGAATGACGTCAGCGCCCGCCGGCGGCTTGAACTGGAAGCTGGCGGCTTCTATGGCTACATTGGACTGAAAAGAACTGAAAGTAAGTACCGATCGTTGGCCAAAGCTGTCGAGCATCTCCAGCACCGCCAACTCTGCCCCCCGAAACCCGACCCGCACACTCTGCAACTGGCCGTCGCGCGCCTTCGGGGTCGCCAACACCCACTGCAGGCCATCGCGGTCAGGGGCGTCAGCCAGGACAAAGTCGTTTTGCAGGGCGCGCAGATCAGCCGCCGAGGCAATCAGGGCCGCCGGGGTGGCCCCCAGGGCTTGTGCCTGCCTGCGGGCCGTCACCTGATTCAGATCCACGTCATACAACCAGAGCGTCTGGCCGTCAGCAACAATGGTCTGTTCAAACGGTTTGCGGTAAATGAATCGAAACCGGTTCGGGCGAGAAAACTCAAAACTGCCGCCGGATGCCTTGGCCCGAGCAAGCACGCCATCCTTGGGTGGGGCCGTCACAAGCTGGGTGAATTCAGCCCGACCGGATTTGGTCATCCGGAGGAAATTTTCCAGGCTTTCTAGACCTCCAGCCCTTACCAATACTGGGGTTATAGCTATTAAAATAATAGCGATCGCTCGAGTGACAGAAACAGATGTGATCATGTGATTTACTCGGCGCGAGCCGGCACCAAAATATCGCGCTGGCCACTGCTGCTCATGCTGCTGACCAGGCCGGCGTTTTCCATATCCTCGACCAGCCGGGCCGCGCGGTTGTAGCCGATCTTCAAGTGGCGTTGCACCAGCGAGATGCTGGCCTTTCGGTTCTTCAGGACGACTTCAACCGCCTGATCGTACATCGGGTCTTTTTCGCCCCCGCCGGTCCCGCCGTCGCCCAAGGTCTCGCCCTCACCATCGACCGTGCCGCCTTCGAGTAAACCCTCGATGTAGTTGGGCTCGCCTTGACTCTTGAGGTAACTGACCACCCGGTGCACTTCCTCGTCACTGACAAAGGCACCATGCACACGCACCGGCAGCCCGGTGCCACTGGGCATGTAAAGCATATCGCCCATGCCCAGCAGGGCTTCAGCGCCCATTTGGTCCAGAATGGTGCGACTGTCGATTTTGCTCGACACCTGAAACGCGATTCGGGTCGGAATATTGGCCTTGATCAGGCCAGTGATCACATCCACGCTGGGGCGCTGCGTAGCCAGAATGAGGTGAATGCCGGCAGCACGGGCTTTTTGGGCGAGCCGGGCAATCAGTTCCTCGATCTTTTTACCCACCACCATCATCAGGTCGGCCAGTTCATCGATCACGACAACAATGTGCGGCAGCCGATCCAGCGGCTCGGGCGCCTCGGGCGTGAGGCTGAACGGGTTGCCAATATGCTCGCCACGGGCCTTGGCTTCGTCGAGCTTGACGTTGTAGCCCGCCAGGTTGCGCACACCCATCTTGCTCATGAGCTTGTAACGGCGCTCCATTTCAGCCACGCACCAGGTGAGACCGTTAGCGGCCTGCTTCATGTCCGTCACGACAGGCGCCAGCAAATGCGGAATGCCCTCGTACACCGACATCTCCAGCATTTTGGGGTCGATCATCAGCAGGCGCACGTCGCGCGCCTCGGCCTTGTACAGCAGGCTCAAAATCATAGCGTTGATGCCGACCGACTTGCCCGACCCGGTGGTGCCCGCCACCAAGACATGGGGCATCTTGGCCAGATCGGCCACCACAGGATTACCGATGATGTCCTTGCCCAAACCCATGGTCAGCATGGACCTGGCCTCGTTGTAAACATTGGAGCCAAGAATCTCTGACAGGCGAATTGACTGCCGTTTGGCATTGGGCAACTCGAGCGCCATGAAGTTTTTGCCAGGAATGGTCTCCACCACCCGGATTGACACCAGACTGAGCGAGCGCGCAAGGTCCTTGGCCAGCCCAACGATTTGGGAGCCCTTGACGCCGGTGGCGGGCTCGATCTCGTAGCGCGTGATCACTGGACCGGGCTGGGCCAGCACCACCCGCACCTCGACACCGAAGTCCTTGAGCTTCTTTTCGATCATGCGGCTGGTCATCTCCAGCGTCTCAGGCGCCACCGTCTCCTGACGCGCCAACGCGCCATCCAGCAAATCCACCTGCGGCAACCGGCTGTCTGGCAGCTCGGTGAACAGCGGTTTTTGCCGTTCTTTGGCCACACGCTCGCTTTTGGGCATCTCGGCCAAGAGCGGCTCGATCACCACCGACGGTGCTATGGGCGCTGGCGCAGCATCGTCACGCGGCTCGATCATCACGTCGTCACGCTCCCGCGCCGCCTGCTGGCCCAGGGCGATGTCCTGAGCCACTTCGCGTTTTTCCCTGCGGGATTCGACTTGGGTGTGTAGCCAGGCACCTAGCCACTCGGCCACTCGACCCCAGGAAAAACCGAACGCGAGCGAGGCTCCCACCAAGGCCAACATAATGCCGACCAGGGCCGCCCCCGCAAAACCCAGCCACTGAACGCTGAGCGGCCCGAGCCAATAACCCAGAATACCGCCGCCGTGGCCGGGCAGATAGGCCTCCAGCCGGTGCAGACGCGCCCACTCCAGGCTGACGCTGCCTGCCAGCAGCAAGGCCAGGCCCAGCCAAATAGCGCCGCGATGCATGCCCAACCGCGAATCGGTAGGACTCTCCGGTTCGGCTAATTTGGCGCCGGCCTCTCGCTCGTGCAGCCAGCGAGACAGACTGCCCAACCACTACCGGAGGCCCGCCACAACACACCACCAGATGGAAAATCCACACAGAAAATAACTGAGATCGGCCAACCAGGCGCCCAGTTGTCCGCCGCGATTACGCAGTGGCCCACCCGCACCCGAGGTCGACCAGGCCATATCCTGCGACGAGTAGCTGAACAAGGCCAACAGCCAGAACACCAGGGCCACCAGGCCCAGCGCCAGACCAAACTCGTCGGTGAATCGGGCCCACCCAGGTCGCGCAGCCACATTCGCGCCGCGTTTGTCGTTAAGGGTGTTGAGTGAATAGGTCATCAGGGGTGATTACGCCGGCATCGAGGCCAAGTTGCATGGTTCTTACAATGGCGACTGGGGCCAGCGGAAAACCGCCTGCGCCGAGCCCGGGCCAGGACGCCCTTGTGTCCCGCCCCATGCCAACCCCAACTGTACACGCCAGATTCTCATTTTTGCAAAGGTTTTTACCATGTCCACCACACGTCACGCCAAGGTCCTGATTTTGGGCTCTGGTCCAGCCGGCTACACCGCGGCCATTTATGCGGCACGCGCCAACCTCAGCCCGATGCTGATCACCGGTATCGCCCAGGGCGGCCAACTGATGACCACAACCGATGTGGACAACTGGCCCGCCGACGTGCACGGCGTGCAGGGGCCCGAGCTGATGCAACGTTTTCTGGAGCACGCCGAGCGGTTCAAGACCGAGATCTTGTTCGACCACATCAGCGCTGTCGACTTCAGCAAACGGCCTTTCACGCTCAAAGGCGACAGTGGCGAATACACCTGCGACGCCCTGATCCTGGCCACCGGTGCCTCGGCCAAGTACCTCGGGCTGCCGTCGGAAACCGCATTCATGGGCCGCGGCGTATCGGGCTGCGCCACCTGCGACGGCTTTTTTTACCGCAATGAGCTGTGCTGCGTGGTCGGCGGCGGCAACACCGCGGTTGAAGAAGCGCTGTACCTGTCCAACATTGCCAGCAAGGTCTACCTTGTGCACCGGCGCGACAAGTTCAAAGCGGAGGCCATCCTGATCGACAAATTAATGGAAAAAGTGGCCGCCGGGAAAATCGAGCTCAAGACTTTTCAAACCCTGGACGAGGTCCTGGGCGACGCCAGCGGCGTGACCGGCATCCGCCTGAAACACGTGGCCAGCGGCGTGACTGAGGACATCACCCTCAAAGGTTGCTTCATTGCCATCGGCCACTCCCCCAACACCGACATCTTCCAAGGCCAACTCGAGATGGCTGGCGGCTACATCATCACCCAGGGCGGGCTCAAGGGCTTTGCCACGATGACCAGCGTGCCCGGGGTGTTTGCCGCCGGTGACGTGCAAGACCACGTCTACCGCCAGGCCATCACCAGCGCAGGCACCGGATGCATGGCCGCACTGGACGCGCAGCGCTTTCTGGAGCAGGGCTAAACCTGGCCGGGTACTGCCGGCCCACTAACGGCCCCCGGCTGGCGCTTTGTCACGCAGCACCAGCGCAATGCCCCCGATGATCGCCACGCTGGCCAGGGCAAGGCGCAGCGTCAGGGGCTCGCCCAGCAGGACCACGCCGCCGAGGGCCGTCAGCGGCGGAACACTCAGTTGCACCGTGCTGGCATGGATCGCCTTGAGGTGCGGCAAGACGGCGTACCAGATTGCGTACCCCAGTCCCGACGTCAACCCGCCAGACGCCAGGGCGCAGGCCACGCCGGTCGCGTCCAAGTGCCAGGTGTTGGCGGTCAGAAGGCTCAGCCCAACAGCCAACGGGCATGCCAGCAAAAAATTGCCTGCAGTCACCCGGGTGGGATCACCCGCCCCCTTGCCCCGCAGGGAGTAGACGCCCCAGGCGCACCCAGCGCCCAGCATCAACAGGGCGGCGGTCAGGGGAGGTGCAGCCAGGCCGGGCAACAGCAGGGCCACCAGACCGACCAGGGCCAGCGCCATGCCCACACTTTGTAGCAATCGCAGCCGCTCACCGGCCCAGACACCACGGCTGATCATCGTGACCTGAACCGCGCCAAACAGCAGCAGTGCACCAGTGGCCGCCGGCAGGCTCTGGTAGGCAAAGGAAAATGCGGCGGCATAAGCAAACAAGGCCAGACCAGACAGCCAGTGACCACTGCCATGGCCGGGCGAACCCCAACGCGCAACGAGCCAAAGCGTGGCCATGCCAGCCACCAGCCGCAGGGTGGTAAAGCTGGCCGGGTCGATGGCACCGCCCTTGAGCGCCAGCCGGCAAAGCAGGGAATTGCCCGCAAAAGCCAGCATGGCCAGCGCAGTGAGCGTCGTGGTGCGTGCAATGGGCATCTGTGCATGATAGGTCATCGCCTATAATGCTGGGCTTTGCTGAAAATGTTGAGCCGACAGGCTAAACAGATTCGGCATCAGGGTTACCGCCACCCTTTTTTATTGGCGAGGTGAGGCGCTCAGTCATGAGCGCCGTGAGGCAAATCTGGAGTGTCCACATGGCACGCGTATGTGAAGTCACGGGCAAAGGCCCGATGGTTGGGAACAATGTGTCCCACGCCAACAACAAAACCAAGCGCAGGTTCCTTCCGAACCTGCAATACCGCCGCTTCTGGGTCGAGACCGAAAACCGCTGGGTGCGCCTGCGCATTTCCAACGCTGGTCTGCGTCTCATCGACAAGAACGGCATCGATTCAGTGCTCGCAGACCTGCGCGCACGTGGCCAAGCTTAAGGAGTAGCACCATGGCAACCAAAGGCGGACGCGAAAAAATCAAGCTGGAATCCACGGCCGGCACCGGTCACTTCTACACCACCAGCAAAAACAAGAAAACCATGCCCGAGAAGATGCTGATCAAGAAATTTGATCCCAAAGCTCGCAAGCATGTGGATTACAAGGAAATGAAACTGAAGTAATTCGGTTTCTCCCAATAAAAAGCCCGCTTGCTGCGGGCTTTTTTACGCCTGATGGGTTTGACTACGCTGCTGGTCCAACAAAACCTGCAAACCTAATTGGCTTGCAGGTTTCAGGACGTTTGTAAGGCAGTGCTGGGCTGAAAGCCGTCGGTCAAGAATGATTGGCCAATTCACACAATCGACTCCATTGCTGCCGGACACAGCAGCTGTCCCAGTGACCGCAATGCCGCGAAAACGGTCGTTCAAGTTGTCAGTCCGGTGAGTGCATCAAGTGGACTTTTGGCGCCACCCGCTGCCACTTTCAATACATGGGTGTAGATCATGGTGGTGCTTACGTCCCCATGTCCTAAAAGCTCTTGTACCGTGCGTATGTCGGTGCCTGACTGGAGCATGTGCGTCGCAAAAGAATGGCGCAGCGTATGTGCGGACACATGTTTGGCGATGGCCGCCTGTTCGACAGCAAGCTTGAGCTTACGCCCCAACCTCTCCTCAAAGAGATGGTGGCGCCGTTCGACGCCACTACGCGGGTCAATTGACAGCGTGGGCGACGGAAATACCCAATGCCAAGCCCATGACTGCCCGGCCCTGGGGTACTTGGCTTCCAAAGCATGCGGCATAAAAACGCCTGCATGACCGGAAGCTCTATCTGCAGCCCAAAGGCTGCGTGACTTGACTAATTGCGCTGTTAACACTGGTACTAAGGAAACCGGCAACATCACAACTCGATCCTTGTCACCTTTGCCACTGCGCACAACGATGACCTTGCGATCAAAGTCCACGTCCTTGACACGCAGACTTAGACCTTCAGCCAAACGCATGCCGGTGCCGTACAGAAGCTTGGCCAACGTACCTTCAACCCCATCCATCAAGCCCAACACCGATTGCACCTCTGGCATCGTCAAGACGACAGGAACACGCTTGCGCTCTGGCGGACGACCAATTGAATTCATCCATTCGAGGTCCTGACCAATGACCTGCTTGTAGAGAAACAGTAAGGCATTGAGGGCCTGTCGATGGGTGGCCGGGGAAACTTGCCTTTCATTGGCCAGCATGGTGAGAAAGGACTCGACCTCCGGCTTACCCATATCCTTGGGGTGCCGCATGGCGCCGTTGCGGCCATGCCAACGAATGAAAAACCGTGCCCAATACAGGTAGGCTTTCTCAGTTTGAAGGCTATAGTGGAGGTAGCGAATGCGCTCGCGAAGTTGGTCAAGCAGCCGAATCGAGCGCAAAACGGGAGCGGCGACTTTGTTAGATTCAATATAACTGTACATAAAAACAGTATATTTCTGTAAGTCTATGAAAACAAGAGATTTTTTGATGAACAACGAAACACGTTATCTGACTGGCGCCCTTGTTATCCCGCAAAACTGCGGGATATATCAAAGTTAGGCCTCGCATTTGCCGCCATGACCCTCGCAAGCTATGTTTGATCACGTTGTCTTCGGAGTCAGCGATTACGCGGTCAGTAAGGCCTTCTTCACTAAGGCGCTCGAACCGCTCGGTGTGGCCTTCGCCTATGAGGGTCCGCTTGGTCTTGAGCTTTGCCGCGGCAACGAAACCGCCTCGTTGTGCATTCGCCTGCAGCCGGAGTTGAACCCCGCGCACCTTCATCTGGCGTTCCTGGCGGCAACTCGCGAGCAAGTTCACGCCTTCTATGCCGCAGCGTTGGCTGCCGGAGGCAAAGACAACGGCGCTCCTGGCCTACGCCCTCAATACCACCCCAACTACTACGCAGCGTTCGTCATCGGTCCCGATGGCCACAACGTCGAAGCCGTGTGCCACAAGCCGGCCTAGCGCCCGTACGCCTGCCCCTTATCCGCGCTCCGCGAGCGAGGCCTAACTGGTCGCTCGAGCCGACCCGCTCCGGCAAGGCCCACTGGCCGCCAAGAGCCCAGTACCATGTTGCTCTCGTCGGCCAGTGGCCCTTGCCTCCGTGGTCGGCTCAGCTCAAACTACAAGGACTTCCCCATCTTTGTCAAACAGAAATCCATCGTGGTTGAATCGCGCAGCGATTGACCACGAAACCTGGCTTCACTTTTTCGCAATATTTCCTGTGCTCTGAGTCGTTGCTTGTTGAGTGCAAGGCATGTGGACGGCGAAACTACAAACGGTCATTGGTGCAAGTTCAATTTTGCGGACCCTGATGAAAGACGCGCGCCGGGGGCTCCATTCGTTAGTCGGGGATCAGCATGGTTTCCCATGGCTGCTACCTCCCTTGAGCTAAACGAGCATTTCCCAGCGCAGGTCCAAACCTTTCACTCATCAACGACAAGTCATCACACGGTGACATCTACCATTTCAATTTCTGAGCCACGATAGCGAGCTTTAGGCAGGCATCGTTACGCAGGCATCCTGAACGCTTCGCCTTGCTGCAGCATGGCCCAACACATGCGCGCATTCTTGGCCCCAATGGCCACAACCGCTTTCCAGTAACCCCGGCGCTCCTGCACCGACAGCGCCCAGCGGCTCATCGGGTCTGTCTTGCTCTTGGCCGCCGCCAACACCGCCTTGCCACCCATGATGAGCAGAGTCCGCAAATACGGGTCGCCCGCTTTGGTAATGCGCCCCAGTCGCTGCTTGCCACCTGAGCTGTACTGCCCGGGCACCAAGCCCAGCCAGGCACAGAACTGGCGTCCGCAAGTGAAGTCATGGCCTTTACCCACGGTGGCCACAATGGCGCTGGCCGTGGTCGGGCCGACACCACCGAGCTGCATGAGTTGGCGAGCCTGTGCATCTTCCTTTGCCGACTGCTCGATGTACTGGTCATACTGCTTGATGCGTGTATCGAGGTGGGTGAGCTCACTAAGGGCATCGCCCACAACCGTGTTGCACCAGCCGGGCAGGTCTTCCAGGTGCTTGTGCGCTTCACGGCGCACGGTGGCCGCTTTGAGTGGCAGCACGATGCCCAGCTCCGACAGCAGGCCCCGGATGCGGTTGATCAGCGCGGTGCGTTGCTCCACATAGCCCTGGCGTGCGCGGTGCACGAACAGTCTTGATTGCTGTTCGATGCTCTTGACCGGCACGAAGCGCATGTTGGGGCGTGTCACCGCCTCACAGATCGCGGCGGCGTCGGCTGCGTCGTTCTTGCCGCGCTTGCCGCTCATGCGGTAGGGAACCACAAACTTGGGCGCCATCATGCGTACGGTGTGGCCGAACTTGACGAATTCCCGGGCCCAGTGGTGACCGCCAGAGCAGGCTTCCACGCCGATAAGGCATGGCGGCAGGTTGGCGATAAGCTCCAACAACTTGGCGCGCGGTACCTCAGGGCGCACCAGCATCGGCTTGCCTGTTTCATCTACGCCATGCACTGCAAAGACGTTCTTTGCAAGGTCGATTCCAACGGTTACGATTGTCATGACTTCCCCTTCCAGTAAAAGTGAGTTGATGAAAAGATTTGCCTCTCCATCTTGGCACCTAGTTGCCGTAAACCGCAACCCTGACGGGGTGCGGCTCGCTTGGGACGGGGAAGTCCCTTTCATTCGTTAGGCATCACATACAACATGCGTCGCTGGTCCCGCCTCTCTTCAAAACCTGTCTTCCAGGATCGCTGGTTACACGTCACC
>CALPLW020000079.1 GCA_943324505.2 Comamonas sp. lk
GATCGTGGTGTTTGTGAATGTGTTCACCGACTTTGGCGCCGCCAAGGTGATTGGCGGCAGCTACAACGTGCTGGCCACCGACATCTACAAGGAGGTGGTGGGCCAGCAGAATTTCTCCATGGGCGCGGTGGTGTCGGTGGTGCTGCTGGTGCCAGCTGTGTTCGCCTTTGTGCTGGAACGCCTGGTGGCGGGCAAGCAGGCCGCCGCCCTCGGGGCACGTGCGGTCGCCCTGGTGCCGCAACCCAGGCCACTGATTGATCGCGCCATGTTCGGCTATTGCCTGCTGGTCACGCTGTTCATTTTCGCCATTCTGGGCATGGCCCAATTTGCCGCGTTGGTGAAATTTTGGCCCTACAACCTCCGCCTAACGCTCAAGCACTATGTGTTTGACGTGCAGGGCGTCGGCTGGGAAAACTTCTGGAATTCACTCAACCTTGCGTTTTGGGTTGCCAGCGTGGGCACGCCGCTGATTTTTATGGGCGCCTATGTGGTGGAAAAACCCCGCGCCGACATGCTGGGCCGCACCCTGCTGCACGCAGCCGCCCTGTTGCCCATGGCGGTGCCAGGCTTGGTGCTTGGCCTGGGCACGCTGCTGTTCATCAACCAGCCCGGAAACCCCCTGGGCGTGCTGTATGGCAGCATGGCCATCCTGGTCGTGAACACCCTGGCCCACCTGTACACCGTGCCGCACCTGACCGCCATCACCGCGCTCAAGCAGGTCGACCGAGAGTTTGAGGCGGTCGGCGCCTCGCTCAAGGTGCCGATGCTGGCCGTGTTCCGCCGCGTGACGCTGCCGGTCTGCCTGCCGGCCATTCTGGACATCTGGATTTACCTGTTTTTGAACGCCATGACAACGCTGTCTGCCGTGATTTTCTTGTACAGCGCCGACACCAAGCTGGCCTCGGTGGCGGCCATTCATCTGGACGAGGCTGGCAGCACTGCCTCGGCAGCCGCCATGGCCACGCTGATGGTGTACGCCAGCCTGAGCGTGCGCCTGCTGCATTTGGTCGTGTCACGCCATGTGCTGCGCCGGGTCCAGGCCTGGCGGGGCACCTGACACCAAATCCGCCGCTGTATCGCCAACTTTCTGCCCGCATCCCTTTTTCTCAACAAAGGAGTATTGCCATGTTGTTCCAAAGTAACCGCCTCGTGGGTGCCCTCTGCCTTTGGGCTGCTGCGCTCACGGCGCAGTCCGGCCAGCTGACTGCCTACTCCAGCGCCAGCGCAGACACCCTGAAGCTCTACGCCGACCAGTTTGCCAAGAGCCACCCAAATATCAAAGTGAACTGGGTGCGCGACTCCACCGGCATCATGCAGGCGCGCTTGATGGCCGAAAAAGACAACCCTCGCGCCGACGTGGTGTTCGGCCATACCGCCGCCAACCTGGTGTTGCTGGGCCAGGCCGGCATGCTGGCGCCTTATTCGCCCAAGGGGGTAGACAAGCTCAACGCGCTCTTCCAGGAAAAGCGCAATCCACCCAATTGGGTTGGCATGTACGGCTGGGCCAGCGCGATCTGCTTCAACACCATTGAGGCCAAAAAATCCAATGTGCCCAAACCTGTCAAGTGGGCCGACCTGACCCAGCCGGTCTACAAGGGCAAGGTCACCATGCCCAACCCGGCTTCCTCCGGCACGGGTCTTATGATGGTCAACGCCTGGATCCAGATGTGGGGCGAGGAGAAGGCGTGGGCCTTCATGGACAAGCTGCACGAGAACATCGCCAGCTACAGCCACTCTGGCGACAAGCCCTGCGAGCAGGCTGGCGGCGGCGAATACGTGGTGGGTCTGTCGTTCCCGCTGCGTGCGGCCAAGGTCAAGTCTGCGGGTGCGCCCATTGACGTCATCATTGCCGAAGAGGGCACCGGCTGGGACATGCAGGCCTCCGGCATCATGAAAAACACCAAGAACATGGACGATGCCAAAGTGCTGATCGACTGGGCCATCTCCAGCGAAGCCATGGAGTTGTACGGCCAGAATTATGAAGTCACAGCGCTACCAGTGAAAGTAGCCAAACTGGAGCATGTGCCGGCCAATATCGCCGATAAAATGATCAAGGTCGACTTCAACTGGATTGCCAAGGAGCAGGCCCGCGTGGTGGCTGAGTGGCGCAAGCGCTACGACGCCAAGAGCGAGCCCAAGAAATAAGGCCCCGGCGCCGTCCCCCCTTCCCCAACAGACCTATTTTTAACGCAAGGACGACCATGACTCTTTCCCCCACCCGCCTGCTAGCCGCCCTCTCGCTAGCGCTGACCGCAATTGGCACCCAAGCCGGCCAACTCACCGTGTACTCCAGCGCCGGCGCCGACGTGCTCAAAATCTACGCCGACCAGTTTGCGAAGAGCCACCCGGCCATCAAGGTCAACTGGGTGCGTGATTCCACCGGCATCATGCAGGCCAAGCTGATGGCCGAAAAAGACAATCCCCGCGCCGACGTGGTGTTTGGCCACACCGTCGCCAACTTGGTGACGCTGGGTCAAGCCGGCATGTTGACGCCCTACGCACCCAAAGGCATGGAGCGCCTTAACGCCATGTACCTGCCCAAGAGCAACCCGCCGTCCTGGGTGGGTATGTACGGCTGGGCCAGCGCGATCTGCTTCAACACCATTGAAGCCAAAAAATCCAATGTGCCCAAGCCGGTCAAGTGGACCGACCTGACCCTGCCCGCTTTCAAAGGAAAGGTCACCATGCCCAATCCTGCATCCTCCGGCACCGGGCTGCTGATGGTCAATGCCTGGATTCAGATGTGGGGCGAAGAAAAAGCCTGGGCCTTCATGGACAAGCTGCACGAGAACATCGCCAGCTACAGCCATTCTGGCGACAAGCCCTGCGAGCAGGCTGGGGCTGGCGAGTACGTGGCCGGCCTGTCGCTGCCCGTGCGCGGGGGCAAGGTCAAAACTGCTGGCGCGCCCATCGAGGTGATCGTGGCTGACGAGGGCACCGGCTGGGACATGCAGGTCTCCGCCATCCTCAAGGGCAGCAAAAACCTGGACGACGCCAAGGTGCTGATGGATTGGGCCATCTCCAACGAGGCCATGGAGTTGTACGGCCGTAATTCCGAGGTGACCGCGGTCCCGGTGAAAGTGCCCAAGATGGAAAACGTGCCCACCAACATCGCCGAAAAAATGATCAAGGTGGACTTCGACTGGGTTGCCAAGGAACAGTCGCGCGTGGTGGCTGAGTGGCGCAAGCGCTACGACAACAAGTCTGAACCCAAGAAGTGAGCAACGACCCGCCCACTGGCCCGCTGGTGATCAATGCGGTCACCCTGCCCAGTGGCGCCCTGCTGGGCATGAGCCATTGCCCGGGCCGGCGCGGTATCAATGGCACCGGCCGGCAATGGACGCGGGTGCTTGACGCCGACTTGCAGACCATCCAGGCCTGGGGCGCCAGCGCTGTAATGAGCTTGGTTGAGCCGCATGAATTTGCCCGCCTGGGCGTGCCGGATTTTGCCCAGGCCATCGCGCGTACACCCTTGCAATGGTTGCGGGTGCCCATCACCGACATGGCCACGCCGGGCGCTGCCACGCTGGCGGCCTGGCGCGCGCAGGGGCCGGCGCTGCTGCAAGCCTTGAACAGCGGCCAACGGGTGCTGGTGCACTGCGCCGCCGGCCTGGGCCGCACCGGCATGCTGGTGGCCAAGTTGCTGGTGCTGAATGGTGTCCGCGTCGACGAAGCCATTGCCCAGGTACGCCGCGCCCGACCGGGCACGATAGAGACCGAAGCCCAGGCCGACTGGGTTCGCCACGGCGAGTTGGCCGCCTTTAATCCGAGTTAGAAGGTTCAACCATCTATGGGCTGTCACCGACAAGCTCAAGATAGGCATCTTCCAGTGTCACCGGTTGAACACTCACTGCGCTGACCTTGATGCCTCTCAGCGCATCAACGATCTCCAGCAAACTCAAGTCATGCGGGAGCAACAGACGCATCTGACCGGCGCCTTGGCGCACCGTCCAACCTAGATCAATTGACCGTTGCGCTATGGCTTGCTGGTCTTCAGATTCCACCTTGGCCACAGCTTGCCCGGGTATGCGGGCCAACAGCTCAGGCACGCTGCCCTCGGCAACGACCTTACCGTTGCGCATCAGCGCGACTCGGCTGCACAGCCGCTCTGCCTCGGCAAGATGATGGCTGGTTAACAAGATGGTTGTGCCGCTGTCACGCAAACCCTCGATGAAACGCCAAAGGTCCATTCGCGCTTCTAGATCCACAGCAGCAGTGGGCTCGTCAAGCACCAGCAACTTTGGGCGGTGGATCAAGGACACTGCCAGGTGAAGGCGTTGACGCCAACCACCGGAAAGTTGCCCCACCCGGGTCGTTGCGAATTTTTCGAGCGCAAAACTGCTCATCAATTCTTCAACGCGTTGTTGTCGTTCCCGATCAGACAGGCCGTACAAGCGAGCAAAAAAGTGCAGGTTTTCAGCGGGAAGCAAATCGGGGTACAGGGCGCAATGCTGGGTGCACAGACCCACCAGTGCTCGTGCGCGATAACCGAGTTCGCTCAGGGGCTCTCCCATCAGGCGCACCTGTCCCGCATCCAGGTCCAGCAGCTTGCAAACGATCTTCAGCACGGTAGATTTACCACAGCCATTGGGGCCCAAAAGACCCACAACATCGCCTTTTTCTACCCGCAGACTAAATCCGTCCAGGACATGATGGTTCCCAAACCACTTGTGGACATCGTTAATTTGCAATGCTGTCGTCATTGGGATTTTTTTCCACCTAGCAAATGCCGATATGACTGGATGCCCAAGGCCAGAGATAGGCCACAAAATGCCAGCAGAAATGTCAACTCAAAACGAAGTTCATGAAAGCCCATGCCATACGCTGCTACACCTTTGAAGGCCTGGTTCATATGCAGCATCGGGTTGATTTGTGCCACGGCTTGCATACCTTCTGGCATGATTTCAAGTGGAAAAAATGTGCCCCCCAACACCAACAGAGGCACACCAATCGCCGACAAGGCCACCACCACTTCCTCGCTGCGCCGGGCAAACCGTGCGCCCAGAAAAAATCCCATGCCCACGTAAGAGAAAACTGAGAGCAGCAGAATCAATCCGCCCAAGACAAGGCTGCCATGGTATTTGGCGCCAATGAGCAGGGCAATGCTGTAAAGCATGACAACTTGCATCAAAGCCAGCAACAACTGGGCAATGACAACGCCCAAAAAGTAGGCTGCGGGGTGCAGTGGTGTCGTAAGCAAGCGTGGCAACGTGCCCCGTTCACGTTCGGCAGCAATCACAGCAACTGTGCCTCCAAGGCAGCTAAAAAAGAGCGCGGCACCGACTAAGATACCGGCAGCCGCAGCATCCAGGCCGGCGCGCATGCTGACGTTGTGCGCATACACCAAACCGAACAGCAACATCATCGTCGATGGAAATACGGCCCAAAAAATCAGGCCGCGTTTCTGCCGCCATTGTTCAAGCAACAGTCGTTGCGCAACTGCAAGCGTTTGAACTAAAAAAAGATGGCTGCTAGGCATCAAATGAGCGCTTAAAGGTGGCTGCATTCGGAAGCACTGTCTCCAACGCTTTTGCAGACATCAGCACACCCGGTATGCCAGCACCTGGGTGGGTGCTGGCACCCACCATGAACAGGTTCTGAATGTCTTCGCTGAGGTTATGCGGCCGGAACCAGGCGCTTTGCAACAGCAGCGGCTCAAGCCCAAAGGCCGCGCCTTGGTAAGACAGCAGATTGTCTTGAAAGTCTTGCGGGGTCGTCATGAATGACACCGTCAGATGCTCGCTTAAATCCGGGAGAACAGTCTCCTCAAGGGCTTTGGCAATGGCAGCGCGGTAAGGCTCCGCATGGCTAGCCCA
This sequence comes from Comamonas sp. lk, assembly GCA_943324505.2. GTDB lineage: Bacteria > Pseudomonadota > Gammaproteobacteria > Burkholderiales > Burkholderiaceae_C > Rhodoferax. The sequence continues at coordinate 5,817 of CALPLW020000079.1, forward strand.
GTCGGTTCCGCTTTGAAGGTTAGGTACAGGTGCCAGAACATAAAATGTATCGCAACCCACCGGCGCCATGGCCGAATCGGTGGCTGTAGGGCGATGCAGGTAAAGGCTGAAATCGTCGGCCAAGTGGTATTTTTTGAAGATATCTTTCAAAAGCGCTTCATAACGCGGGCCAAGCAGCATCATGTGGTGCGGCACGTCGTCATAACGTTTGTTTGTGCCAAAGTACCAAACAAAAAGACTCATGGAATACTTGCCTTTCTCGACCTTGGCGTTGGTCCATACCTTTCGGTATTTGGGGTCGATCAGGTTCTTGTAGGTCCAACCCGTGTCGGCATTGCAAACCACAATATCAGCAGGAATTGTTTCGCCGGTGGCAAGCGTTACGCCACAAGCGCGCCCCTGGTTGACGTCGATGCGACGAACTTCAGCGCCAGTGCGCAAATTGCCGCCCATGCCTTCGATTAAATCCACCAGGCCGTTGACCAAAGCCCCTGTGCCTCCCATCGCCCAGTGCACGCCAAAGCGTCTCTCAAGTGCATTGATGAGGGAGTACACGCAGGTCACAGAAAACGGATTACCGCCAATCAATAGCGACTGCAGGCTCAAGGCTTGGCGCAACTTGGGGTGCTTGAGGTGTGTGGCGACCATCGCATGCAGGCTTCGCCAGCCTTTCATGCGGACCATGGAGGGCACGGCCCTGAACAGATCGCCCATGCCGACAAATGATTGGCAGCCTAGCTCGTCAAAGCCCAACTGGTAACACAGGTCCGCCTCCGCCATGAAAGCGGCGTATCCCGGCCCGGCATTGGGATCAATGCGCAGCACCTCATCGCGCATTCGCGCCGGGTCCCCGCTGTAGTCGAAGTGATCCCCGTCGTTGAAACGTACTCGGTAAAAAGGGTCGAGCAGACGCAGTTCGACGTCATCGGCCAATTTGCGTCCAGCCAGGCTCCACAGCTCTTCAAGTAAAAATGGCACGGTGACGATGGTTGGACCAGCGTCAAAGGTGTAGCCTTCGACATGAATCACTCGCGCACGACCTCCTGGCGCGTTTAATTTCTCGAGCACCTGGACACGCCAACCCTTGGCGCACAGGCGGACGGCTGCCGCCAACCCACCAAAACCGCTGCCAATCACCAAAGCTAAAGGTGCTTGGGAATCTATCTCTCGTGTGGGCTGCTCAGTGGCGCTGGCGTTCATCGGTATCAACCTATGGTTTATTAGATTTCGTTTTTTTGCAGGACGACAAAATTGTCTGCAAGCTCGACATATTTTGATCCGAAGCCAGGATACAGGGGTTCTCTGAAGCCAATGACCTTTCCTCAGCACCCACCCTGAACTGGGCGCAGCATTTATCAATTGGGTTGACGCTGTCGCTAACTGGAGTAGCCGGCCCGGCCCCATAGACCACACAGTCTAAATGGAAACCAATCAGTCTATAAAATGGAAATGCCACATTTGTGGCGCGTTACACCACCCTAATTTTTCTGGAGTTTCCTATGAAAAAGACATTAATTGCAACAGTTTTGGCTCTTGGCGCGGCTTTCTCCGTTCAAGCTAAAGACATCGTTGATACAGCCGTAGCCGCAGGTAGCTTTAAAACCTTGGCAACGGCACTCACCGCGGCCGGCTTGATTGACACCCTCAAAGGTGCGGGCCCATTTACCGTGTTTGCACCCACAGACGCTGCCTTTGCAAAGATTCCTAGCGCCGACCTGGAGGCCCTGCTCAAAGACAAGGCCAAGCTCACAGCCGTACTCACCTACCATGTGGTCGCCGGTAAAGTCATGGCAGCAGACGTCAAAGCGGGCAATGTTAAAACTGTTCAAGGCTCTGAAATCACCATCTCCACAATGGGTGGCGTGATGGTTGATGCAGCCAAAGTCATCGCGACAGACATCGTGGCCGACAACGGCGTGATCCATGTGATTGACAGCGTGATCATCCCCAAATAAGGCGGCAGACGCTGGCCTTGTTGTCGCGGCTTAGTCGAGACGTGCAGCCCAGCGCTGCAGCGTCGGCCGGCACCTTAAAAAAAGCCGGTACATCCGCTCCAACACCCAGCCCGCTCCTGGCAGGCGTCCGGCCAAGGCCAGCCAGCGCCACCCAGGCAGGGCTGCCCATAAGGCCAAGAAAGCCTGGGCGCCACTGAGCAGTTGACCGTCGCGGCCCATCACATGGAATCTTGCCAGTAACTGTTCGCGTGTGGTGCCGGAAGGCAGTGGCACTGCCGCACTGCTGACATCGGCAAAGCACACAGGCGCGTCCAGTTGCAGCGGTTGCAAGTTGCTGTAAACCGCAATTTCGTGCCGGCACAGCGGGCAGGCGCCGTCGTAGAGCACGGTCAGCGCCTGAGCGGGCTGGTTTGTGGTGTTCTGCTTCTTATCGTTCATATTTCAATCCAAGTCGGTTCACCACGCTGAGGCTTGTCTGACAGCCAACAATTCAGAGGCAGACTTAAGGCCGCGGGAGGCCCTTGTCCACCACTGACTGAAGGAATCGCAGCGCCTGTCTACCCTCGGAAAAAGCTCGGGTACAGCCTCGCAGGTCGCCAAACTGGCCAGCCACGGTTGAAGATGCGGCTCATCCACGCTGCACACCTGACGGGCGCCTTTGAGTGCCGCCGCAATCGCCGCCGCATCCCCATGCCAACGCAGCGGAGCAAGTTCAGCCATTCGGCTTGCGACAAAACGCCAGCGTCGCTCGTTCCAAGGCCAGAGGCGGTGGAAGTCACTGAGAAAAATTCCTACCACCACCGTATCAGCAGGCAGCGAAGCGGGCAACTCACCAAGGTTCCAAGGGTGCACCAACCAAATCTCTCGGTCCGCCACCGCCGCCGGGTCGGGCAGGCCCCAGGCCAGATCGGATGGTGGCACGGTGCACAGGGGCGGCTCGAGCAGATCGGTTGAGGCAGAGGGCGCTTCGTGCTGAGCACGACCGCCGCGCGCAGGCTGTCGGGCGAGCCTGTCCAACGCCTCATAGGACTGGTCGATCACGCTGCCCAGGCTGTGCCAAGCGGCAGGCGCGTAGCGGGCGACGTTGTCTGCATTGAACAGATAAGGCTTGCTGCTACCGGTGCCAGCCACCCATTGCCAACTGAGGTGGTTGCTGGCCAGGTCGCCGTCAAGCAAGTGGCCGTACAGCCAGTCCGCGGCGACCCGCCAGTGCACCTTACGCACGTGCACCACATAACTGGCCAGCCACATGCGGGCATGGTTGTGCAAATAGCCCGTGGCGTACAAGGTGCGCACCGCCATGTCGATAACGGGCACACCGGTAGCTGCCTGGCGAATATCGGCAGGCAGTGTCGCGGAGTAGCTTGTCTGCGGCAGCATCCCCTCGCGCAGGGACTCAAAAATCTCTTCGCCCCGAAACACCCAGACGTGCCGAAAGTATTCGCGCCAGCCCAGTTCAAACACGAACTTGTGTTGCACATCCAGCGAGTGCCTGGAGGTCACGCCGGCGAGCACCTCGGGCAGGCTGAGCAGTCCGTGCGTGATGTAGGGCGAGAGGCCAGTGACCGCGCCCTCAATGGCGTTTCGGCTACGCGCATAGTCGCTGGGTCGCACTGCACCGACGCGCTCCAGAGCAGCTTGGCGAGTAGGCGGGAACGTATCAAGCATCGTCATTGGGCTACGCCAACCTCGCCTCGGCGGATCGCATCAGCCCGAAGCTTCACGGCCTCTTTTTGGCTGTCCGTCATGCGCGCCACGTTTTTGACCTGCAAAGCCATTCGTGCGTTCTTAGCCAGCAGTGCTTCGTGCCGCATCAAAAAATCCCAATACAGCGTGGTGTAGGGGCAGGCGCGTTCACCCTCGCGCAGCGCCGGGTCATAGCGGCAGCCCTTGCAAGGCCCACCCATGCGCTGGATGTACTTGCCCGTGGCCACGTAAGGCTTGCTTGCCATGAGGCCGCCGTCGCCGTACTGGCTCATCCCCAAGGTGTTGGGCAATTCAACCCACTCGACCGCGTCGACGTAGACCGACAGGTACCAGGCGTGAACCTGCTGTGGACGCACACCGAGCAACAGGGCATACAGGCCCGTGACCATCAGGCGCTGGATGTGGTGGGCGTAGCCGTGTTCCAGGGTCTGGGTGATGGCATCGCGCAAACAGGCCATGTCGGTGTGGCCGGTCCAGAACCAGGCCGGCAGTTCCTCCTGAGCGTCCAAGGCGTTGAGCCCGAGGTAACTGGGCATCTGCGTCCAGTAGATGCCTCGAACGTATTCGCGCCATCCAAGGATTTGTCGGATGAAGCCCTCGGCGCTTTGCAGCGGCGCATGACCGGCTCGGTAAGCCGCTTCCACGGCCTGCACCACCTCGTGCGCAGTCAGCAGCTTGAGGTTCATGGCTGACGACAAGTGAGAGTGGTAGAGCCAGGGCTCGCCTGGCCACAAAGCGTCTTCATAGCGGCCGAACAGCGGCAGGCGTTCGTCAACAAAGGTCTGCAGCGCCTGCAAGGCCTGGGCGCGGGTGACTGGCCAGGCAAAGCTGTCGAGTGTGCCGGGATGGTCGGCAAAGCGGCTGTTGACGACATCGATGACCTCAAGGGTGAGGGCGTCGGGCTCGAAGGTCGAGCGGGCCGGCACCATCCCGGGGCCTTGGGGCCCGAAAGCCTCACGGTTGTCGGCGTCAAAGTTCCACTGACCGCCAGATGGTTGGCCACCGTCCATCAGGATGTTGTGGCGCTGGCGCAACTCGCGGTAAAAGTACTCCAGCCGGAGGGACTTGCGTCCCTTGGCGTGGGCCGCAAAGTCGCGCACCGTGGTGAAAAAATGGCGGTCGTCGCAGACCTCCAACTTGAGGCCAGCAGCCTCGACCACGGCCTTGAGTTGCTGGAACACGCGCCAGTCCCCCGGCGCGGTCATCACCACCCGCTGCGGCTTGAGCGTCAGCAAATCGGCATGCAGCTTGGCGCCCAGGCTGTCCATGGCAGCCGTAGCGCCGGTGTCGTCGAGCCGGTGGTAGTGCAAGGGCCGGCCCGCGGCGCGCAGCGCCTGGGCAAAGTGACGCATGGCACTCAGGAACAGTGCGATACGCTGCTTGCTTGACCAGACGTGGGTGGACTCTTCGTGGGCTTCGGCCATCCACACAGCGTCTCGCTCAGCGTCAAAACCATCAAAAGCCGCAGCATCCAGATCGAGCTGGTCTCCGAGCACTACAACCATGTGCCTCAAACGATGTATGGTTTCATTCAAGGCTTATCCTCGCGGGCAGCGCCGTGGGTGTAGGTGGCGATGTAGTTGACCTGCGTGCTACGGCACCAGGCGGCCCGATGCAGTAGCGGCACATAGCGCATGCCGCGAAGATCACGCCGCTGCAAGCCAGCAGGGGCCAGGGCGTTGCTCAGCTCGTCAGGGCGCACAAACATCGACCACTGGTGGGTGCCGCGCGGCAGCACCCGCAGCAGGTATTCAGCACCCACGATGGCCACCACAAAGCTCTTGACCGTGCGGTCAATGGTCGAGACGAACAGTATGCCGCCCGGCGCCAAGCAAGCTGCGGCAGTGGCCAAAAAGGCAGGCACGTTGCTCACGTGTTCGACCACCTCGAGCGCCAGCACCACATCAAAGCGTTCCTGCGGAGACAGCACCGCTGTGGGCTCGCCCAGCCGATAGTCAACCGTAACGCCCTGCGATTGAGCGTGCAGGCGGGCAGCGGCGACGTTACCCGGTGACGCGTCCACACCGACCACCTGGGCGCCCTGGCGGGCCAGAGCTTCTGACAGCAAACCGCCGCCGCATCCCACATCCAGCATGCTCAGCCCGGCAAGTGAACTGGCAGTGTCTCGCCCCAGGTGCAAGGCGATTTGTGAAACCACGTAGTCGAGCCGCAAGGCATTGACCACGTGCAAGGGTCGCATTGGTCCACGGCTGTCCCACCAGGTCGCGCTGAGGTGGTTGAAGCGTTCGATCTCGGCTGCGATGGCGGTCATGCGTCTGTAGCTCAAACGTGGCGGATCAAGGCCACCGCAGCCCGCGATCCGGCACCCACCATGGCGCACCAGGCACGCAGCATCCAACCGGGTTGGCTAGGACCGCGAGCGGTGGCCGCCTCGTCGCGGTGAGCGACTTCGTCGGCCTGGCAATCCAGCAGGGTCTGGCGCAGCGCGCTAAGGGTCGGCTGTGAGGCCAGCGCGTTCACCTGCTCTGCGTAGTGGTGGTCGACAAAGGTCTCTACGGCCTCGATGGTTGCGTACACCGCCCTAGGGCCAAACAGAGCGGGCAGGGCACCGGTGAGAAATCCGGCCAGGCGCCACAATGGCAGCAAACGGCTCTGCTGTGCCAGAGGTAACCAGGCAACAATGAGTCGCAGGTGCTTTTGTTCGGTGGCCAGGTGCTGCTGGGCAAAGACCAGAAGCGCGGGGTCGCGCGCAAATCGCAGCACCCCTTTGTAAATGCAGACTGCGCCCGTCTCCCCGGCGTGGTCTGTCCGGAGATCAGCCCAAACCCAGGCAGGCGTGACAGCCGAGTCAGTAAGCATCAGCCTTTCTTGGCGTAGGCACTGCACCAGCCTTTGCCGGCGACTTGCTTGCCGGCAAACAATGGGCAACCGCCCCAGGCATCGCTGGCCTTGCCTTGGTACAAGGCGCAGTTGGTGCATACCTGGCCGGAAGCGTACTTGGGGTACTTTTTGGTGTCGGTCTTGGTGGCATCAGCCACATAGCCGAGAGCCACGGATTGAGGGTCTTTTTCGTCAGCCTTGGCTTGGCCGTGAGCCGTTGTGGCCAACAGCGAGCCACCAGCGGCCAGCGTCATGAAGAAGGTGCGTCGATTGTTGTTCATGGGAATTCCGTTTCAAAACAAGTTGGGTGAATTTCAGTAAAGTGCCAGAGGCTTGCTGTCACCAAAGCGTAGATGCAGATGATTCAAAAAAATACCCCGCTTTGAACGAGCGAGTTGGCCTCACCGTTAAGTCTAACTCAAAAGTGCCAATTACAGACTCAAAACTGCCAAAATTAGGGTCATAATCAAACTCATTACCAACTCAAATTTTGACTAATGACTTTCTCCGAGCCAGCTTTTCAACCGCCTGCGCCGCAGACCAACCAGGCTCAGCCGACCTTTCGCACTGGCGCAGTAGCGCGCATGGCGGGCATGCCCGTGGCGACTTTGCGCATTTGGGAGCAGCGATACCAGGCGGCCCGGCCCACCACCGCCGCGTCTGGGCACCGGCTGTACTTGGCGGCAGATGTTGAACGCGTCGTCCTGCTGCGCCGGCTCACAGAGCAGGGACATGCCATTCGCTTGCTGGCGGCGCTGGAGACCACACAATTGCACGAGATGATGCGAGCCCCTGAAGTCGCCAGACCAAGCAACCAGCTTGAAGCACCGCGGCAAACAACATTGAGGGCTGTCGTCGTGGGTCAAGCCTTGGCACGCCGCCTGCAGCGCTTGTGCGATCGCCAGCCCTGGGGGCCGGCACTGCAGATCGTGGCAGCGTTTGATACCTTGACCGAAGCAACGCAAGCCGCAGAAAATTCGGCCAAGCCAAATGTCGATCTGTTGCTATGGCAGGCGGCAAGTTTGCAGCCTGGCGCTCGGCACGAACTGCGCGTTGCCCAAGACGCCTGGCGAGCCCGCGCGGC
>CALPLW020000080.1 GCA_943324505.2 Comamonas sp. lk
AGCCAGCATCACGGCTTTGAGGCCGGAGCCGCATACCGCGTTGATGGTCAGGGCCGGTGACTCTTTAGCAATGCCGCTCTTGAGCAGGGCCTGACGCGCCGGGTTCTGACCGGCACCTGCCGCCAGCACCTGACCCATGATGACCTCGCCCACCTGATCAGGCGCCAGGCCCGTGCGCTCGAGCAAGGCCTTGATGACGGCTGCGCCCAGCTCGGGTGCCGGCGTCTTGGCCAAGGTGCCGCCAAATTTGCCCACCGCAGTGCGGGCGGCTGAAACGATCACGATGTCTTGCATGTTTTGTCTCCTGAATGAATGAATTAGGCTTTGGCCTTGACGTAGCGGCCCGGGGCGGCTTCGATGGCTTTGTACTTGCCTTTGCCGTAGGCCTTGGGCGCAGCGATCTGTTTGCCGGCATGGCTTTGCAGCCAGTTGGCCCAATCGGTCCACCAACTGCCGGCGTGCTCGGTGGCACCGGCCTGCCAATCGGCTTGCGTGGCGGGAAATTTACCGTCTTCGCGCAGCCAGTGGCTGCGTTTTTTGGCAGCGGGCGGGTTGATGACACCGGCAATATGGCCGGAAGCACCCATGACAAAGCGTTTCTTGCCGGGCAGGTGCTGGGTCGATGCGTAAGCCCCACCAATCGGCACGATGTGGTCTTCGCGCGAGCCATAGATGTAGACCGGCAGATCGAGCTTGCGGAAGTCTATTTTTTGGCCACAGACCGTGACCTTACCTGGCTTGCAGAGCTTGTTTTCCAGGTAGGTGTTGCGCAGGTACCAGGCGTAAAACGGCCCGGGCAGGTTGGTGGAGTCACTGTTCCAGTACAGCAGGTCAAAGGGCGGTGGCGTCTCGCCTTTGAGGTAGTTGCCGACCACGTAATTCCAGACAAGGTCGTTCGGGCGCAAAAAGCTGAAGGTGGAGGCCAGGTCCTGGCCCTTGAGCAGACCGCCCTTGCCCATCTCTTGCTCACGGTATTTGACAAAGGCCTCGTCAATGAAAACGTCCAGAATGCCGGTGTCGGTGAAATCGAGCAGAGCTGTCAAAAAGGTGGCGCTAGCCACCGGCTTTTCACCGCGCGCCGCCAGTACCGCCAATGCTGCGCCGAGAATGGTGCCCCCCACGCAAAAGCCCAGGGCATTGATGGCCTTAGCCCCCGTGATCTCTTGCGTGACAGCGATTGCTTTGATAGCAGCGTCTTCCACATAGTTGTCCCAGGTCTTGTGGGCCAGGGTGGCATCCGGGTTACGCCAGCTGACGACAAAGGTGCGGTGGCCCTGCGCCACGGCATAACGGATCAGCGAGTTTTCTGGCTGTAGATCCAGAATGTAAAACTTGTTGATGCAGGGCGGCACCAGCAAAAAGGGCTTCTCGTAGACCTTGGCGGTCAGCGGCTTGTACTCAATCAGTTGAAACAACTCGTTCTCAAACACTACCGCGCCTTCGGTGGTAGCCACGTTTTTACCGACTTCAAACAGGCTCTCGTCGGTCATTGACACATGGCCTTGCTGCATGTCATGCAGCATGTTTTGCAGGCCCTTGGCAATGCTCTCGCCCTTGGACTCAATGGCTTTTTGTTGGGCGTCCGCATTGAAGGCCAGAAAGTTGCTGGGTGCGCTGGCAGCCATCCACTGTTCGACGGCAAAGCGGATACGGGCGCGGGTTTTGGCGTCGCCCTCTACCGCTTCAGCCATGCCCATCAAGGTCCGCGCATTGAGCAAGTAGGCCGAAGCCGAGAAGGCGGCAACCGGGTTGGCGCTCCAAGCCTGGGCAGCAAAACGCTTGTCTTTGGGTGGCGCTGTGCCCTGCAGGCTGTTGGTCCATAGGGCGCTGGCGTCTTTCAGGTACTGCTCTTGCAGGGCCTGCAGCTTGTCTTGTGAGAAGTGCACGTTTGGCGCTGACGCAGGCGATGTCGGTAGCCCGGCGGCCAGGCCACCCAGGTCCATGTTCTGGAACGACTGGAAGGTTTTTGCCCAGTTGTCGGCCAACGCGTCCTGGAACTGTTGTGCCGATTGCGCCCATAATGCTTGGGTGTTCTCCGTCATGCTGAGTCCTCTTTGTTTTTGGCATATCAGTAGAAACCCGAGTATCGCAGGTCAAGCCCTTCGAGAAACTGACAGTTTTCCACGCCTCACGCTATTTTTTTAGAATGTACATCGTCCCCATCGCCTGGCTTTATGTGACCATGATGATGGCGGTGGCCGAAGCCAATAGCCCGAGCGGTACGCTGCTGGGTGCAGTCATCACCTTTTTGCTTTATGGGGCCGGGCCCATCGCCCTGGTAATGTATGTGATGGGCACGCCGGCGCGGCGGCGGGCCATCAAGGCCCGCGAGGCTGCCGAACACGCCTTGTCCGACGTCTCAAACCAGCCAGATGCAGGCGGCCATACGGCCGCTGACCCGGTCGCGCCGGTGCGAGAAAAACCGTGAACTCTGACTGACGGTGCACCACGCCGGGCCGCCGTCATTGCCGAACACCTGCTGCACGCCCAAAGCCGCCAGGCGCTGACGGGCGAGGCCCGCCAAGTTAGCCCACCACTTGCCGGGCGCTCCAGCTGCAAACATGTCGGCTGCCGCCGGATGATGGGCCACAAAAGCCTGGCGAACTTCGTCACCCACCTCAAACGCCTGTGGCCCGATACAGGGCCCGAGCCACGCTATGATTTCAGTAGCTACAACCTCAATACCATCAAGGGCTGGAGCCCGAAAAGCCTTAAAAGTACTCTCCAGCACACCCTGGCCACCAGCGCCGGCCAGACCACGCCAGCCGGCATGCGCCGCAGCCACGCGGCGGCCCTTCAAGTCGGTCAGCAAGACCGGCAGGCAATCGGCCACCATGATGGTGCAGGCCACGCCGGTTTGGCAGGTGATCGCCGCATCGGCCACTTGGCCGTCTGCACTGCCCGGGTTGAGCGACGCTACCGAATCACCATGCACCTGGGACAAAAAAACCGGTCTCCCGCCCAAGGCCTTGGCCAACGTTGCCCGGTTGGCGGTCACCGCTGCGGGCGCGTCGCCAACATGGTCACCCAGGTTGAGGCTGTCGTAGGTGCCGCTAGAGCTGCCACCGTTGCGGCTGGTGCAGAGGGCCTGCACCCGGACCGGCGCGGGCCACTGTGGCTGCAACCAATCTGGGTTCATAGCTGGTCAGCGTCAGGCTTCATAGTCCGGGCAGTTGACCGGCTGGGCCTTGTCAAAGGCCGGCAGGGCCATGCAGGCGTCAAAAGCCGCCATGGTGCGAGGCAGTCCATCCAGATTGGTATCAAACCGGCGGCCATTGAAAATCTGCGGCACCAGGCAGCAGTCGGCCAATGTGGGCGAGTCGCCGAAGCAATACCGACCCGCTGGTCCTTGAGCCAACTGGCGCTCAAAGCTTTCCAAGCCTTCGCGCACCCAATGGCGGTACCAGGTGTTTTTGCGGTCTTCGTCCAAAGCCAGCGTTTTGCTCAGGTATTTCAGCACCCGCAAGTTGTTGACGGGGTGGATTTCGCAGGCGATCGACTGCGCCAAGGCCCGCACCCGGGCGCGGCCAGCGGCATCGGCAGGCAACAGCGGCGGGGTGGGCCGGGTCTCGTCCAGGTACTCGATGATGGCCATGGACTGCGACAGGCGCAGGCCATCGACCTCGAGCATCGGGACCAGGGCGTCAGGCACCAGACTGGCGTAGGCCTCTTTTTTGTGGTCACCACGCGCCAGATGCACGGGCCGGTACTGGTAGGACAGACCTTTGAGCTCCAACGCAATGCGCACGCGGAACGAAGCGGAGGAACGGAAATAATTGTGCAACTTCATGCACGCAAGGATAACGCGTGGAATGCTCGGCAGTCATTCCCGTGAAACGGGAATCCATGGATGCCCGATCAGGCTGGGCATGACGGGATACTGGTCGTGCTTGAGGGTTGGTGGCCAGGCAGCACAGGGTTGCTGCGGTAGGCGCTAGACTAAGCAGTCTTGTTAATCGCCTGGAGACCTTTGATGATTCTTGAACTTGCCGACATTCGGATCGCGCCCGGCCAAAACGCTGCTTTTGAGGAAGCGATTGAGCGCGGCTTGCGCACGGTGATCAGCCATGCCAAGGGTTTCGCCGGCTTCAAAGTCAACCGTGGTATGGAGAACGCCGAGCGTTACATCCTGCAGATTTTCTGGAACACATTGGAAGACCACACTGTGGGCTTTCGCCAGTCGGAGGCGTTTGCCCAATGGCGCGCCATCGTCGGCCCTTTTTTTGCCAGCCCACCCGTGGTGGAGCATTTTGAGCTGGTGACCCGGTCAAGCTGAGGCCGGCTGATTGAGCGGGGCTGCCGACAAGGCAAGCTGCCAGTCACAGTATTCAGCCCATACCCGAGCCTGTCCAGCATTCTCCCTTGAAAGGTTTTTTATGAGTTTTGTCGTTACGCCCGCACCACAAATCAGCGTGCCAGTCCTCGGGACAGAGGCCCGCTTCCCGGTACACCGCATCTACTGCGTCGGCCGCAACTACGAAGAGCACGCCAAGGAGATGGGCTTTACGGGTCGTGAACCGCCCTTCTTTTTTCTCAAACCCACGGATGCGGTCGTGGTGGTGAATCCAGGGCAGACTGCCTCCCTGCCCTACCCGACGCTGACCGCCAACCTGCACCATGAGATTGAGCTGGTGGTGGCGATCGGCACCGGCGGCAAGAACATCAAGGCCGCTGACGCCCACAGCCATATTTTTGGCTACGCAGTGGGCCTGGACATGACACGGCGCGACCTGCAGAACGAGATGAAGAAGCAGGGTCGCCCCTGGTGCATCGGCAAGGCCTTTGACCACTCAGCTCCGATCGGCCCCATCACCCCGGCGGCCCAGGCCGGCGACGTGACTGCCGCAGAGATTGCGCTGCAGGTGAACGGCCAGGACCGCCAGCGAAGCCAGGTCAGCAAGCTGATCTGGAACATTGCCGAAACCATTGAGCACCTGTCGGCCGCGTGGGAATTGCAGCCCGGCGACCTGATTTACACCGGCACCCCCGAAGGCGTGGCCGCCGTGGTGGCCGGTGACACGTTGCATGGTACGGTGAGCGGCTTGACGCCGATCACGCTGCAGGTGCGCTGAGCCTGGGCGGGTATGCTGCGCGAACCGATCAAGCACTGCCGCAAATGCGGCACCAGCGTGGTGTATCGCATTCCGGACGATGGCGACACCAAGGAGCGTGCGATTTGCACCGCCTGCACCACCGTGCATTACGAGAACCCGCTCAATGTCGTCGGTACCGTGCCGGCCTGGGGTGACAAGGTGCTGCTGTGCAAGCGAAACATTGAGCCTCGCTGGGGCAAGTGGACACTGCCAGCCGGCTTCATGGAACTCAATGAGACGGTGGCTGAAGGCGCGGCCCGCGAAACCGTAGAAGAATCTGGCGCTGAATTTGAGCTGGAAGGCCTGTTCTCTCTGGTGAACGTGGCGCGCGTGGGGCAGGTGCACCTGTTTTACCGGGCACGCCTGCTGAGCGACCGCTTTAACCCCGGTTTTGAAACGATCGAGGCCCGGCTGTTCGCCGAGGATGAGATCCCCTGGGAGGAGATCGCCTTCCGCACCGTGAAGGAAACGCTGGAGCATTACTTTGCCGATCGGCGGGCCGGCAGCTTCTCGATCCACGCCATCGACATCAACTGATTGGCTGCACGGCTTGCCGCCGGCGCGCACGATGCTGCCCTGTTACCTGCTGCTTGACCTGGAAACCACCGGTGGCAATCCGGTGCGCGACCGCATCACTGAAATTGCGGCCGTGCGCATGGAGGGCGGTCAGGAAGTAGCCCGCTGGAGCACCCTGGTGCACCCAGGCGGCCGAATTCCACCCTTCATCCAGAGTCTGACCGGCATCAGCGACGCCATGGTGGCCGATGCCCCGGGCTTTGACCAGGTAGCCAACACCCTGCTGGCCTTGCTGGAGGGCGCCGTGCTGGTGGCACACAACGTGCGCTTCGACCACGGTTTTTTACTCCATGAGTTTGCCCGCGCCGACATCACCCTGAAAACCCGGACGCTGTGTACCGTGCGACTGTCACGCCTGCTGTACCCGCAGCACCGCAGCCATGGGCTCGATGCCATCATGCAGCGGCACGGCCTGCAGACCCAGGCCCGGCACAGGGCGATGGGCGATGTGGACATGGTGCTGGCCTGGCTCCACCTGGCTGAGGCCGAGTTGGGCGCTGATGCCCTGCGCCATCAGGCACAAACCCTCTTGCAAGGCAGTGCCGCCCTGCCGCCCCAACTCGACACCCGGATCACTGACATCCCGGAGGGGCCGGGCGTGTACTTGTTTTATGGCGAGGGACCATTGCCGCTCTACATTGGCAAAAGCGTGACGATACGCAGCCGGGTGATGTCTCATTTTCAGGCCGCGAGCCGCCAACCACGTGAGATGCGCATGGCGCAGGAGATACGCCGCGTCGAATGGCGTGAAACAGCGGGTGAGCTCGGCGCCCTGCTGCTCGAGGCCCGCTTGGTCAAGGACATGCAGCCGATTCACAACCGGCAGCTGCGCCGCGAGCGGGCCCTGTGCGCCTGGCGCCTGGATGACAACCCCAAGGTGCGGCCGCTGACAACGCTGGTCAGCGGTGCCGACTTTGAACCAACGCAATTTGGCCGTCTGTACGGCGTGTACCGCTCGCGCCGGCAGGCCCAGGACGCGCTGCGCGAACTGGCCGACGCGCATGGCCTGTGCCCGCAGGCGCTGGGCTTGGAATCTGGCCAAGGCCGCTGTTTTGCCCATCAAGTGGGTCGCTGCAAGGGCGTCTGTTGCGGCGAGGAAAAACCCGAACGGCACCGGCTGCGACTGGAACTGGCGCTTGCCGAGCAAAAGCTGCGGATCTGGCCCTATGCCGGGCCGATCGGCCTGCGAGAGGTCGACACGGCGCGCGGCCGCACGGAGATCCACCTGTTTGACCAGTGGTGCCACCTGGCCACGGTGTACGACGACGACAGTTTGGCAGAAGCTCTGGCTGCTGGCAACGGCAAGACGAGCCGCAGCAGCCTGGCTTTTGACCTGGACACCTACCGCCTGCTGCTCAAGCACTTGGCGGCGCCGGCGCGAGCTGGATTAACCTTGTTGACCTGGCCAGCCCTGCCGTGAATCAGCCGCTGTCCTCCCACCGATCGCAAGTCGTGGTCGATGGCGGCTAAGGTGCCATTTTGAAGCGCTCGGATTGCTGAAGTGTTTCAAAGATCGACTTCAACCTTCAGGCTTGAGTCGGTGCACTGCGGCGCGATAAAGCGTATGGCGGCAGGCCGCTTAGCATGCGCTGGCCATAACCCTGTTGCAGCAGGCGCCGGTCATAGCAGACCACCGTGGCCCGGTCTTCCTCGGTGCGAATGGCGCGGCCAGTCCACTGCAGCAGGCGAACACCGGTCGCCGGCACCACCAACTCGGCAAAGGGATCACGCCCAAGCGTTTTCAGCCACTCGGCCCGAGCCTCTTCCACCGGGTCAGCCGGGGGACTGAAAGGCAGCTTGGCGATAAACACGGTTTCGCACAGTCGCCCTGGAAGGTCCAGGCCTTCACCAAACGACTGCAGGCCAAAAATAATGGAGGCTTGACCGGCTTCGATACGGGCCTGATGTGCCGCCAGCAGGCGGCTGCGGGACAGCTGGCCCTGAACCAGAACGCAGGTCAGCAAGGGCGCATCCAGCGCATCGATCGCCGCCCTCATCTGCAGCCTGGAGGTAAAAAGCGCCAACGCGCCATGGCTGACTTGTCGCAAGTCCTTCATCAGCTCAGCCACCATGGCACGGGTGTAGGCGGGGGCGTCGCGCGGGTCGGCGGCCGTTTCCACCACCACCAACCGGCCCTGGGTCTGGTAATCGAAGGGGCTGGCCACCGCCAGCGTTGTGACCTGAGCTTGACCATCCAAGCCAGCCTCCTGCAAAAAATAATCAAAGCTCCCGCAGCTGGTCAAGGTGGCTGAGGTGACCACCGCTGCCCGTACTTGCCGCCACAGGTGCTGGCGCAGCAGATCGCCCGGCACAATTGGACAGGCATGGGCGCTCACCACCACCAGGCCTGAGCTGGTGTCGGCCTCGAACCACTTGGCCAGCGGTGGATCACTGTGGGTCAGCAGCAGGCTGCTGGTATGGGCAACTGCAAGCAGGCGCGGCGCCAACTGGCCCAGCCGGGCATACATCAAAGCACAGCCCAGCGCCTGGGAAGGATCTTCGCGAACCAGGCGTTTCAACTCGCTGGCAAGTTCCTCCAGCGCGGCGGATAAGCCAGCGGCATGGCCTTGCACCAAAGCCAGGGGCGCCTGTAATTCGGGTGGCAAGGCACCATGCCGCAGCCGGTGCAGGCTGTTGTACCCGGCTGATTCAGCGCTCAGGCGATCCATCAACAGCCGAGCCAGGTCATTCAATGCACTTTTGAGTTGCTGCGCCAGTGTGTCGACGTCTTGCGCCAGCACCATCTGAATCTTGCCGCTGACTTCGCGCAGGGCCCTGGGCAGCTTGTCGAGCCAGCGCAGGTTAGACAGGTCCATGGCGCTGGAAAACTGGCGCAAGGCCACCGCCGGCAAGTGATGGCCTTCATCAAAGACCAACAAGCAGTTGTCGAGTTCGGGCAGGGTCTTCATGCCAACCGAGGCCAACACCAGGTCGTGGTTGGCCACGATCACTTGTGCCTCCGCCAAGCGGCTGCGTGCCTGGTAGTAACTGCAGTCCCGGTAGCGCGGGCAGTGACGGGCCGTACAGGTGTGACGCTCGGCGGCCACGGTGGCCCAGTCCTGGGCTTCGGGTTGCTCAGGCAAATTGTCCCGGTCGCCGTCCCAGTGCCCGCCCGCCAATGCGATGGCCAGGGTTGTGTACAGCGCGTCACGTCGCGCCTGAGGGTCATCACCCCGGAGTTGGTGGCCAAAAGCAGCGGTTGGCGGGGGGGTATCGTCGTCTGGGCCGAACAACTCGTCCTCTGCGCCCTCAGTGGCGCCACCGCTGACGCGGTCGAGCTTGAACTTGCACACATAGCGGCCACGGCCCTTGGCCAGCGCAAATACAAATGGGGTCTGCAGCACTGCCGCCAGAGCGGGCAGGTCTTTGGTCATCAATTGCTCCTGCAAAGCCACCGTGGCCGTGGAGATGACCAGTCGGGTCTTGAGCGCCAGCGCCAGCGCCACCATGGTGGACCCGTAGGCGGCCGACTTGCCAACGCCGGTGCCGGCCTGGATCACACTGACCGCCCGAACCGGGTCAGGGTGCTCACCCAGAGTGACGGCGCCCATGGCGCTGGCAATTCGCTGGGCCATGGCCTGCTGGCCCGGGCGCAAGCGAAAACCCGCCGTGCCGGACAGCACCTGCTCAAAAGCGACAAGAGACGCCTGGGTCAACTCATGCGGGGTCAAGGCAGACGTCCAGGCTGGGCAAGGGTTTGATGTGCATGCCGCTATTACACCGCCAATCACATCGACAAACGCTGACGAGGCCGTTACGGGTGCAACTTGCAAGACGCGCGGCACGATCAAGACGGCTTCGGCAGGCTATATTTGCGCCTGTGAATACGACAGCCCAACCCCCAACCATTCCGCGCTTACCCTGGCGCAGGCTGCTGATCGCACTGGTATTTGCGTCTGTCGGCCGTACCGGCCTAGCGACGCTGGGGGCAGCGCCCGCAACCCCGGTAGACGCCCCAAGCAGTGTCAATACCGCTTACACCATCATTCAAAGCTTGCTCGACAACGGAACTCAGGTGCAAGAATTTGTAACGCCCGCCGGACGGGTCTTTGCTGTGAGCTGGCGCGGCCCGGTGCTGCCCGACCTGAGGTCCATTCTGGGAGACTACATCCACATTTTCAATCGCCACATCGAAGCATCCCGCCAAACAGGCCTGCGCGGCGGACCCGTCAACATGGCACAGCAAGGCTTGGTCTTGCGCTCCAGCGGGCGCATGGGCCACTTTTCTGGCCATGCGTATGTCCCGGCCTTGGTGCCCGTCGGCGTCAATATCCATGAATTGCTCGGTTAAGAACTTTGTTCAATGGATTACCGTCACACTGCTGTCAGTCTGGATCGCAGCCTGTGGCGGCGGCAGTAGCGTACCAGCTAACCTACCGACGGTGGAGGTGCCAGCCGGCAACAATGCCATCGCCGTCACCGTCGACCGGGGCCCGACCGGTAACAGCGTCAACCGGCTCTACACCAGCGTCACCATCTGTGAGCCCGGCAGCAGCAGCCAATGCCAGACCATTAACCATGTGCTGGTGGACACCGGCTCCACCGGCTTGCGCCTTTTGGCATCGGTGATCCGCCCTGACCTCAAACTTAACCTTCAGTTGAGTGCGCAGGGATTTCCTTTGCTGAACTGCATCCAGTTCGTAGACACCAGCTTTGCCTGGGGTCCGATTGCAGGGTTCGACCTGAAGCTGGGTGGCAAAACGGCCAGCACCCTCCCGACACAACTGATCGGTGACCCGGCTACGGCGGCCCTGAGTGCGAACTGTGCGACAGGGCTGCCGCTCAACTCGGTCGCCAGCCTGGGGGCTAACGGGGTGCTGGGTCTCAGCCTCTTCAAACAGGATTGCGGCTCAAACTGTGTGACCAACCCGCATAACGGGTACTACTTTCGCTGCACCACGGCCAGTTGTACGGCGGCACAGGCTTCTGTGGCTAGCCTGATCCAGCAAGTCAGCAACCCGGTTCCCCGCTTCAGCGGCGATAACAACGGCTTTGTGTTGAACCTGCCCCCGGTTGACCCATCTGGCGCCGTCGGGCTCAACGGCACTCTGGTTTTTGGTATTGGCACTCAGGCCAACAACCAGGATGTCCCAGTCAGCCTCCTTAGCACCAGCATCACTGGTCGGATCACCACCGTGCTGTCGGGTCAGCCGTTGACCAACAGCTTTCTTGACACCGGCTCCAACGCGCTTTTCTTTGACGACACATCTATCCCATCCTGCTCAGGCAACGAGCCGATTCGTTTTTACTGTCCGCCTACCCGCCTCAATAGATCGGTATCCCTGATCGGCGCCAATGGCGCGACGCTACCCGTCAACTTTGCTGTGGACAATGCGATGGCGCTGTTTACCAGCCCTGCGAAGGCCGTACTGCCCACGCTGGCTGGAACCTTGGGCGACTCTCGAGGTTTTGGTTGGGGATTGCCATTTTTCTATGGCCGTCGCGTGTTTCTGGGCATCGAGAACGAAACATCGCCAGCAGGAACTGGCCCTTTTTATGCGTTCTGATTCACTGCGCGGGGCGCTGGTGCATGTCCAGACGACCCGCTAACGCCATAGCTGCCAGGCTGGCACAAGCCCCTACCAGGCCAGCCATCCAGTAGTTCTGCACCAGATGATTGGCATCCCGACTGATCAGGCTGCCGCCAATAAAGGCCGCAACCCCCATGGCACCTGACTGCACCGACGAATTGAGCGCCATGAAGGTGCCGCGCAGTGCCGGGTTGGCGCAAGAAGCAATGATGGCCATGCCGGGAATCATGCGACCGCTCATGCAAGTGAAAAACAGAGTAGACACGATCAAGACTGCCCACATGGGCAGACCCTCCGTCAATGTGGTTGCAACCATGGGCACGATCACCAGCACTGCCATCACACGAAACAAAGCAACCTTGCCGCGCCGGTCAGTCAAGACGCCAATCAGCCGGGCACTGAACAAGGTTGCAATGCCGCCGCACAAGTAGACGTAGAACACCTGGTCAGAGCGCCAGCCAACGTTGGTTTGGAGGTAGATGGTGATGAAAGGGATCACCGTGAACCCGGCAAACATCAGCAAGGCAGAGAAGGCGAACGCCTTGAGATGGTTGCGGTCCTGGAGGACCTGCCGAATGGCAGCAAAAGCCGACGGCCGATGGGCTACTTGCAGGTGCGCATTGAGCGGTGGCAGGGTCACGAAGGCCAGCCCACACAACAGGCCAACCAGTCCGGCAATGCCAAAAAACGGTGCATGCCAGCTCAGGTGCGCCGCCAGAAACAGACCGGTCGGCACGCCGGCAACAGTGGCCACAGAGAATGAGGTCATCACAATGCTCATGGCGCGGCCACGCCGTTCAAACGGAATCACGTCCGCCACCACCGTTTGTGCCAGCGCCGACAGCACCCCACCGAAAATACCGGCTAGAACCCGCGCCGCCATCAAGGTCGGGTAATCGGGCGCCAGCCCACAGGCCAAAGTAGCCAAACCAAACAAGGCATAGAGCACCAGCAATAATTTCTTGCGGTCAAATTTGTCCAGGTAGGTGACCGCCAACAGGCCTGAGACGCCAGCGGCCAGGGTGTAGGCCGAGACCAGCAAGCCAAAGCTGGCATCGCTGATGGCAAAGATGCGGGTGAACTGGGGGCCCAGCGGCATCATGATCATGAAATCCAGAATATTGGTGAACTGGATCCCGGCAAGGGTGAACAACAGCCATAATTCTCGACGGCGTGACAGGGGCTGGTTAACCGGTTGGGGCATGAAGGCTTTCTTGGGGGGTGGCGGGCACAAGGGTCAGAAAGAAGAAAGGACTTAGCCCTTTCGAAGCTAAGTCCTTGATTCATATGGTCGGTGTGAAAGGATTCGAACCTTCGACCCCTTGCACCCCATGCAAGTGCGCTACCAGGCTGCGCCACACACCGATCAAGCCCGAAATTATAACTGGTCTGCCTGGCCTAACCGGGCAAAAACCAACGAGACCCGACTAGTAGGCGAGTGAGAGCAAATCACGAATTTCAAACAGCTCACGCCTCAATGAGACCATTTGATCGGCGGCGCTGGCGATGGGGTGCCCAAGAGTACCGGGACCCAACTCGTCATGCCCAGGCAGTCGGCTATCCATGGCATCGAATTCTTCAACACCGTCGAGCAACACTTCGCCGTTGCGCTTTTTATCTCTTTCGGACTGGATGATTTCCTGCATCCTGTTGCGCGCGCCACTGATGGTGAACCCTTGGTCGTAGAGCAGGTCACGGATGCGCCGAATCATCAACACCTCATGATGCTGGTAATAGCGGCGGTTGCCACGCCGCTTCATGGGCCGTAACTGCGTAAACTCCTGCTCCCAATATCGCAGCACATGCGGTTTCACACCGCACAGGTCTCCGACTTCACCAATGGTGAAATAGCGTTTGGCAGGAATGGGCGG
>CALPLW020000081.1 GCA_943324505.2 Comamonas sp. lk
ACCGGACACATCGCGGGTGATGGATGGGTTGTCGGACTTGCGGGAAATTTTGTCGATCTCGTCGATGTAGACGATGCCGCGCTGGGCCCGCTCCACCTCGTAATTACAGCTTTGCAGCAACTTGAGCACGATGTTTTCCACGTCCTCGCCCACGTAACCGCCTTCGGTCAGGGTGGTGGCGTCGGCCATGACAAAGGGCACGTCCAGCATGCGGGCCAGGGTTTGCGCCAGCAGGGTCTTCCCCGAACCCGTGGGACCAATGAGCAAGATATTGCTTTTGGCCAGCTCCACATCGTCTTTTTTGGCCTTTTCTTTGTGCCGCAGGCGCTTGTAGTGGTTGTATACCGCCACCGCCAGCGTGCGCTTGGCCGGCTCCTGCCCGATCACGTAATTGTCAAGATTTGACTTTATTTCGGCCGGTGTCGGCAGCTCATTGCCGCCGCCGCGGGCCTCTGTGGTGGCTGGCAGTTCGTCACGAATGATCTCGTTACACAGCTCGATGCATTCGTCGCAGACAAACACCGAGGGGCCAGCAATCAGCTTCTTGACCTCATGCTGGCTCTTGCCGCAAAAGGAGCAGTAAAGGGTTTTTTCACCCGCAGCGCCTTTTTTCTCCGCCATGGGGGTCAGGCCCTCTTGGAGATGACCTGATCGATCAGGCCGTACTCGCGGGATTCTTCTGCCGACATGTAGTAGTCGCGTTCGGTGTCGCGCTCAATACGGTCCAGCGGCTGACCGGTGCGCTCAGCCAAGATTTTGTTGAGCTGCTCGCGGGTTTTCAGAATCTCGCGGGCCTGGATCTCGATCTCGGTGGCCTGCCCCTGGCTGCCGCCAGAAGGCTGGTGGATCATGACCTTGGAGTTAGGAAGCGAAAAACGCTTGCCCTTGGCACCGGCTGCCAGCAAAAACGCGCCCATGCTGGCCGCCATGCCGACGCACAGCGTGGACACATCGGGCTTGATGAAGTTCATGGTGTCAAAGACCGCCATGCCAGCACTGACCGAGCCGCCGGGCGAATTGATGTAGAAGGAGATGTCCTTGTCAGGGTTTTCGCTCTCCAGAAACAAAAGCTGCGCGACCACCAAGTTGGCGGTTTGGTCATTGACCGGGCCCACCAGGAATATGACCCGTTCCTTGAGCAGGCGCGAGTAAATGTCGTAAGACCGCTCACCTCGGCCCGACTGCTCAATGACCATGGGCACCATGCCCAGGCCCTGCGTTTCCATTCCACCATAGCGCACGTTCATGTTGACTCCCAGAAGGCCTTAATGTACCGAAAAAAAGAAGGGCGAGCCGGCTCAGTTCTGGGCCATCAGCTCGTCAAAAGAAACGCTCTTTTCTGTGACTTGCGCCTTGCTCAGCACAAACTCGGTGACGTTGTTTTCAATCACCATGGATTCGACTTCAGCCATGCGCTGGTTGTCACCGTAGTACCAGCGCAGCACCTCAGCCGGTTTTTCATAGCTGCTTGCCAGCTCTTCAATATGGGCCTTGAGCTGCTCGGGCCGGGCCTGCAGGCTGTTGGCACGCACCAACTCGGCCACCACCAGGCCCAGGCGCACACGGCGTTCGGCCTGTGGGCGGAACACATCGTCCGGGATGGGGGCTTTGTCGGCGTCCTTGATACCGCGCTTCTTCAGGTCGGCGCGGGCGCCTTCCATCAGGCGGCCGATCTCGGACTGAACACTGGCGTTGGGCAGATCAAGCTCGGCCTTGGCCATTAGCGCGTCCATGACGGCTTGCTTGTTGCGCGACAGCAGGCGGAACTTGACCTCGCGCTCCAGGTTTTTGCGGATATCGGCGCGCAGGCCTTCGATCGTGGCGTCGGCGATGCCGAGCGAGCGGGCCAGTGCCTCGTTCACCTCGGGCAGGTGCGCGGCTTCGATCTTCTTGACCGTGACCATGAAATCAGCCGTTTTGCCGGCCACGTCTTTGCCATGGTAGTCAGCCGGGAAGGCCAACTGGAAGGTCTTGCTCTGGCCGAGCTGCATGCCGCTGGTGGCGTCCTCGAACTCCTTGAGCATCTGGCCGTCACCCAGGATGAACTGGAAGTCTTCGGCCTTACCGCCCTCAAAGGGCTCACCATCGATCTTGCCTTCAAAGTCAACGGTGGCGCGGTCGCCGGTTTGGGCTGCGGCGTCTTGCGCGCGCTGGGCAAAGGAGCGGCGCTGCTTGCGCAGGATCTCCAGCGTTTTGTCGATAGCGCTGTCATCCACCTCGGCGCTGATTTTTTCCACCGCAGCGCCGCTCAGGTCGCCAATGAGGACGTCTGGGAATACCTCGAACACCGCGTCAAAGGTCAGCTCGCCCTCTGGCGCGCCTTCTTTTTCTGTGATGCGGGGCTGGCCAGCGACACGCAGTTTGGCTTCGTTGGCAGCGTCAGAGAAGGCCTGGCCAACCCTGTCATTCATGACTTCGTAATGGACCGAGTAACCATAACGCTGGGCCACCACATTCATGGGCACTTTACCGGGGCGAAAGCCATCCATCTTGACGGTGCGGGCCATCTTCTTCAGACGGGTTTCAACTTCGGACTGGATGCTGCCAAGGGGCAAGCTCAGGGTGATCTTGCGCTCAAGTTTTTCCAGGGTTTCTACGGTAACAGCCATCAAGCTTCTCCAAAAATGTACGTGGTGCGCGGGGCGGGACTCGAACCCGCACATCCTTGCGGACGTCAGGACCTAAACCTGGTGCGTCTACCAATTTCGCCACCCGCGCAAAAAACAAAAGGGGCGGCCTGTCAAACCACCCCCGGAAAATCGGTGAGTCGTGGAGTTTAACCTGCCGCCGCCGTCTCCCGCTTGACCCGGAACCAAGCCGCGTACATGGCTGGCAGCGCCAGCAGCGTGAGCACCGTGGCGACCACCAGACCGCCCATGATCGCGGTTGCCATGGGGCCCCAGAACACCGAGCGCGAGAGCGGGATCATGGCCAGCACGGCGGCGGCGGCGGTCAGCACAATGGGGCGCAGACGGCGTACCGCCGACTCGACGATGGCGTCCCAGGCCGGCACGCCGTTGGCGCGGTCCTGCTCGATCTGGTCGATCAGGATCACCGAGTTGCGCTGGATCATGCCCATCAGCGCAATCACCCCCAGCAAGGCCACAAAGCCAAACGGTCGGCCTGTCAGCAGCAAGGCCGAAGCCACGCCGAAGATGCCGAGCGGCCCGGTCAAAAACACCAGCATGGCCCGGCTGAAGCTGTGCAATTGCAGCATGAGCAGGGTGAAGGTGATGAACAGCATGATGGGCACACCGGCGGCGATCGAGGCCGAGCCCTTGCTGCTCTCCTCCACCGCGCCCGCCACCTCGATGCGGTAGCCCCCCTGCCCCTGCGCGGCCCAAGCAGCTTCGAGCTTGCGCAGCGCCGGCAGCAGCTGGGCGGTGACGGTGGCGCCTTGCAGCCCCTCCACAATGTCGCCCTGCACCGTGATGGCGTAGTCGCGGTTGTCACGCCACATCACGCCGGGCTCCCAGGCAAAGGTGGGCCGGGCAATTTGCGTCAGCGGAATGGACTTGCCGCTGGCCGTGGCGAGGTAGGCATTGGCGATGTCGGTGATGGCCTGGCGCTCGTCAGGCGGCTGGCGCAGCACGATGTCGATCAATTTGTCGCCCTCGCGGAACTGGCCCACGGTGCTGCCGGCCAGCAGCACCTTGGAGGCCTGGGCGATCGACTGGCTGCTCACGCCCAGCGCGCGCGCCTTGGCCTGGTCCACATCCAAGCGCAGCACCTTGACGAATTCGTTCCAGTTGTCGTTCACACCGCGCATGTTGGCGTTGTCGCGCAGCAGGGCCTTGACCTCGTCGGCACGCTGGCGCAGCACCGCCGGCTCGGCACCCAGCACCCGGAACTGCACCGGGTAGGCCACGGGCGGGCCGTTGGGCAAAATTTTGACGCGCGTGCGTACCTCGGGAAACTCTTGCGCCATCAGAGCCGGCAGCGCAACGCGTACCGTCTCCCGGGTTTTCAGGTCCTTGGGCAGGATGATGAATTGCGACACATTGCTCTGCGGAAAGATGTTGTCCAAAGGCAGGTAGAAACGCGGCACGCCCGAGCCCACCCAAGTGCTGACACTGGTGACACCGGGCTCCTTCATCAGCCGCGCCTCAATGCGCAGGGCAATCTCCTCATTCAAGGCCAGCGAGCTGCCCTCCGGCAGCCAGGCATCCAGCAGCACCTCGGGCCGGCTGGAATCAGGGAAAAACTGCTGCTGCACCCGGCCCATGCCTGCCAGCCCCAGCGCAAAGGTGAGCAGCATCAAGCCGATGGTGATCCAGCGGTGCGTCACGCACCAGTCCACGGCGCGGCGAAAGCCACGGTAAAACGCGGTGTCGTAAGACTCGTGCGGCTCGCCCGGCGTGTGCGGCTTGACCTTGAGCAGCACGGTGCCCAGGTAGGGCACGAAATAGACCGAGACCAGCCAGCTCAGCACCAGCGCCAGCACCGTCACACCAAAGATGGCAAAGGTGTACTCGCCGGTGACCGACTTGGCGATGCCGATGGGCAAAAACCCAACGGCGGTGATCAGCGTGCCGGTCAGCATGGGCATGGCGGTGATCTCATAGGCAAAGGTGGCGGCGCGCACCTTGTCGTAGCCCTCCTCCAACTTGCGCACCATCATCTCCACCGCAATGATGGCGTCATCCACCAGCAGCCCCAGCCCGATGATGAGCGAGCCAAGCGAAATCTTGTGCAGGCCGATACCCCAGTAGTACATGCCCAAAAATGTCAGCGCCAGCACCAGCGGGATGGTGATGCCCACCACCAAGCCCGGCCGCATATCCAGGTAATAGCGTTTGAACCAGGGCTGGGCGCCGCTGCGTTTGTGCAGGCCCAGGCTGACAAAGCTGACCGCCAACACGATCACAATGGCCTCGATCAACACTGAGACAAACTCGTTGACCGACTTGGTGACCGCATTGGGCTGGTCTTGCACGTTGACCAAGCGGACTCCGGCTGGCAACCGGGCACCGATGCGCGCAGTGGCGGCCTCCAACGCCTGACCCAGCGCAATGATGTCGCCGCCCTTGGTCATCGACACCCCCACCGCAATCACCTGGCGGCCTTGGTGGCGCACCTTGACGCTGGCCGGGTCCACATAGTCGCGCCGAATCTCGGCAATGTCACCCAGACGCATCTGGTTGCCCGAGCTGCCCCGGATAGGCATGGCGGCCAACTGGTCCACCGCGGTGAACTGCCCCGCCACCCGCACCTGCAGCACATCCAGCGGCGCCTGCAGGGTGCCGGCGCTCTCCACCGCGTTTTGTTGGCCGAGTTGCGCCAGCACCTGGTTCATGTCCAGCCCGAGCTGGGCCAGCCGGCGCTGCGAGATCTCGATGTAGAGCTTTTCGTCCTGCACGCCAAACAGCTCCACCTTGTTCACATCGGGCACACGCAGCAGCTGCTGGCGTATGTCGTCGGCAAAGGCTTTGCTCTCAGCCAGGCTGAAGCCGTCGGCCTCCAGCGCGTAAATCACGCCATAAACATCGCCAAACTCGTCATTAAAGAACGGGCCCTGCACGCCGGCCGGCAGGGTCTGGCGCATGTCGCCCACCTTTTTGCGCACCAAGTACCACAGGTTGGCCACCTCGGAGGCCTTGGTGGAGTCCTTCAGCTGGAACAGAATGGTGGTCTCGCCCGGCTTGGAGTAGCTTCGGATCTTGTCTGCGTAAGGCACCTCCTGCAGGGTGCGCTCGATCTTGTCGGTCACCTGCTCGGCCATCTGCTGCGCCGTGGCCCCCGGCCACATCGCCCGCACCACCATGATGCGGAAAGTGAAAGGCGGGTCTTCGTCCTGGCCCAGCTGAAAATAAGCGGCCAGGCCAAGCACCATCAGCACCAGCATCAGGTAGCGGGTGAGTGCGCCGTGGTCCAGCGCCCATTTGGAGAGATTAAAGCGCTCGGGCTTGTTGGGCTGGGTCATCACAGCCTCACTTCGCGGCGCTGGCGGCGGTGGCGGCGCTGGGGGCAGCCGGCGCCGACGCTGGGCTTGCTACTGTTTGTGTAGCTACAGGCCCAATAACCACGGGGGCTACAGCCTGTTTTTCTTTATAAACCGTGACTTTCTGGCCGGGCGACAGCACGTGCACCCCGGCCACCACCACCTGCATGCCGGGCTGCAAGCCGGCAGCGACTACGACCTCGTTGCCGTCGGCGGTGGCAATTTGCACCGGCTGCAGCCGCACCGTCATGCTGGCGCTGTCCAGCACCCAGACCGCCGAGGTTTGCCCATCCTGGCGAAAGGCGCTGGTGGGCAGCTTGATCACCGGCGCGCCATTGCGGGCAAAGGCCTGCGGCAAGACCGACACCGTGCTGCCCAAGGGCGGCGCACTGCGGGCGTCGATGGCCACCTTGACGCCAAAAGTGCGCGTCACCGGGTCGGCCATGGCCGCCACCTCCCGGATCACGCCCTTGATAGCCGCGCCACCCGACCAGCCGCGCACCTCGACGCTGGAGCCGGTTTTGATCTGCAGCACCTTGTCTTCGGGCACGGCAAACACCACGTCCCGGGCCCCGTCCTGGGCGATACGCAGCACCGGCGTGCCGGCCGCCACCACCTGGCCGACCTCGGCCTCTACCGCTGTGACCACGCCAGACACATCGGCCAGCAGCCGGGTGTAAGCGGTCTGGTTGCCCTGCCCTGCCAGCTGGGCCTGGGCCTGCTCGAGTTGGGCCTGCGCTGCCTTGAGGCTGGTCTCGCGGCGGTCTAGTTCGGCGCTGCTGATGAAATTTTGCTCACGCAGGTCTTTGAAACGCTTGAAATCGGCCGCCGCCAGGTCACGGTTGGTGGCGGCCGCGTTCACCTGAGCACGCGCGGCATCTGCGGCGAGCTGGTAATCCTGCGGGTCCAGTTGGGCCAGCACATCACCAGCGCGCACGCGCTGGCCCGGCTCAGCCTGCCGGCGCACCAGTTTGCCGGCCACCCGAAAACCCAGGCGAGACTCGACCCGGGCCCTTACTTCACCGGCAAATTCGGCACTGGAGCCCATATTGCCCAAACTCACGGTAACGAGTTTGACCGAGCGCACGGGCTCTTCGGTGGGCGCTGGACGGGAGCAAGCAGCCAGAAACAGGGTGGCGCAGAACAGGGCGGCTGCGCTTCGGATAGACAAGTTGGGCATGGTCAGACAGGACGACGATGGGTTGACAGACAGGTCAGACAGCAATCTACTGACCAGAGGGTTAGTAATTTAGTTGAAAAGCCAATGCCTGTCAAGTTTGAGGGCAAATCTTGGGGCGAATCTGAGGGCAAAATCCGGCGATGTCCGCCGCTGCCTCATCTGCTCCCCCCATCACCCATTACGAGAATTTTCCGGTCGCGTCCTGGCTCTGCCCAGCACGGCTGCGGGCGCCCATTGGCGCGATCTACCACTTTGCCCGCACCGCCGATGATCTGGCCGACGAGGGAGAGGCAAGCCCGGCCGAACGGCTACAGGCGCTGACCGCCTACCGCCAGGCGCTGAGGGCTGCATCGGGCGGGCAACCCGTGGCACCAGACCAAGCCTGGGCTTGGGTGTTTGCGCCGCTGCAGCAGGTGATCAGGACCCATCAATTGCCAACCCAGCTGCTGCATGACCTGCTCGACGCTTTTGTGCAGGATGTGGAAAAAACCCGCGACGGCGCCGGCTATGCCGACCAAGCCGAGCTGCTGGCCTACTGCGCCCGGTCGGCCAACCCGGTTGGCCGGCTGCTGCTGCACCTGTATGGCGTGACCGATGCGCAGGCGCTGCAGCAGAGCGACCAGATTTGCACCGCACTGCAACTGATCAATTTTTGGCAAGACCTGAGCGTGGACCTGCCGCGCGGACGCTTCTACCTGCCGCAGACCGACTGCGACCGCCACGGCGTGACACAGGCCGAGCTGCTGGCACGCCAATCCACCCAGAACACTACTAATTTAATAGCGGAACAAACAGCAGCAGCAAGGGCTGGCATGCTAAAAGGCTCTGAACTGGTGCACCGTATTCCAGGGCGGGCCGGCTGGGAGTTGCGGCTGGTGGTGCAAGGTGGCCTGCGCATTCTGGACCGCATAGAGGCGCTGAAATTTGCCACGCTGCAGACCCGCCCCACCCTGCGCCGGCGCGACCTGGCCCTGATGGGCTGGCGCGCGCTGTGGATGTAACACCCTGTGGATGTAACAATTAGGTCATGAGCCCAGAGCAGTACGTCCAGCAGAAGGCCGCCGCCTCGGGCAGCAGTTTTTATTACGCCTTCTTATTTCTGCCACCGCCACGGCGGGCGGCCATCACCGCTTTTTATGCCTTTTGCCGTGAGGTGGACGACGTCGTGGACGACACGCAGGACGCGGGTGTGGCGGCCACCAAGCTGGCGTGGTGGCAGACTGAAGTGGCCAAGGCCTTTGCCGGCAGCCCCAGTCACCCGGTGATGCGGGCCCTGCTGCCGCTGGCGCCAGACCACGGCATCGAGCAGCGCCACCTGCAAGCCGTGATTGAAGGCTGCCAGATGGACCTGGCGCAAACCCGCTACCTGGACTACCCCGGCCTGCAGCGCTACTGCCACTTGGTGGCCGGCGTGGTGGGCGAAGTAGCGGCCAACATTTTTGGCCAGACGCAGCCGCAGACCACCGCCTACGCCCACAAACTGGGCCAGGCGCTGCAGCTGACCAACATCATCCGCGACGTGGGCGAAGACGCGCAACGTGGCCGCATCTACCTGCCGGTGAACGAGCTGCAGCAGTTTGAGGTGAAGGCACAAGATATTTTGCAGCGCAGCTATTCGCCACGTTTCACCGCCTTGATGCAGTTTCAGGCCCGGCGCGCCCAAGGTTTGTACGACGAAGCCCTGGCCCTGCTGCCCGCAGCCGACCGGCGCGCCCAAAAACCTGGCCTGATGATGGCCAGCATTTACCGTGCACTGCTGCGCGAGATCGAACACGACCAGTTCAAGGTCCTGCACCAACGCATCAGCCTGACCCCGTTGCGCAAACTTTGGCTGGCCTGGAAGGTCCAAGCTTTGGGACGGCTCTGAGCTTGGGTGCCCGGAGAATGGATGTGGCAGTCATTGGCGCCGGCTGGGCAGGCATGGCGGCGGCGGTGGAGGCCACTCGGGCGGGGCACGCGGTGACGGTGTTTGAGGCCAGCCGCCAAACCGGCGGGCGGGCGCGGGCCTTGCCAGGGGTGATGTGCAACGGTCAGCCGATCACCGTTGACAACGGCCAGCATATATTGATTGGCGCCTACACCGAGAGCCTGCGCTTGATGCTATTGGTGGGCGTCAACCCCAAAACCACTTTGCTGCGCTTGCCCATGACACTTCGTTTTGCCGATGGCAGCGGGTTGCGACTGCCCAGGCTGCCGGCGCCATTTAATTTGCTTGTGGGCGTGCTGGGCGCGCGTGGCTGGCAGCAGGCAGATAAAACCGCCCTGCTCAAAGCCGCCAATCAATGGCGCAAAGACAGTTTTCAATGTGATGCCAACCTAAGCGTGGCCGCGTTGTGCCAGGGCCTGCCGGCGCGGGTGCTGACTGAGCTGATTGAGCCGCTGTGCGTGTCGGCCCTGAACACACCGCCAGCCCGGGCCAGTGCCCAGGTGTTTTTGCGGGTGCTGGGCGATGCGCTGTTTGGTGTGTCGGGGGGCTCAAATCTGCTGCTGCCCCGTGTCGACCTGGGTGCGCTGTTCCCCGAGGCGGCGGCGCGCTGGCTGGTGCAGCATGGCGGCCACGTGGCGCTGGAGACGCGGGTCAATTCAGTGCTGGCCCAGGGCACGCAATGGCGCGTGCAGGGACAGCTGTTTGACGCCGCAATCTTTGCCACCACATCAACAAATGTGGCTCTAACCCTTGATGCCACTGCGTTTTCAGCTTCTGAATCTATAGCAACGCAGATTCAGGCTTGGCGCCAAACCAGCCGCGCGCTGCAGTTTGAGCCCATTGCCACCGTCTACGCCTGGGGTGCGCAAGCACGGCTGTCGCAACCCATGCTGGGGCTACGCAGCCAGCCGGGTGCAGCCGACGGTGCTGCACCTGCCCAATTTGTGTTTGACCGTGGCCAACTCGGCGGCCCGGCCGGCTTGCTGGCATTTGTGGCCAGCGCCAGCCGCTGGGATGCCGCCACCGTGCAGCGGCAGGTGTTGCAACAGGCGCAGGACCAGCTTGGCATGCGGCTGCAAGCGGTACAAACCGTGGTGGAAAAACGCGCCACTTTTGCCTGCACGCCTGGGCTGCTGCGCCCGCCGATCCGGATCTCGCCCGGCTTGCTGGCCTGCGGAGACTACGTGGAGGGGCCCTATCCGGCCACGCTGGAAGGCGCAGTGCGCAGCGCCATGGATGCCGTCAAGGCGCTTTAAGGCCCTGGGCGCCAGCCAGCATCGCGCACAACTCCCCCAGATGGCTCACCGTGGCATGGGGCTTGGCCTCATGCGCCCAGGGTTTGCCGTCGCGGTTGACCCAGACCGCCTGCATACCGGCGGCCAGCGCGCCCAGCACGTCCAGCGCAGGGTCGTCGCCCACATGCAGCACCTGCTCTGGCGCCAGGTCAAGCCGGCTGGCAGCAGCTGCAAAAATTCGGCCATCGGGCTTGGCCACGCCCGCGTCGCGCGCGCTCACGCTGCCAGCAAACAAATGGTCCACCCCCACCCGCGCCAAGTCAGCATTGCCATTGGAGACCGCTAGCAAAGGAAAGCGGGCCGCCAGTTGGGCCAAAGCCGGCAGCGCGTCGTCATAAAAATCGACCCGGTTGCGCTCGGCAAAAAAGACCTCAAAGGCCTCCGGCGCATGGGCGGTGTCTTCGCCACACTGGTGCAGCGCCAACCGGATCAGCGCTTGGCGCTGGTGGCTCAGATCATGGTGCAAGGCTGGGTGGGTATCCATCACCTGCTGGCGCAGGGCGGCGCGGGCCTGGCTGTCAGCCACCAATGCAGCAGCACCGGGCGCCCGCAGTTTGAGCCAGCCTTGCAAGGCCAGCTCGGCCCGGGCGATGGTGGGCCAGACCGGCCACAAAGTGTCATCTAGATCAAGGCAGATCGCCCGTACCGCAAAAATATCAAGCATAGGTGAGGGAGAATAACGTATGCCCGCCAAACAGACCGCCCCCTTTGCCCAGGAGCCGCACTTCAGCCATGGCCAGGCGCCGCGCGCTGCATTGCTGTTTTGCAACCTGGGCACGCCGGCCAGCCCCACGCCGGCCGATGTGCGGCGCTTTTTGGCCGAGTTTTTGAGCGATGCCCGCGTGGTGGAGATCCCGCGGCTGCTGTGGCTGCTGATCCTGCACGGCATCATCTTGCGGGTGCGGCCGGCCAAATCTGCTGCCAAATACGCCAGCATCTGGACGCCCGAAGGCTCACCCCTGAAGGTTTGGACTGAAAAACAGGCGAGCGGGCTGCAGCAATGGCTGACCCAGGCCGGCCACCACATTACTGTGCGCTACGCCATGCGCTATGGCCAGACCAACATTGCCGAACAGCTGGACGCCCTCAAGGCCGAGGGCGTGACCCGGGTGCTGCTGCTGCCGGCCTACCCGCAGTACTCGGCCACCACCACCGCCAGCCTGTTTGACGCGGTCTACACCTGGGCCGCCAAGGTACGCAACGTGCCCGAGCTGCGATTCATCAACCGCTACCACGACCACCCGCCTTACATCAACGCACTGGCGGGCAGCATCCAGCGGCACTGGGCCACCCACGGCAGGGCCGACCAGTTGGTGATGAGTTTTCATGGTGTGCCCGAACGCACCCTGCATCTGGGCGACCCCTACCACTGCGAGTGCCTCAAGACTGCGCGTCTGCTGGCCGAGGCGCTGGGGCTGCCGCGTGACGCTTTCAAAGTGACCTTTCAATCCCGCCTGGGCCGCGCCAAATGGCTGCAACCCTACACCGAGCCCACCCTGATCGCCCTGGGCCAGGCCGGCGTCAAACGCGTCGACGTGGTCTGCCCCGGCTTCACCAGCGACTGCCTGGAAACCCTGGAAGAGATCAACATGGAGGCGCGCGAGGCCTTTTTGCACGCCGGCGGCGAGGTGTTTCACTACATCCCCTGCCTGAACGACGACGCCCTATGGATCAGCGCTCTGGGCGACCTGGCCCAACAACACCTGGCCGGCTGGCCCACCCTGGCAGCGCCCGACGCCCAGGCACTCGCCAGCTCGCGGGCTGAGGCACTGGCACTGGGCGCGGCGGATTAAGTCCGGCGACCCAGCCACCTTCCGTCATCCTCGCGCATGCGGGGATCCATGACGTTCTGGATCCCGATAATTGGAATCTGACCCCAATTTTTCCCAAGACTGACCTAGTATTTTTACTAGACCGACCTTCCGAAATGCTATTATTTGGCGATGTCTTTGCCTTATGAACGCACTTTTGTCCAGCAGCTTGAACAGCGCCTCTGCGAAGTAAATCCGCTTATTCAGGTGCTGGTGGGGCCGCGTCAAGTGGGTAAGACCACGGGCGTGCGGCAGATGCTGGCCCGTTTTTCCGGAAAGCACCACTATGCCAATGCGGACGATCAATGGGTCAGTGACCGCACCTGGCTGCTGGCGCAGTGGCAGCACGCGATGCTGCTGGGGGATGGCAGCCTGCTGGTCATTGACGAGATTCAGAAAATCGCCAACTGGTCGGAGACCATCAAGGCGCTGTGGGACCAGCAGCCACACCGGCTGCGGGTCATCTTGCTGGGGTCCAGCTCGCTGCAAATCCAGACGGGGCTGACAGAAAGCCTGGCCGGCCGCTTTGAATTGACGCGGATCCACCACTGGCGCTTCAGCGAACTGCAGGCCGCCTTTGACTACGACCTAGAGCGCTACTTGCGTTTCGGCGGCTACCCCGGTGCGGTAGCTTTCGAGCAGGACTGGGACCGCTGGTACGCCTACCTCAAAGACGCCATCGTCGAGGCAGTCATCGGCAAGGACATTCTGCAAAACCGCAAGGTCGCTAAGCCGGCTCTGTTTCGGCAGGCGTTTGAAATCATGTGCTGCTACCCGGCTCAGGAAATCAGCTACACCAAGCTGCTGGGCCAATTGCAGGACTCGGGCAACACCGATCTGGTCAAGTACTACCTTGAGCTGTATGCGGGTGCC
>CALPLW020000082.1 GCA_943324505.2 Comamonas sp. lk
CTCCTCAATGCAAAGTACCGCTCTATGGTAGCGCCTTAACCAACGGTGCTTAGTGCCAAGCATCCCAGACCAGCTTGATGCCGGTCAAGAACATGCCTGTGTAAACCAGTCGATAAAACAACTGAGGCCGGATGCGCCGGGCCATGCGCACGCCGATCATCACACCCACAGGCGCCAAGGGCAACAACACCAGTGAAGTCGCCAAGTTGCGCATATCCAGCAGGCCCAACCACGCGTAAGGCAACCACTTGGAGAGGTTGATAAAGAAAAAGAAAAAAGCCATTGTTGCGGTAAACCGGATCGGCGGCAAACGCAGCGGGATCATGTAGGCATTGATCGGTGGCCCGCCAGCGTGAGCAATAAAACTCGTGAAACCCGAAGTGGTGGTCAGAATGGCGCCCAGCCAACGCGGTGGCGGCGCGCTGTCCGGCTGCGGTGGAAAAAGCAGTCGCTGAGCCAGAAAAAGCAAGGTGAACACACCCACGACACCGGCCACCGTATGTGCGTCGAGCACTTTGAACAACAGCGCGCCAACCACGATACCCAGCAGCCCGAAAGGCAAAAGAAAGCGCAGCAGGCGCAGATCCAGGTCTTTGCGAAAGGCCGCCATGCCCATCACATCCATCACCAGCAGCACCGGCATCAGGATTGCGGCCGCCTGCGGCACCGTGACGGCCAATGCCATGACGGGCACCGCGAGCGAGCCAAAGCCAGCGCCAAAGCCACTTTTACTCACACCCAGCAACAACACAGCGGGAATCGTGACCGCATAAAAATACGGGTCGGCAATCAGTGGGAAAGGCATGGGGTCGACCGAACTAGGAATGGGGTCAGCGCAAGGGGCAGACCATGTGAACCTTGGCAAACAAGCGTCCGTCCACCTTGACCGCCCGGGGCATGACACCCCAGACGGAAAAGCCGCAACGCTCGTAAAGAGCTTGGGCCGTGGGGTTACCTTCAGTCACAGTCAGGTCTAGCTGCTGCAGCTCAGGCAGTGATCGGGCATGCGCCAGCAGCGCCTGCACCAGGGCCAGACCCAGTCCATGACCGCTCCCCTGCGGCGCGACGTACAACCCGACCAGGGTGGCGTTATGCCGCTCTTTGACACGATAGCGCCCCTGCAAACCGACTATGCCCAGCAACAGATTGCTTTGCCAGGCGCCTAGAAAAATATCGTGCGGTCGCTGCGCGTCAGGCTTAAGCCTTTGCTCGGACCAGCTCAACGGACGCGCGGCCTCCTCCTCCGCGCTTGACGTAAAGGCGGCAGGGTGTTCGGACAAAGCCCGCAAGCGCAGTGCCTGGTAAGCGACAACATCGGCAGCAAGTAGCGGTCGTATGCTCGGTGCGGACAGTGTTGTGGTTGAGGCGGTCAAAGCAAATGGATGGGCGTGGCGTTTCTCGGATTGTCGCCGCTCATTGACCCAAGATGCCAATTTGTGGCGTGGCCTACCGCCAATTAGCGACAATAATTGACATCATGTTTTCGCCCTCCCAAGCCGATGTCCGTCAGTTTTTCTGTGCGGTCTATGACAAGACCCTGGCCCAACAACCGCTGGAAGCGATAGAAACCATTGCCAGCCTCTGGATCGAAGAGCATCCGGAGTACCACGCCGAGCTGGGTGATGTGCGAGCCGCCCTGGCGAGCATGCAAGAGACCCAAGACGGCCGTGACAATCCATTCCTACATCTTTCCATGCATCTGTCAATCAGCGAACAGTGCAGCATCGACCAGCCTCGCGGCATTAGGCAGGCGCTTGAATTGTTGACGCACCGGCGCGACTCCCTGCACTTGGCCCATCATGAAGCGATGGATTGCCTGGGGCACATGATATGGGAAAGCCAACGCGCTGGCCGACCACCCGATGGCGCTGCCTATATCGCCTGCGTCCAGCAGCGGGCCACCAGAGATTAACCATGCCACAAATTGATGACGTCGACGCCCTGGAATCCCGGCTGAGAATTGAACTGGCCGCAGCTTTTCGCTGGGCCGCAAGGCTGGGTTTTCATGAATCCATCGCCAACCATTTCAGCGTGGCGCTCTCTGACAATGGGCGGCAATTTTTGCTCAACCCGGTTGGTAAGCACTTCTCGCGTCTGCGCGCCAGCGATCTGCTGCGACTAGATGTTGATCAGCCCGACAGCTACACCGGGCCCCAGGCGCCCGACCCGACGGCCTGGCATTTGCACGCCGAACTGCACCAGCGTCTGCCACAGGCACGCTGCATTCTGCACACCCATATGCGCTGTGCCACCGCACTGGCCTGCTTGCAAGATTTTGAATTCCTGATGCTGGACCAGAACGCCTGCCGGTTTTACCAACGCATCTCTTATGACCGAGATTACGCGGGCATGGCGCTGGAAGCTGCGGAAGGGGCTCGAGTCGCAGCTCTGCTCAGCAATGGCAAAAGTGTGCTGTTCATGGGCAACCACGGCGTGATGGTGATTGGCTCGTCAGTGGCGCAAGCTTTTGACGAGTTGTACTACCTGGAAAAAGCCGCCGAGCTGCAGGTGTTGGCTCTGTCCACCGGCAGGCCGCTGAGCCTGATTCCCGATCAAGTGGCTGCAATAACCTGCGCGCAATGGCAGGCTTACCCTACACGCTTCTCAGAACTGCACCTGAACGAACTCATGGCTATCCTTGACGCGCAAGAGCCCAGCTACAAGACCTGACGCCCGGGATTCAGCGGAATTTGCTCTGTGGAACGGTTTTGAGCTCGCCGGGCAAGGCGCTGACATAGCCCGCAAGTTCCTTCAACTCAGCGTTCGAGAACTGCTTGACCACACCACCCATGATGCCGTTGGCACGCCCGACTTTGGGATTGTTGTCCGTCTTGTAAGACTTGAGCGCAACAAACAGGTAGTCGCCATGCTGCCCCGCAATTTTCGGGTAGCTGGGGTCAATCGGCTTGCTGAAGTTGTCACCATGACACGAGACACAAGCACCTTTCTTGACCAGCTCTGCGGCCTTGGCTGACCCTTCAGTCGCCTTGACCGACACCATGGCGCCGTCAACCTTGCCATGCGATTCGTAGTAGGCTGCCAGGTCTGCCATATCCTGGTCGCTCAGGTTATCGGCAACACCACGCATGGTCGGGTGCTTGCGATCGCCTTTTTTGTAGGCACTGAGGGCCGAAATAATGTACTTGGCACCTTGACCAGAGATCTTGGGCACTTTGTAAATCTCAGGAAAGCTGGCCTGATAGCCCTGGATGCCGTGGCAGCCGATGCACATCGCTATCTTTTTCTCGCCAGCCTTCGCGTCACCTTTGACCTCCTGGGCATGAACTGGGAAGGCCGTCACACAAGCGACAAGCAGGACTGACAGCAAGGACAGGAATTTATTCATTTTGAGAGGACAATCGACCGGTGTTTGAGGTACAACAGCGCTTCATTATATCGGCCACTAACCCCCGTTACCGGCGCCCTGCGCCAGTCAAGCCCCCACCATGAAATTCCAAGGTACTCCCAACTACGTCGCGACCCAGGATTTGATGTTGTCCGTCAACGCGGCCATCACCCTTCAACGGCCACTCCTGGTCAAAGGCGAGCCTGGCACTGGCAAAACCATGCTGGCCGAGGAAGTTGCCAGTGCGCTCAAAATGCCATTGTTGCAGTGGCACATCAAATCCACCACCAAGGCACAGCAGGGTCTGTATGAATACGACGCCGTCAGCCGCTTGCGTGACTCTCAACTGGCTGATCTGGACGGTGGGGAGCGAGTCAAAGACATTCACAACTACATCCTCAAGGGTGTGCTGTGGCAGGCTTTCACAGCGGAAGAGCCAGTCGCGCTGCTGATCGATGAGATCGACAAGGCCGACATCGAGTTTCCGAATGACCTGCTGCGTGAAATCGACCGCATGGAGTTCTACTGTTATGAGACCCGCGAGTTGATTCGTGCCAAGAACCGACCCGTGGTCTTTATCACCTCCAACAACGAGAAAGAACTGCCGGACGCCTTTTTGCGGCGCTGCTTTTTCCATTACATCAAGTTTCCTGACGCCGCCACCATGCAAACCATTGTGGACGTGCATTTCCCCAGCCTGAAGAAGGAGCTGCTGACTGCGGCCATGAAAACCTTCTACGACGTCCGCAACCTGCCCGGTCTGAAAAAGAAGCCCTCAACCAGCGAATTGCTGGACTGGCTGAAACTGTTACTGGCCGAAGACATTCCGCTGGAAGCGCTACAGACCAAGGACGACAAGGTCGCGGTGCCGCCACTGGTCGGTGCCCTGCTGAAGAACGAGCAAGACGTGACCTTGTTTGAAAAGCTGGTGTTCATGCAGCGCCACAACCGCTGAAGCCCCGATCGTGAACCCCTTGCTTGTTGAAGGCCTGTCAGATGCCGTTGGCTTTGTTGGCGGGGCTCTTGCGGCGTTCTGGCTGGCCAAACTGGCCGGCTTCGACCTGATGACGCCAGGCTACGGCAATGAAAGTCTGGTGGCTATCGTAGCTGTAGGCTTGGGCGGCGGGATTGGCCTTCAAGTGGCTCGGCGCTGGCGACGTGCGCTCAACAACAAAGGGAACTAGACATGTTTTTGTGCCAACCTGTCACACTGACCGGTCAATACGCGACTTTGGTGCCTCTGGTTACCGAGCACCACGATGACTTGGTCGAAGCCGTCCTGGACGGCGAGCTCTGGCGCCTGTGGTACACGGCGATTCCGACCCCGCAAGGCGTGGCAGCAGAAATCACGCGGCGCCTCGGTCTGCAGGACCAAGGCGCCATGCTGCCATTCGCCGTGATCGAGAATGCCACCGGCAAAGCCGTGGGCTTGACCACTTACATGAACATTGACAATGGCAACCGACGCGTGGAAATTGGCTCCACCTGGTACCGCCGGCGCGTGCAGCGCACGGCACTCAATACCGAATGTAAGTTGCTGCTGCTGCAGCATGCCTTTGAGCAACTGCAATGTATTGCCGTTGAATTCCGCACCCATTTCTTCAACCAGCAAAGCCGTGCCGGCATTGAGCGTCTGGGGGCTAAGCTGGACGGCGTGCTTCGTAGCCACCAAGTAAACCCGCACCCTGATGCCAAAGGTACTTTGCGCGACACCTGCGTTTACAGCGTGACCGCGCCAGAGTGGCCTACGGTGCGCGCTCATTTAAATTACCAGTTGAGCAAGCCGCGCACGCCAATGGCGGGGGCCTGAGCAAGGGGAGTAGAAAACTATGCTGATCGATTTTTTCTACACGCTGCGTTCAGCCAAGTTACCGGTGTCGGTCAAGGAGTTCCTGACCCTGCTTGAAGCCCTGCAAAAGGGCGTGGTGGGTCCGAACGCAGCCACCCAGTTGGACGAGGCTGAAGCGACGGGCTACAAAATCGATGACTTCTATTTCCTCAGTCGCACCACACTGGTAAAGGACGAGAAGAATTACGACAAGTTTGACCGTGCCTTTGGCAGCTACTTCAAGGGCGTGGAGGCCATCGCCGACTTCACCCGGGACATTCCGCTCGAATGGTTGCGCAAAAACCTCGAACTTAACTTGAGCCCCGAGGAGCGCGCCAAAATTGAAAAGATGGGCTGGGACGAGCTCATGGAAACCCTGAAAAAGCGCTTTGAAGAGCAGAAGGAGCGGCACGAGGGCGGCAGCAAGTGGATCGGCACCGGCGGCACCAGCCCCTTCGGCGCCTTCGGGCAAAACCCGCAAGGCATCCGCATTGGTCAGGACAAGAGTCGCAATAAGAGTGCGGTCAAGGTCTGGGACCAGCGTGCCTACAAGGATTACGACGACACCCAGGAACTGGGCACTCGCAACATCAAAGTGGCGCTGCGCCGGCTGAGAAAGTTTGCCCGGGAAGGCCACGAAGAAGAGCTTGACCTGGATGACACCATCCGATCCACAGCGGCCAACGCCGGTTACCTGGACATCAAAATGGTGCCCGAGCGCCATAACAATGTGAAAGTGCTGCTGCTGATGGATGTGGGCGGCACCATGGACGAGCACATTGCGCGGGTAGAGGAGCTGTTTTCTGCCAGCAAGACCGAGTTCAAGCACCTGGAGTTTTATTACTTCCACAATTGTGTCTATGACTACATGTGGAAAAACAACCGCCGTCGCTTCAGCGAAAAATTCCCCACGCTGGACATCATTCGCAAGTACAACAAGGACTACAAGTTGATTTTTGTCGGTGATGCGACCATGAGTCCGTATGAGATCTTACAGCCCGGTGGGAGCGTGGAGTACAACAACGAGGAAGCCGGCGTTGAATGGTTGCAACGGCTGACCAAGGCTTTTCCCAAGTTTGCGTGGATCAACCCCGAGCCGCAAGGCGTCTGGCAATACCGGCAAAGCATCAGTGTCATTCAGCAAATCATGAACCAACGTATGTACCCGCTGACCCTTCGCGGCCTTGAAGAGGCCATGCGCCTGTTGACCAAATGAAGGCGCCGGGCTGAGGCAGATCGCGTCCACCTCATCAGCGCGGTGTCAGAATACCGGGATGATTAGTCGTTGGCGTCTTTTTTTGTTGCACAACGTGCTCGTGCTTGCCGTGCTGTCGGCCTTGCCGGCGCCGTGCCTGGCACAAGCAGCTGTGGCTGCCGGCGCATCGGCAAGCGCAGCATCCGTCGCCTTCGAACTTGAGATCAGCGCACCACTGGAATTGACTGAACTGCTGTCGCGGCACCTGGAGTTGCTGCGATACCGCACGCTGACCGATCTTGGCGATGCCGAATTACTGAGGTTGCTGACGGCCGCCGAAGAGGACGCCCGCAAACTCGCAGCCACCCTGGGTTACTTCGCACCATCTATTGCTCTGGAACGCGTCGCCACAGCGCCCGGCGCGACACGCCGGATCAAGCTCAGTGTGGTGCCAGGCCCGGCCACACTTGTCAAAGCGGTTCAAATCACCTTTAGTGGCCCGATCGGGGACGATCCAGCAGCGGCTGCACAAAGGCGGCAGATTGAGAGTGATTGGCGCTTGCGCAGCGGAACGCGCTTCACCCAGGCTGCATGGGACGCTGCCAAATTACAGGCAACTCGGCAGCTGACCACGCAGCGCTATCCCGCCGGTCGGCTTAGCGGGAGTCTGGCCGATATAGACGCCGAAACCGGCAGTGCCCGGTTGTCGATCACATTAGATTCTGGTCCAGCATTCAAGTTTGGCGCGCTGCGAATTGAAGGCCTGCAGCGCCAGGATGCCGACATGGTGACCCGAATGGCCAATCTCGCCGCTGGCAACGAGTACACCCTGACCAAGCTGATGGACGCGCAGCAACGGCTCTCCGACAGTGGCTACTTTGATTCGGTATTTTTGTCACTCGATACCACGGGTGACCCAGCGACAGCCCCGGTACGGGTCCAAGTGCGTGAATCACAGCTGCAAAAACTAGTGCTTGGCGTCGGCGCCAGCACCGACGGCGGCGCCAGGCTCTCGGCTGAACACACCCACCACAAGGTGCCTGGACTTGATTGGCGTGCAGTGTCCAAATTGTCACTGGACCGTGAGACGAGGTCCATTGGTACCGACCTCACCTCGCCACCCGATGACCAGCAAACGCGCTGGGTGATAGGCGCACTGTTGCAGACCCAGCATGCGGGTAGCTTTGACGCCAACAGCCAGCGCCTGCGCTTCGGTCGCAGCCAGAATGGCGAGCAGATAGACCGGAACTACTTTTTGCAATACGACCGCGCCGACACCATCAGCATCGATGACACCGCGCCAGTGATTGCGCAAACCCTGAGCGTGAACTACGCGTTTGCGGTTAGAAGTTTCGTAGGCCTGCCACTGCCGGCGAGTGGCTGGGGGCTGGGCGTCGAACTGGGTGGCGGCACCACACTGGGCAGTGAACGCCAACCCTTTGCGAGGGTGCTTGCGCGGGCCTTGGCGATTTTGCCGCTGGGTGGAACTGACGCCGCCGGAAACGCCCAGAACGGCGCACGCCTGGCACTGCGGGCTGAAGGCGGTGCGGTGCTCGCTAAGGTCAGCGCCACCTTGCCGAGTACCCAGCTGTTCCTTGCCGGAGGCGACAAAAGCGTGCGCGGCTATGGCTACCGCGACATTGGCGTGACGCGCGCTGACGGCCAAACCGGAGGCGGGCGTTATTTGGCGCTTGGCAGCGTCGAGTGGCAACGCCCCGTGACGGTGCGAGGCAGCGCAGGGGACTGGGAGGCAGCGGTGTTTGTTGACGTCGGCGCTGTGGCGGACACCCCTGCCGACTTGCAAACCAAGTTGGGCAGCGGCGTCGGTCTACGCTGGAAAAGCCCGGTCGGGCCACTGCAACTGGACCTGGCCTATGGCCATGCCGTGCAAAACTGGCGCCTGCACCTCAATGTGGGGTTTGCTTTCTGATGAAACTGCTGCGCCTGGTGTGGGCGGTGGTGGCGACCTTCACCATGGCCCTGCTGGCTTTGGCAACGACGGCGTGGATCTGGGGTGGCACCGCGACCTCCATGGCCACCGCACTGTCTCTGGCCCTACCTTACCTGCCTGCGGGTCAGACCCTGACGGTAGATAGAGTCAGCGGCTCACTGCGCGATGGTGGCCAAATCGGCACGGTGCGTTGGCAAAACGAAGGCTGGAAGATCGAGGCGACCGACCTGCGTATCGGCTGGGTCTGGCAAGCCCTGCTTCAGGGCGAGCTGAACCTGAGCCAACTCACCATCCGCACGCTGCGCATTGAAAACAAGCACCCATCGAGTCCATCGACCCCACCTGCTGAGCTGCCACTGCCCTTTAAGGTGGACGCGCCTTTTTCGGTGGCCCAACTGGACTGGCTAGGCGCGGTACCGCTCCAGTTGCAAGCGCTCTCTGGTCACTATAAATTTAATAGCTACAAACATAGACTGGACAAGGGCCAGGTCCAGATTTCTTCTGGAAACTACCAACTGCAGGGCGAGTTGCAGGCGCGCGCTCCTATGACGCTCTCGCTGTCGGCGTCGGGCACCGTGCCTACGCGTATCCCCGACAGCCAGCGCAGCCTGACCCTGAAAGCCGAGGCACAACTCAAAGGCAGCCTGGCGGGGCCCAAAGACGAGTTGACACTAAAGGCCAGCCTGCAACCCACGCTGCAGACTTATTCGCCAGACCGGCAGTCCGCCAACGTTCATGCCCAGATTGAGGCGCGTTTGCAGCCCTGGCAGACCCAGCCCGTGCTAGAGGCCACTGCCAACTGGCAGGGCCTGGACCTGTCAGCGTTATGGCCACAGGCGCCACACACCCAGTCCAGCGGACGCGCCACAGTCACGCCGACAACAGCTGGCTGGCGGGCCGATGTCAAACTGGATAACCGGCGAACTGCATCACTTGACCAGCAGGGCCTGCCGCTCGAAAAGCTCGCGCTGATCGCCCAGTACCGCGATACTGGCTGGACCCTGGAATCT
This sequence comes from Comamonas sp. lk, assembly GCA_943324505.2. Taxonomy (GTDB): domain Bacteria; phylum Pseudomonadota; class Gammaproteobacteria; order Burkholderiales; family Burkholderiaceae_C; genus Rhodoferax. Next base: position 9,331 of record CALPLW020000082.1, read on the forward strand.
CTGCTGGCCACAGGTGCGGGGGGTCAGCTGGAAGGCCGTGGCAGCTTCACGACCCCCTCCACTCAGGCTGGTGCGGCACCCACATGGCGGGGGGCGGCGACGCTACGCGGCATCAACCCTCAGGCCTTGCACTCAAGACTGGTCGCTGGCGCCCTGGACGGCGAGTTGGCTCTGTCACAGTCACCGGCAGGGCTGGCCTTTGACGCCCAACTAAAGGCACGGCCAGGAAAAACGCCCGCCACCAGCACCATCGGCCAGATGGGTCAACGACTCACGGCACTGAGCTTTGAGGGACTTTGGCAGGCGCCGCTGCTGCAACTCAACCGACTCGATCTGCGAACTGACGACGCCCGGCTGGAAGGGCAAGGCCGGTTTGACACCCAGACGCAAGCCGCGCAAGGCCGACTTCAATTGACCAACCCGGGGGGTAGCGCCAGGCTGGCGGGGGCGCTGAGCAGCAACGCTGGAGGCGGCGACTTGAGCGTGCAAGTCACCGATGCCGCCCTTGCGGCACGCTGGCTGGCGCGCTGGCCAACGGTGCCATCGGCGGTCCTGAATTTACCCAGTGCTGGCGAACTGACGCTGGAAGGTCGATGGAAAGGTGGTTGGGAGGGGCTCGGACGCGACCTGCAGCTGACACTGGCCTTGCGAGTGCCACGCCTTGAACTGCGCAGCCCCGACACTGCGGCAGCCAACTGGCGCTTGCAAGACTGGCAAGCCGACTTGAGCGGCCCCCTCAACAAGCTTAGCCTTAGCGCCCGCGGACGGCTTGAAAGCGGCGGGCAACGCATTGAGCTGCAGACACGCGGCCGCGCTGCACACTTGGACCCGGAGCACTGGCAGTTCCAACTGGACCAGACCACCATCGCGCTGCAGAATCCGGCCTTGCCTGGGCGCTGGGTAGTGCAGGCTAATCAAGGTCCGACCCTGGACTGGCGTCACGGCAACCAGACCGACACCCTGGCCCTGTCTGCCGGAAGCCTGCAGCTTAGCGGCCCAGCGCCTGGTAGTGCGCAGGTGGTTTGGCAGCCCGCGCAGTGGTCCCGTGCCAGCGCGCCGGCCCTGGCGCAAGCTGACTGGCGCAGCGAGGGCCGGATTGAAGGCCTGCCACTGGGCTGGCTGGAACTGCTGGGACAAACCCAGATCGCCAACCTGGGTCTGCGGGGGAACCTGCTGTTTGGCGGGCAGTGGGCGACGCGCGGTGGCGACAGACCTCAATTCAATGCCAGCCTGACGCGCAGCAGCGGTGATCTGCAGTTGCTGGCAGAAGAAGTCCCATTCGGCAATTTGAGTACCCTGGGCAACCTGAATGCTGGCGTGAAGGATGCCAGCGTGCAACTGCGGGTTGACGCTGACCAGCTCAAATTGCAATTGAACTGGGACAGCGAGCGTGCTGGGCAAGCGCAGGCCGCCATTGAAAGCCGGCTCCAGAGCAGCCCCACGGGCTGGAGCTGGCCCGGTGAGGCACCCCTGAGCGGCAGCCTCAAGGTACAACTGCCGCCCGTGGGGGCTTGGTCGCTGCTGGCGCCGCCCGGTTGGCGACTGCGCGGTACCTTGAACGCCGATGCCACTTTGTACGGAACCCTTGAGGCGCCGCTGTGGCGGGGCAGATTCACAGCGCAGGATCTGGCCGTGCGATCCGTGGCCGATGGCGTCGACTTCAGCGAGGGCCAATTGCGGGTACGCCTGGACGGGCAGAGCCTGGACATTGAGGAATTTACCCTGAACGGTGCGCCACTGGCTGACAGCAGCGGAGGCACGGTCAAGGTGACCGGCAGCGTGCGCTGGCCAATGACCGATGGCCCTACCACGGCGCCACTGCTGAGCCGATTACGCGTTGCGCTGGTGGCCGAGGCTCGCGGCCTGAGGGTCAGTGCCCGGGTCGACCGCCGGCTGGTGATCTCGGGCCAGCTCAAGACGAACCTGGACGCAGACCAACTGACCTTGCGCGGCACGCTCACGGCCGATCAGGCGTTGTTCATCCTGCCCGAGGACAGCGCACCCCAACTCGGTGAGGACGTTCAGGTGCGCCGCCCGAGTAAACCGGTGGGTCCTGAGACCGCCCCCAAGGCCTCGGCCAGCCTGCGGGTACGGCCAGACGTGCTGCTCACCCTGGATCTGGGCAAGGATTTCCAGGTCCGTGGGCGCGGCCTAAGTACCCGGGTAGCTGGCAACGTTACCCTGCGCAATGCCAACGAACGCAGCCTGGCGCCCCTGTTGCGTGGCGAATTGCGCACCGTACAGGGCAGCTACAAGGCCTACGGTCAACAGCTCGAGATCGAAGCAGGGCTGCTGCGTTTTACCGGTCCCTTTGACAATCCGTCGCTCGACATTCTGGCGATCCGGCCCAACCTGCAACAGCGTGTGGGCGTGCAGATCACCGGCACTGCCTTGGCTCCGGTGGTACGCCTGTATGCCGAACCCGAGCTGCCTGAGGCCGAAAAACTGGCCTGGTTGGTGCTCGGTCGCGGTGCCGGTACTGGTGGCGCCGAGGCAGCGGTTTTGCAGCAAGCCGCCTTGGCCCTGCTCGGCGGCACTGGACGGGGCTTGCCCGGCAGCCTCGGACAAGCGTTGGGCCTGGACGAAGTGACCATGCGGGGCAGCATCAACAACGCCGACGGCACGGCCTCCGGCGCGTCGGTCACACTGGGCAAACGGTTGTCGCGCGATTTTTATGTGGCCTACGAGCGCAGTCTAGCCGGCACACTGGGCACGCTCTACGTCTTCTTTGACCTGTCGCGCCGCCTGACGCTTCGCGCGCAAACCGGCGAACAAAGCGCGGTCGACCTGATTTTTACACTGCGTTACGACTGAGTAGGCGCTCAAACACCCGCCGTACGCCACGACCCATAGAATACCGTTTCACTGCCGCCGTAGTTCAATGGATAGAACGAGCGCCTCCTAAGCGCTAGATATGGGTTCGATTCCCGTCGGGGGCGCCAAGCGCTGAGCTGACTGCAAGGGCAGTGTTAGCATGGAAGCATGGCAAACATTCCGATGGATCCCACGCAAGACACCGCCGGATCGAGTCCGGCAAACCCCTCGTTTTCAGAGACAGATCAGGTGTTCGAGAGCGCTGCCGAAATATTTCGTGTGATGTCAGCGCCGATGCGGCTCAAGATCATCAGCAGCCTTTGTCATGGCGAAAAAAACGTGGGCGAGCTGCTGGAGGAAATCAACACCACACAGCCCAATATGTCGCAGCATCTCAATACCCTGTACAAAGCGGGTGTACTGGGCAAACGACGCGACGGTGTGCAGATTTTTTACCGCATCGTGAACGACCGGGTGGTGAGTCTGTGCCGAGCTGTTTGTACTCAAATTGCGATTGAGTCGGCCTGACTGATCGCCAGACGAGTCATGCCTGCGGGTTTATACGGAGTGTGCGGCGGTGGCCTTGCGCCAATAATTCGATTCAAACATAAGCCGCCATTGATTTATTTATCCGATCCGACCGGATGCCAAACAGGAGTCACTATGTCCACACCCTTCCGGCTCATGGCCGCCACCACCTTGCTCTGGGTTAGCCAGTGTGCCTGGGCCCAGGTTGACGCCTTGCAACTGCGCAGTTGGGCTGCGGCCTGCGCCAATTGTCATGGCACGTTGGGCGTCGCCCAACCCGGCATGGAGTCCCTGGCCGGGGTGCCCAAGGACGA
>CALPLW020000083.1 GCA_943324505.2 Comamonas sp. lk
GAGGTCAGTTTGGTGGCCATTTTGGACGCCGACAAAGAGGGCTTCTTGCGCTCCGAACGCTCACTGATCCAGACCATTGGCCGTGCCGCACGCAACCTCAACGGGCGTGCCATCTTGTATGCTGACCGAATCACTGAGTCCATGAAAAAAGCCATGGGCGAGACCGAGCGTCGCCGTGCGCGGCAGGTCACCCATAACGAAGCCCATGGCATCACGCCGCGCAGCATCGTCAAGCAGGTGCGAGACCTGATTGACGGCGTTTACAGCGAAAAGGCGGGCAAGGAAGCCGAGAAGCTCGAGCGCGACGCCCTACAGCGCGCGCAGGTGGAGGACATGAGCGAGAAGGATATCGCGCGGGAAATCAAGCGGCTGGAGAAACTCATGATGGAGCATGCGCGCAACCTGGAGTTTGAAAAGGCGGCACGGGTGCGGGACCAACTGGCGTTGTTGAAGCAACAGGCCTTCGGCGCGCCGGGTAGCGACAACGTGGTCTTGCTCGCTACCGCGGCGACTACACGCAGATTGTGACCGGTCAGTCTAGGTACCCGAGCAAAACACTGGGTTTATGGCTATACTTGAATGGTTTAGTCAACCAAGTCACTCTCAAGGAGTTTGTGATGCGCCTCACCACCAAAGGCCGTTTTGCGGTCACAGCGATGATCGACCTGGGCCTTCGCCAAAATAGCGGCCCTGTCACCTTGGCGGCGATCAGCCAGCGCCAACAGATCTCGCTGTCCTACCTGGAGCAATTGTTCGGAAAGCTTCGCCGGCATGAGCTGGTCGAGTCGACTCGTGGGCCCGGGGGCGGCTATACCCTGGCGCGCAGCCCGACGGAGATCACGGTGGCTGACATTATTTTGTCGGTTGATGAACCCCTAGACGCCACACAATGCGGCGGTAAGGAAAATTGTCTGGGCGAAGGCGCGCGCTGTATGACACACGACCTGTGGGCCTCGCTCAATGTTCGCATGGTGGAATTTTTGGACTCGGTCAGCCTGCAGAAACTGGTGGATGACCAATTGGCTAAAGGGCTGCAGGTTGAGGATAAGCCCACCCTCAAGCGTGCCATTTCTAGCATGCCCGTCGTGAAACCGGTCCGCATCAATGCGCCCAATTCCGTGTTTGCGCTGGGCAATATGTTTAACAAGACCTGATTTTTCTCACTGCATTCTCATCATGGACACGACCCCGCACTTTCCGATTTACATGGACTACAGTGCCACCAATCCCTGCGATGAGCGGGTGGTGGACGCCATGATTCCCTGGTTGCGTCAGCATTTTGGCAACCCCGCTTCGCGCAGCCACGCCTGGGGATGGGAAGCCGAGGCCGCTGTGGAACAGGCGCGCGAACAAGTCGCTGCACTGATCGGCGCCGATCCGCGAGAAATCGTCTGGACCTCGGGTGCCACCGAGTCCAACAACCTCGCGATCAAAGGCGCCGCCGGCTTTTACAAGACCAAAGGCCGGCACATCATTACCGTCAAGACCGAGCACAAGGCTGTGCTCGATACCTGCCGCGAACTTGAGCGCCAAGGCTTCGAGGTCAGCTACCTGGACGTGCAGGCTGACGGCTTGGTCGACCTGGCGGTGTTCAAGGCCGCGATCCGTCCCGACACCATCTTGGCCAGCGTGATGTTTGTGAACAACGAAATAGGTGTCATTCAAGACATCGCTGCCCTTGGCGCCATTTGCCGTGAAAAGGGCGTTGTGTTTCATGTCGATGCCGCACAGGCCACCGGCCGCGTTGAGATCGACTTGGCTAGCCTGCCGGTTGACCTGATGAGTCTGACCGCCCACAAGACCTACGGGCCTAAGGGCATTGGGGCCTTGTTCGTGCGACGCAAGCCCAGGGTTCGGATCGAGGCGCAGATGCACGGTGGTGGTCACGAACGCGGCATGCGCTCTGGCACGCTGCCAACCCATCAGATCGTCGGCATGGGCGAGGCCTACCGCATCGCCCGCACCGAGATGGCCGTAGAAAACCAGCGTATCCGTGCCCTGCACCAGCGCATGCTCGATGGCTTGAAGGACGTGGAACAGGTCTTTATCAACGGCCACCTAGAGCGGCGAGTGCCCCACAACCTCAACATGAGCTTCAACTATGTCGAGGGCGAGTCGCTCATCATGGGCATCAAGGGGCTGGCTGTCTCTAGCGGTTCGGCCTGCACCTCGGCCAGCCTGGAGCCGAGCTATGTGTTGCGCGCCTTGGGGCGCAGCGACGAACTCGCCCACAGCAGCCTGCGTATGACCATCGGCCGCTACACGACCGAGGCCGAAATCGACTATGCCATCGAGACCATCAAGCTCAACGTTGCCAAGCTGCGCGACCTGAGCCCCCTGTGGGAAATGTTCAAGGACGGCATTGACATCAGCACCATCCAGTGGGCCGCCCACTGAACCAAAAGAGGTAAAACACCATGGCATATTCTGAAAAAGTGGTTGATCACTATGAAAACCCCCGCAACGTGGGCTCGTTCGACAAGGGCGACGAATCGGTGGGCACTGGCATGGTCGGGGCACCAGCCTGCGGCGACGTGATGAAACTTCAGATCAGGGTCAACCCTGAGACTGGCATCATTGAGGACGCCCGCTTCAAGACCTATGGTTGTGGCTCGGCCATTGCTTCTTCATCCTTGGTCACTGAGTGGGTCAAGGGTAAGACCCTGGACCAGGCGGCTGCGCTGAAGAACAGCGAGATCGCCGAAGAATTGGCCTTGCCTCCGGTCAAAATTCACTGTTCAATTTTGGCCGAAGACGCCATCAAGGCTGCTGTCAACGATTACCGGCAAAAGCACATGCCAGCTTCGTCTCACTGACATGGCAGTTACTCTCACTGAAGCGGCCGCCCGGCATGTAACGCGCTACCTGGCCAAGCGCGGTAAGGGCGTGGGCGTGCGACTGGGCGTCAAGACCACAGGCTGCTCAGGCCTGGCCTACAAGCTGGAGTACGTGGACGAGTTCAACCCCGAAGACGTGGTCTTTGAAGGCCACAGTGTGAAGGTGCTGATTGACCCCAAAAGCCTGCCTTACCTGGATGGCACTGAGCTTGATTTCGTTCGGGAAGGCCTGAACGAGGGCTTCAAATTCAACAACCCCAAGGAACGGGACCGCTGCGGTTGCGGCGAGTCGTTCCGGGTGTGAACCTTCAGTCCAGCGATTTCGAGCTGTTTGGTCTGCCCTGCCGGTTCTCACAGGACCGCGCAAACCTTGACCAACGCTGGAAAGACCTGCAGCGCGAAGCGCACCCAGACCGTTTTGTCGCCCAAGGCGCAGCGGCTCAACGTTTGGCGATGCAGTGGTCGGTTCGCATCAATGAGGCCTACCAACGGTTACGGGACCCACTCAAGCGAGCGGCCTATCTGTGCGAATTGCGCGGCGCTCCGGTCAATGCTGAGAACAACACGGCCATGCCGGCGGTCTTTCTGATGCAACAAATGGCTTGGCGCGAAGCACTTGACGACGCGACCACGATGGACGATCTGGATGCGCTGGCGCAGCAAGTGATGGCCAGTCGCAGTGCGGCCTTGCAGTCCTGTGCAGCCCTGCTTGACGATCAGGGCGATGCCACGGGTGCGGTCCAGCAGGTGCGTGCTTTGATGTTCATCGAGCGCTTCAGCGCTGATGTGCAGGTGCGACAAGACCGCTTGGACTTGGCAGAGCGGGGACAATAGGGTCCTAAACAGATACGAGAAACATGGCTTTATTACAAATTTCCGAGCCCGGCGAGTCGCCAAATCCGCATCAGCGACGCATTGCCGTGGGCATCGACCTGGGCACCACCCATTCGCTGGTGGCTTGTGTGCGGCATGGCGCCGCAGAGTGCCTGCCTGATGCACAGGGCGAGGTGATTCTTCCCTCGGTGGTGCGTTACCTTGCGGATGGCGGCAGAAAAATCGGTGCTGAGGCGCAAGCCGCGCTGGCACTAGACCCAGAAAACACCATCGCCTCGGTCAAGCGATTTATGGGTCGAAGTTTGCAAGATGTGAGCGGTGCCGACAAGCTGCCCTACAGGTTTGCCGACCGCCCAGGCATGCTGGGCTTGCACACGGTGCAGGGTGAGAAGTCGCCGGTCGAGGTCAGTGCCGATATTCTGGCGACCCTGCGCTACCGCGCGGAAGACACCATGGTTGACGACCTGTTTGGCGCGGTGATCACCGTGCCGGCCTATTTTGACGACGCACAGCGCCAGGCCACCAAGGATGCGGCCCAACTCGCCGGTCTGAATGTTCTGCGTCTGATCAACGAGCCGACCGCTGCCGCCATTGCCTATGGCCTGGACAACGGCAGTGAAGGCGTGTATGCCATCTACGACCTTGGCGGCGGCACCTTTGATGTCTCTATTTTGCGCCTGACCCGTGGTGTTTTCGAGGTGGTGGCCACCGGTGGCGATTCGGCTTTGGGGGGTGATGACTACGACCATGCTTTGGCCGACTGGGTGCTCGCGCAGACCGGCCGTACGGTGATCAGCCCGGCTGACAAGGCGTCCCTGAAGCAGGCGGCCCGGCGGTGTAAAGAGGCTTTATCTGCTACTGAATTCGTAGCATTCGAAGCCCAATTGACGGGGTCTAAGCTCGTATTTGACGTCAAACGTGCGGACTTTGAAGCGGCGACACAATCCTTGACCGCGCGCACCCTGAACGCCGTACGCAAGGCCTTGCGGGATGCGCATCTGGCAGTTCAAGATGTGCAAGGCGTCGTTTTGGTGGGAGGCTCGACCCGTATGCCGCAGGTGCAGCGGGCGGTCGCTGCCCATTTTGGCAGAGAGCCCTTGACCAACCTCAATCCGGACGAGGTGGTGGCACTGGGGGCGGCCCTGCAAGCCAACCAATTGGCCGGCAACAGCGCCGACGGCGATTTGCTGCTGCTGGACGTGATTCCCTTGTCTCTGGGGCTGGAGACCATGGGCGGCTTGGTAGAGCGCATCGTGCCCCGTAACGAGACGATTCCGACCGCCAAGGCGCAGGATTTCACCACCTACCAGGATGGTCAGACCGCGCTGGCGTTGCACGTGGTGCAGGGCGAGCGTGACCTGGTGGCCGACTGCCGCAGTCTGGCCCGCTTTGAGCTGCGTGGCATTCCTCCGATGGCCGCAGGCGCCGCACGAATCCGCGTCACCTTCACGGTGGACGCTGACGGCCTGCTCAGTGTCAGTGCGGTGGAGCAGGGCAGCGGGGTTCAGGCGCAGATTGACGTCAAGCCATCCTATGGCCTGGGCGACGACCAGATTACCCGCATGTTGCAGGACAGTTTTACCACCGCCGAGGCTGACATGCTGGCCCGCGCGCTGGTGGAGGCCCGTGTCGATGCTGACCGCATGCTGTTGGCGACCCAGAGCGCGCTGCGCGCGGATGGTGATTTGCTGGCAGCAGTCGAACGCGACGCTGTAGACGCCCTGATGGCGGCTTTGCGTGCGACTGTAGTGTCCGAGGATGCGGCCAGTATTGAAGCATCAACCCAAGCGCTGGCCAAGGGCACCGAAGCCTTCGCTGCGCTTCGCATGAACCGTGGCATACACAAGGCCCTGGCCGGAAAAAATATTGCAGCGGTCTGAAGCCGCCCGCATGGAACCTATTTATGCCCATCATCAAGATATTGCCGCATCCCGAATACTGTCCGAACGGCGCTGAAATCACCGCCCCTGCTGGGACGTCCATCTGCGAGGCGCTGCTCGACCACCAGATCAACATCGAGCACGCCTGCGACATGAGCTGTGCCTGCACCACCTGCCATGTCATCGTGCGAGAAGGTTTTGGTTCACTCAATGAGGTGGACGAAAACGAAGAAGACCTGCTGGACCGCGCCTGGGGCCTGGAGCCTAACTCGCGCCTGAGCTGCCAGGCGTTTTTGGCCCAGAAAGATGTGGTGGTGGAGATTCCCAAATACTCCATCAACCACGCCAAAGAAGTCCATTGAGGCGAGGGTCAAACCATGCGTCAAATCTTCCTAGACACCGAGACCACGGGTCTGTCTCCGGACAACGGCGACCGGGTGATCGAAATTGCCTGTGTCGAGCTGTTCAACCGCAAGCCGACTGGCAACAACCGCCACTACTACGTCAACCCTGGGCGCGACAGCCATGAAGAGGCGCTCAAGGTGCACGGTATCACCAGTGAATTTCTGAAAGACAAACCGGCGTTCGAGGCCGTCGCAGAAGATTTCTTGACCTATGTGGCCGGCGCTGATGTGCTGATCCATAACGCGCCATTTGACGTCGGCTTTCTCAACAAGGAACTGTCGTTGCTGGGCCGCCCCACGTTCATCAGCCAGGTGGGGCAGGTCATCGATACGCTGGCCATGGCCAAAGACCTGTTCCCCGGCAAACGCAATTCACTCGATGCCCTGTGTGACAGACTTGAGGTGGACCGGTCCGGCCGGACCCTTCATGGCGCTTTGCTGGATGCCGAACTGCTGGCAGATGTCTATATCAACATGACGCGCGGCCAAGACGCCTTGCTGATTGAGCCCACGACCAAAGAATCCGCCGGACCCGCCATGGAAAGCGTCGACCTGCGCAGCTTCACACTGACGGTGCCGGTTGCCAGCGAGCAAGAGCTGGCAGCCCATGAGGACCTGCTCAATCAGTTGGACAAAGCCAGCGGTGGCAAGACCGTTTGGCGCCTTGCAGCCTGACGCCTTATGGCATAATCCGGCGTCTTCTCCAACAGGGGAACAGGGCGGTTAGCTCAGGGGTAGAGCACAGCATTCACACTGCTGGGGTCGGAGGTTCGAAGCCTCCACCGCCCACCAAAAAAAGGCCAGTAGAAAGGGATTTGCGCGCAAGCTCAAGTCCTTTTTTTGCGCTTGTTGACTGTGAATCACGGGAGTAAAGGCGGCATGGATCAGGTCGAGTGTGTGGTGATCGGTGCTGGCGTCGTGGGCTTGGCGGTCGCCCGTGCGTTGGCCTTGGCCGGCAGAGAGGTGTTGGTGCTGGAAGCCGCGTCAGCCATTGGTACCGGCATCAGTTCGCGCAACAGTGAAGTCATCCACGCTGGCCTGCACGGATCTGCGGATTGGCTCAAGGCGCGCTTGTGCGTGCAGGGGCGACGGTTGTTGTACGACTATTGTCAGGCGCGAGGCGTAGGCCACAAACGTTGTGGCAAGCTACTGGTGGCCACCAGTTCTTCCGAGCTGCCTCAGTTGCAAGCCTTGGCGCAGCGCGCGGCCACCAATGGCGTTGATGACCTGCAGTTGCTGACATCGGCTCAAGCGTGTGCGATGGAGCCTGCGCTGGTCTGTGAGGCGGCCCTGTGGTCACCGAGCAGCGGCATCATTGACAGCCATGGCCTGATGCTGGCGTTTCAGGGTGACCTCGAGAACGCAGGGGGCCTGGTGGTGTTCAACTCCCCCGTGGCCAAGGCCGATTGCGCTGGCAGCCATATTGATTTACATACGGCTGATGGCACAGTTCTGCGCACAGGCTTACTGATCAACTGTGCTGGTCTTCAAGCCAGTGCCTTGGCTGCTACCTTTAACGGCTTGGCGCCTATTCATGTGCCGCAAACCCGCTTTGCCAAAGGCAATTACTTTTTGCTGCAGGGCCGCGCGCCGTTCTCCAGGCTGATTTACCCCATGCCTCAAGCCGGCGGCCTGGGCGTGCATCTGACCATTGATCTTGGCGGCCAGGCCCGCTTTGGTCCTGATGTGCAGTGGGTGGATTCGGACGACGACTGGGTGGTTGACCCGGCGCGTGGCAACGGCTTTTATGCTGAGGTGCGGCGCTACTGGCCGGGGCTGGCTGACGGCGCGCTGCAACCGGGCTACGCCGGCATCCGCCCAAAGCTCAATGCTCCCGAAGAATCCGCCCGTGATTTCTTGATCCAGGGACCGGCCACGCATGGTGTGCCCGGGCTGGTCAACTTGTTTGGCATCGAGTCGCCGGGCCTGACCAGTTCACTGGCAATTGCTGAGCATGTTTTGGCCATGACTGCAGATTGAGATTAGCGCACTGCAGGACCGATGCCACTGTTTACAAAACACTCAGCCAGAGGAGGTTGGTGGGGCGTTCGGCGCAGCGGCATCGAATACGAAGGGACTTCCCACTTCTTGGCAACGGCATTAAGTGCCAAGATTGGTTTTGGAAAAGTCAATCTACAACCCTTGGAAGGAGAAGCCCTATGAGCGAGATTACACGAGTCGGCGTTGATTTGGCAAAACGCGTCATCCAGATACATGCGGTCAATGCCGCTGGACTGCGGGTCACGGGACGCGCACTGCCGCGCGATAAGTTCCTGGCCTGGTGCGCGCAGTTGCCTGCAGGTTGCTTGGTTGCCATGGAGGCCAGCTCCAGCGCCCACCACTGGTCGCGCAAGCTGCTCGCCATGGGACTAGACGCACGCATCATCCCCTCACACCTGGTGACACCCTATCGACTGCAAGGAAAAAGCGGCAAGAACGACGCTAACGATGCCGCTGCCATCTGCGAGGCAGCCAGTCGGCCCCAGATGCACTTTGTGCCCATTAAGAGTGTGGAGCAGCAAAGCATGCTGTGCATTCACCGCCTGCGTGAGGGGTTGAAGACCGAACGTGTAGCGTGCATCAACCGCATTCGTGGCTTGTTGGCCGAGTTCGGGTTGGTGTTTGCCCAAAAGCCCGAAGTGTTGCGCCAAGCCCTGCCCGACGCTATCGAAGATGCCAGCAATGAGTTGGGGGGTCTGGCCCGTATGGCATTGCAACGTGCACAGCAACAGTGGCAAGAGCTCGATGGGCACTTGGACTGGTGTGATGCGCGTATCGCGGCGCACCTAAAGGCCAGCGAGCAGGTGCGTCAGGCTCAGCAGCTCATGGGTGTGGGGCCAATCACCGCTTCTGCAGTTGTCGCCACGGTGGGTGACTTCCGCCAGTTCAAGGATGGAGCGCAGTTCGGTGCTTGGTTGGGTTTAACACCCAGACAAAACTCCAGCGGTGGCAAGAACAACTTAGGCAAAATCACCAAACGCGGGGACATCTACCTACGCACGCTGCTCATCCAGGGCGCCAAGTCGATCGTGCTGACAGCCCACAAACGCGACGACCCGATCTCTAGGTGGGTGCAGCAGCTCAAAGAGAAGTCGGGTTGGCAAAAAGCGGTGGTGGCGCTGGCCAACAAGAACGCCCGCATTCTGTGGGCGGTATTTGTGCGGGGCAAGTCGTTTGATGCGCGTCATGTGAGCGTGAAGCCGACCGGGGCGACACCCGTGGGCAGTGCTATGGCGCAACTCACTGCCATACCGGCATAAGCTACCAAGAATAGATTGATGTTGTTGAATTGCTGTCAGACATGAATTCGAAGATGCAGTAGACAGGTCAGACCGGCAGCGGGCAAGCTCGACTCCTCCTTCGTGGCACCGATTGCGGTGAACACCACGTGCATCGAATGGAGCCCCGCTGAGCGGTTCGTATCTGGGTCCGCACGGCAAATTGCCAGTGTCACAAGACCGTCTGTAGATGTGCAGTCTGTTCCGAGTTTTACCGCCACTTCAAATCAGGTTAACGCAGCGATGCCCTCGGTAGAGGAAAAAATTCAAATACAAAAGTAATAAACAAAACGCACTTGACTGCGTGGGAAGTCCCTGTAAAGGAGGAGCCCACCGGGCGGGGGACAGCCGCGGAGCCGAATGCCGCGCCGGCCTGATCCAACGACATGCTGACCTGCGCGGGATACAAAAAGAGATGGGTCCCCGCTTTCGCGAGGATGACGGGGCACTGCCGCCCTGAAACCCCCCTAGCCATAGCGCATGGTGTTTTGCATGCTTTGTTGCAACAGCAGTGCTTCAACAATCGTCACCAGCAAAGGGGAATAGGTTTCCAGAAGTTCGCAGGCCTCCTGCGTGCCCATCAGGGTGCAGGTGACGGCTCCCTTGGCCCGTACTGATGCGCTACGGATGCCACCCTGCAAAATGGCGGCCTCACCAAAAGTCTGGCCTTGGGCCACCTCGGCAAACACCACGCCTTGCGCGTTCAGCATTTCCACCGTACCGGACCGGATGAAATACAGGTGGGAGGCGACATCGCCCGCGCTGAAGATCAGTGCGCCATCGTCAAAGTTTTGATCCGGAAAGTTACTCACGTGGGTGGCCCTTGCTTCCTAAGGCAGCGCCAAGATGCGCTTGATGACCGTCTGCATGATCGAACGCACCTCCAGTGGCAGCTTGTCCACGATGGCGTCGATGCGGTGCAGCGGGAGCAACCGTGCCTGCACCGCGCTCGTGGTAATGACGCTGTATTTGCTGGGCTGGTTGATGACACCTTCGGCCAGCCCCAGCACCGAGCCGGGCCCAAAGCGGTAAATGTCGTCGCCCTGGGTACCGATCAGGGTACCGCTGACAATAATATAAGCCTGCTGATGGGTTTGACCGGCCGAAATGATTTTTTGTTTGGGTCCAAAGGTGACGGAACTGAGCTGGGTAGAGCCGCACAAACTCAGGTAAAGGCGCTCGTCGCTGGTCAATTTTCCTGACTTGAAGATATCCTGGGCGTGGACCGATCGCTGGTCCAAGACCCCGAAACTCTTCAGTCGGTCAATATCAACCGAAAAACTTGCTCGCAAGGTGGGCACGCGGTGTCCTTTGTGATGGGTTTACAGACAGGCAGGGTAAAAATGCCTTCTCTGCGCCTCTGCGCCTTATGGTCCAACGCCGATGATTTTACGTTGCCGGGCGGGCGAATTGGCATGGAGCACGAGAAGACATGGGTCCCCGCCGGCGCGAGCATGACGGGGCAAGCAGTAACCAGGACTTACAGGCTGGTCCGCAGTGTCCAGATTTCGGGGAACAGCACCACATCGAGCATCTTGCGCAGGTAGCTCACACCGCCGGTGCCGCCGGTGCCCCGCTTGAAGCCGATCACCCGCTCCACCGTGGTCACGTGGCGAAAGCGCCAGAGGCGAAACGCGTCTTCCAGGTCGGTCAGTTCTTCGCCCAATTGGTACAGGTCCCAGTGCGCGCGCGGGCTGCGGTACACCACCAACCATGCTTCCTCAACCGCCGGGTTGGCGGCATAGGGCTGGGTCCAATCGCGCTCTGTATGGCTGGCGGGCAGGGTCAGGCCCCGTCGTGCCAGCAAGCGCAAGGCCTGGTCATACAGGGAAGGCGCCTCATAGGCCGCCTGCACCTGGGCCAGCAGATCGGGCCGGTGCGCGTGCGGTTTGAGCATGGCGGCGTTTTTGTTGCCCAGCGCAAACTCGATGCAACGGTACTGTGCGCTTTGGAAACCACTGGAGCTGGCCAGGTAGGGCCGGATGGCGCTGTACTCGGGCGGCGTCATGGTGGCCAGCACGTCCCAGGCGTGCACCAGCTGCTCCATGATCTTGCTCACCCGAGCCAGCATTTTGAAGGCGCTGCCCAAATCGTCGGCGGCCACACAGGCCATCGCGCCCTGCAGCTCATGCAGCATCAGCTTCATCCACAACTCGCTGGTCTGGTGCTGGATGATGAACAGCATCTCGTTGTGGTCGGGCGAGCGCGGATGCTGCGCGCCCAGAATCTGGTCCAGGTGCAGGTAGTCGCCATAGCTCATGGCACGGCTGAAGTCGAGCTGGGCTTTCTCTGCCGCCACGATCTGCTCGGGCGTGCTCGGCTGAGTGCCCATAGGCGTGCCCGCTGCTGTGCTCATGTCAGGTCACGGCCTGTTGTCGATTGAATTCAGGCCGCTGCCACTCGCCGCTGGCCAGCACCTGGCGAAGGTGTTCCACCGCCTGCCACACGTCTGCGAAACCAGTGTAGAGCGGCGTCAGGCCAAAGCGCAGGATGTCCGGGTGGCGGCCACCGTCTCCTGCCCGGAAGTCGCCAATCACGCCGCGTGCAATCAGGGCCTGCATGATGGCAAAGGCGCCGTCGGCCCGTGCCAGGCAGACCTGCGAGCCGCGCTGCGCGTGCGCCAGCGGCGTCACCAGCGTCAAACCCTGCCCCGCGCAGCGCTGCGCCACCAACTCAATGAACAGGTCCGACAAAGCCAGCGATTTCTGGCGCAGCGCCACCATGCCGCCCATGGGCTCAGCGGCGCTGAAGGTGTCGAGGCCGCAGGCCAGTGCGGACAGGCTCAGGATCGGCTGGGTGCCGCAGAGGTAACGGCCAATGCCGGGGGCGGGCTTGTAGTCGGGTGTGAAGGCAAACGGCGCCGCGTGGCCCCACCAGCCGGCCAGGGGTTGCCAAAAACGCTCGGCGTGCTGCGGGTGAACCCAAACAAAAGCCGGAGCGCCGGGCCCGCCGTTGAGGTACTTGTAGCCGCAACCCACCGCAAAGTCGGCGCCGGCCCCCTTCAGGTCCACCGGCAGGGCACCTGCGCTGTGCGCCAAGTCCCAGACGGTGAGCACGCCGGCCCGGTGCGCCGCCGCAGTCAGGGCGGCCATGTCGTGCATGGCGCCGGTGCGGTAGTTCACATGGGTCAGCAGCAGCACCGCCACGTCGTGGGCCGACTCGGGTGCCAGCGCGGCTTGCAGTTCGTCAGCTTCCAGCAGGGTCAGGGTGCCGCCGTGCTCATTGCACAGGCCTTCGGCAATGTACAGGTCGGTGGGGAAATTACTTCGCTCAGAGATGACTCTAAGCCTTGTCGGGTGCTCGTGTCTGCCGATCAAAAGCGCAGCACTGAGCACCTTGTACAGGTTGATCGAGGTGCTGTCGGTGGCCACCACCTCGGCCGGGCCGGCGCCGATCAGGCCGGCGATGCGGTCGCCCAGGCGCTGCGGCATGTCGAACCAGCCGGCCTTGTTCCAGGAGCGGATCAGCCCCTGGCCCCATTCTTCAGTCACCACCTGCGCGACCCGGGCGGCGGTGGCGCGCGGCAGCACGCCGAGCGAGTTGCCGTCCAGGTAAATCAGCCCGGGCGGCAGCTCAAACTGCTCGCGCAGGCTGCGCAGCGGGTCGTTTTGGTCCAGTTGTTGGCAATGTTCAAGGGTGGTCATGGGAGGTCTCGCAGAATGGCCCGCCCCGGCGACGCGTCGGCGAGCCTGAGTTTGAGGGGCAGGGCGATCAGC
>CALPLW020000084.1 GCA_943324505.2 Comamonas sp. lk
CATCCCTTTGCAAATGTTTCGGCGGTATTGGCCGTTCCAGATATCGTAAGTTGGGGTGAAATCCCTCACAGGTTGGCCGCCGTGAGCGCCTTCGCCGCCCTGCCCGAAAGTGCCGCGCTTGCTGCCGCCAACAAGCGCATCGGCAACATCCTCAAAAAAGCGGCCCAGGTGGATGCCCATGTCAGCCCGGTGCTGCTCAAGGAGCCCGCAGAAATGGCTTTGTACAGCGCCATGCAGGCGGTGCTGCCCCGGGCGCAGGCGCTGTTCGAGGGTGGTGACTACACCGGCTCTCTGCAGGCGCTGGCGGCGCTGCGCGCGCCGGTGGATGCCTTCTTTGATGGTGTCATGGTGAACGCCGAGGAGATGGATTTGCGGCTGAATCGCCAGGGCCTGCTCAAAAGCCTGTTCGATGCCATGAACCGCGTTGCCGTCCTGTCGCGGCTGGCAACCTGAGGCGCCCGCATGAAACTCGTGATCCTTGACCGCGATGGCACCCTGAACGAAGACAGTGCCGACTACGTGAAATCGCCCGAGGAATGGACGCCGCTGCCGGGTGCGCTGGAGGCCGTGGCCCGGCTCAACCACGCCGGCTGGCATGTGGTGGTGGCCTCCAACCAGTCGGGACTGGGCCGCGGCCTGTTCGATGTGTCCACGCTCAACGCCATGCACGCCAAGATGCACCGCATGCTGGCTGCCGTAGGGGGCCGGGTGGACGCTGTGTTTTACTGCCCGCACGGTCCGGACGAGCGATGCCGCTGCCGCAAGCCCGAACCTGGCCTGTTTGGGCAGATTGGCGAGCGCTACGGTGTGGACCTCCGGGGGGTGCCGGCCGTCGGCGACTCGCCGCGGGATGTGCTGGCCGGCATGGCTGTGGGCTGCGAGCCGCATCTGGTGTTGACCGGCAAAGGCGAGATGTATGCCCGTCGCGGCCTGCCGGACACCTTGCCAGCAACAACCCGAGTGCACCAGGATCTCGCCGCTTTTGCCGATGCGCTGATCGCGCGCGGCCATCGTTCACCATGAATTTGATCCGCTCCATCCTGCACATGGGGTGGATGCTCGTCACCGTCATACCCTGGGGTATCGGGGTGGTGCTGTTGTCACTGCGTGTGCGCGGAGCGCCCTTGTGGTGGTTTGCCGTCAATTGGATGCGGGTTGTGATGTGGGGCACGCGCGTGATCCTTGGAGTGCGGTTCCAAGTTCATGGCATGGCCAACCTGCCCGATGGCGCCGCCAGCCCCGCGATCCTGCTGGTTAAACACCAGTCGACGCTGGAAACACTGTTGCTGCCCACACTGATGCCACACCCACTGGCCTTTGTGTTCAAGCGCGAACTTTTGAAGATTCCTTTTTTTGGCTGGTCGATGGCGCGTTTGGACATGATTCACATTGACCGCGAGTCCCGTGCCCAGGCGCTCAAGCATGTCGTCAGCCAAGGTAAGACTTTGCTTGGACAGGGGGTCTGGATCATCATGTTTCCGGAAGGCACCCGAATGGCGCGCGGCGAGAAGGGCACCTACCAGACGGCGGGCACCCGACTGGCGGTAGACACTGGTGCGCCGGTGATTCCGATCGCGGTGGCGTCAGCCCGCTGTTGGCCGCGCAAGGGTTTTATCAAGTCGCCCGGTGTTGTGGACGTGTCGATCGGGCCGCCAATCGCCAGCGTTGGCCGCGAACCCAAGGCGCTGATGCGAGAGGCGGAGGCCTGGATTGAGACCGAGATGCGTCGCATCGACCCCGAGGCGTACCACTGAGCCCCCAAGCATGCATCCGCTGTTGCGTTACACGCTTGATCTTTTTGAGCCAAATACCTCGCCAGCCCCCGTCAATACTGAATTTATAGCTATTGAATCTGTAGCTAAAAAGCCCTATCAGCCCGGTGCCAGGCTGGAGGCCGTCACGGCGCCAGCGCGGTTCCAGCATCCGCTGGCCAACCGCGAGGCTCGGCTCGGGGAGGCCCTGGTGGGCTTCCAACTCAAGCGCGTAAAGCGCCGCACCATTGGTTTTTCGGTCGGGCCTGATGGGCTGGTGGTTAGTGCGCCCAAGTGGACGCCGCTTTACCAGGTGGACGCCGCGCTGGCCGAAAAATCGGGCTGGGTATTGCGCAAGCTGGCCGAAACCCGTGCGCGACAAGAGCGCTTGCAGGCCAACAGCATCGACTGGCGGGACGGCGCGAGCCTGCCTTTTCTGGGCCAGACCGTGCGGCTGGTCATAGATCCGAGCCATGCGTTTGCTGCAGTGGGGGGAGCGCTGCTGACTGGTACCGACGGCACGCAATGCCTGCAACTGTCACTGCCGCACGCTGCCGCTCCGGAGCAAATTCGCGACGCAGTGCAGGCCTGGCTGATGCGCCAGGCCAAGACCCTGTTCCAGCAGCGGCTCGACCACTTTGCGCCGCTGTTGCAGGTGCAGTGGCGCAAGCTCACACTCAGCAGTGCTGGCACGCGCTGGGGCAGCGCCCGGGTTGATGGTTCGATCCGGCTGCACTGGCGCCTGATTCACTTCAGGCTGGCAGTAATCGACTACGTGGTGGTGCACGAGCTCAGCCACCTGCGGGTGATGGACCACAGCCCGCGCTTCTGGGACACCGTGCGCGCCGTGGTACCCGATTACGCCAGCCTGCGTGGCCAGCTCAAGGACGAGGCCATCCCGCGCTGGCTTTAAGGGCTGGTGGCCTTCTGGCGCGCCTCGCGTCTCGCTACCCAGACCGTGGCTACGCTGATCAGCAGGCCACCGGCGATGGTGTTGAGTGCCGGCACATCGCTGAACACGAGCCAACCCATGATTGCAGCCCACACCAGCTCTAGAAACTTGGCCGACTGGGTGGCTGAAATGTCGGCTGACAGGAGCGAGCGAGTCAGGCAGTAGTGGCTCGCGCTACCCAGCGCACCGCAGACCAGAAAGATCAGCCACTCCATGGCGGTCGGCGGCTGCCAGTTGATCAGCGCCAAGGGCAGACTGAACAGCGACACCGTGATGGTCTGCCAAAGCAGGATGGTGCCGGTATTTTCATAGCGAGTCAGTGCCTTAGTCACCAAAAAAGAGGCGGCAAACAGTGGCGCCGAGCCCAACATCGTCAGGTGGTAGACGCCGTTGCCGCCCGAGCCGGCCGCCAGCTTGGGACCAACCACAATCAGAACGCCGATGAAGCCCAGCAGAGTGGCCAGCCAACGGTCCCAGCGCATCGGCTCCTTGAAAAAAACATAGGCGCCGAGCATGATGAACAGTGGCGTAGTGAAGCTGATGGCAGTTGTATCGGCCAGCGAAATGTGCGGCAGTGCCAAAAACCACAGGCACATGGCCACCGTGTGCAGTGCGCCGCGGGCAAACTGGCCCACGACCTGTTGCGGTCGGTAAGCCGCCATGCCAAGGGCCCAAACCATGGGCAGCAGCACCAACAGTCCGAAGAGATAGCGCAAAAATTGGATCTGAAACGGGTCGATGCGCATCGCCAGCAGGCGCATCAACACGTTGAGGAAGGTGAACAGCAACCCGGCCGCTGCCGCCCAAATCAGGCCACGAGTGGCGTCAGGCAAGTGCAGCGTATGTCGCTGCACACCAGCATGAATGCGACGCTGCCAGTGTCCCAGCCTGGGGCGCGGCGGTCCGGGTTGGGATCGTTCAGGTGGCATGGGCCTGATCGGCCGGGCCCGCTGCTGCGGTGGCGGTTCGGGACGAGAAGCGGTAAATGCCATCGTCACTGATGCGGCGCTGCAGTCGGCCGTCGTGCCACAGCAGGTGCAAATGGGCAATCGATTCGCCCATCGCAAACGTCGTCTGATGCAGATCGAGCGCACGCTTGAACAGCACGGGCAGCACCTCGGCGGCACTACAGGGCCGCTCGTCACATGCCGCCAGCACCTCGGCCAAGCGCTCGGCATGGTGCGCGTGCAACTGGTCGATCCGCCGGTACAGGCCTGTAAAGGGCTTGCCGTGCGAGGGCAGTGTCAGGGTCTGGGCGTCGAGCGAGCGGAAGCGGTCGATCGAGTCCAGAAACTGGCGCAGTGGGTTGGCCTCGGGTTCCTGGTCGTAGACGCTGACGTTGGTAGAGATACGCGGCAGCATCATGTCGCCGCCGATCAGCAGCCCGAGCTCGGCGCAATGCAGAGAGATGTGCTCTGGCGCGTGGCCATAGCCGCTGATGCACTGCCAGTGGTGGCCGCCCACGCTCAGGGCGTCGCCGTCCTGCATCCGGCGGTACTGGTTGGGCATGGAGGGCACCAGCGACGGAAAGTAAGTGGAGCGGGCCGCTACCTGTTCCATCGCGTCCGGATCGTTAAGCCCATGTCGGGCAAAGAAGGCGGCAGCCGATTCGCCCCCGAAACCGGTTGGTCCCAGCGTGCCGATGCGCGCCATGCAGTAGTCGGTGGCACTGATCCACAGCGGCGCCTGCCAGCGCTCGCACAGCCAGTGCGCAAGCCCCACATGGTCAGGGTGCATGTGGGTCACGATCACCCGCAGGATCGGCAGGCCGTCAAGTTCCTGGTTAAAAATCTGTTCCCACTGGGCGCGGGCGGCGTCATTGCTGATGCAGCAATCCACCACGCTCCATCCTTGCACACCGTCCAATTCGTCGCGCAGCAACCACAGGTTGATGTGGTTGAGGGCGAAAGGCAGCGACATGCGGATCCATTTGACGCCGGGTGCTACAAGCATCGCGGCGCCCGGCGCAGGCAGGGCATCGCCAAACGGGTAGTGCAGCTGTTTTTCCAGTTCGTTCAATGGTGCTCCTGAATTGCGGGATAATTGACGTTTACGTAAACGTCAATGCAATAGGGGCATTGTAGGTGGCGCAGCGCCTGCTGGCAGTCACCTTCAGCACGCACACCGGCAGGGATAACTTATGGCGACCACCTACAGCATCAGCGATCTGGCACGGGAGTTCGATTTGACCACCCGTGCCATGCGCTTTTATGAAGACATGGGGCTGCTGCAGCCTGAGCGCTCAGGTCCGGGCGGTCGCAACCGCGTCTACAGTGGTCGGGACCGGACCCGGCTCAAGCTCACCTTGCGCGCCAAGCGCCTGGGCCTGAGTCTGACCGAAGCCAAAGAGATCATTGATCTGTACGACAGTCCGCGAGACACCGGGTTGCAATTGCAAAAATTTTTGGAAGTGCTGTCCAAGCACCAACAACAGCTGGAGGCCCAGATGGTTGACCTGCAAGCCAATCTGGATGAGCTCAAGCTCCACCAACGCGAGGCGCGAGCCCTGCTGGCCAAGATCAAAAACGTTAAAGGCCTGAAAAATGACTCCCTCTGAGACCGCCCGGCAGCGGGTCCAGGACAGCCTGGACCGGCAAGGCATGATGCGCCACCTGGGCGCGCGCCTGCTGCAGGCCGAACCGGGCTTGTGCGTGGTGGCGCTGCCTTATTCAGATCGCGTGACGCAGCAGCAGGGCGGATTCCATGGCGGCGCCATGGGCGCACTGGCCGACATCGCCGGGGGCTACGCCGCCCTGACCGTGGTACCCGAGGGCATGGAGGTGAGCACGGTCGAGTACAAGGTCAATTTTCTGGCGGCCTTTCAGGGCGGCGAGTTGCGCGCAACTGGGCGCGTCGTGAAGGCCGGCCGGCGCATCATCGTCACCAGCGCCGAGGTCTTGCACCTGGCCGCTGACGGCAGCGAGACGCTGTGCGCGCTGATGCAGCAGACACTGGTGCCCGTGCCTAAAACCTATTGAATCCATTGATTGACAGCGTAAGGAGATGCACCATGAATCTGCCCGGACTTGACTTTCAACTCGGCCCCGATGTTGACGCCTTGCGCGACGCGGTACGCGATTTTGCCCAGACCGAAATTGCGCCGCGCGCGGCCGAGATTGACCGCAGCGACCAATTCCCCATGGACCTGTGGCCCAAGATGGGCGCCTTGGGGGTGTTGGGTATCACGGTGGGGGACGAGTACGGGGGCGCCAACATGGGCTACCTGGCGCACATGATCGCCATGGAAGAAATTTCGCGCGCCAGTGCCTCGGTCGGCCTGAGCTATGGGGCCCACAGCAACCTGTGTGTGAACCAGATCAAGCGCAACGGCACACCCGAGCAGCGACAAAAATACCTGCCAAAACTCATCAGCGGTGATCACATTGGCGCCTTGGCCATGAGTGAGCCCGGTGCCGGCAGCGACGTGCTGAGCATGAAACTCAAGGCCGAGGACAAGGGCGGCTACTACCTGCTCAATGGCAACAAGATGTGGATCACCAACGGGCCGGATGCCGACACCCTGGTGGTCTACGCCAAGAGCGAGCCCGAGCTCGGCGCGCGCGGGGTCACGGCTTTTTTGATTGAAAAAGGCATGCCGGGTTTCAGCATCGCGCAAAAGCTCGACAAACTAGGCATGCGCGGCAGCCACACCGGTGAACTGGTGTTTCACAACGTCGAGGTGCCGGCCCAAAATATTTTGGGCAACCTGAACGGTGGTGCCAAGGTGCTGATGAGCGGGCTGGATTACGAGCGCGCGGTGCTGACCGGTGGGCCCTTGGGCATCATGCAGTCGGTGATGGACAACGTGGTGCCCTACATTCACGACCGCAAACAGTTTGGCCAGAGTATTGGCGAGTTTCAGCTGATCCAGGGCAAGGTGGCCGACATGTACACCGTGTTGCAGGCCGGACGGGCGTTTGCCTACACCGTGGCCAAAAATCTAGATTTGTTGGGCAGTGAACATGTACGCCAGGTGCGCAAAGACTGCGCCTCGGTGATTTTGTGGTGTGCTGAAAAAGCCACCTGGATGGCGGGGGAGGGGGTCCAGATTTTTGGTGGCAATGGCTACATCAACGACTACCCGCTGGGACGGCTTTGGCGCGACGCCAAGCTGTACGAGATTGGCGCCGGCACCAGCGAAATCCGACGCATGCTGATCGGCCGCGAGTTGTTTGCTGAAACCATGTGAGTCCTGCCGACCGACCAGCGAGAATGCCCAACTATGAGCACTTCCCTTGACCATCTCCTGAACAACAACCGCGCCTGGGCCGCCCGCATGGAGCGCGAGCGCCCGGGTTTCTTCAGCAAACTGGCGCACCAGCAAAGCCCCAAGTACCTCTGGATCGGCTGCTCTGACAGCCGGGTGCCAGCCAATGAGATTACGGGGTTGGACCCGGGCGAGGTCTTTGTTCACCGCAATGTGGCCAATGTGGTGGTGCATTCAGACCTCAACGCCCTGTCGGTGATCCAGTTCGCGGTGGACCACCTCAGGGTGGAGCACATCATGGTGGTCGGTCATTACGGTTGCGGTGGCGTGCTGGCCACGCTGCGCGGCTTGCGCGTGGGCTTGGCCGACAACTGGCTGCGCCACGTGCACGATGTCAAGCTGCGGCACCGCCGCCGCATTGACCATTTGAGCATGCCGGAGCAGGAAGACGTGCTGTGCGAAATGAACGTGATCGAGCAGGTGGGCAACGTGGCCCTGTCCAATGTGATGCAGGATGCCTGGAGCCGGGGCCAGAAAGTGTCGGTACATGGCTGGTGCTACGGCCTCAAGGACGGCCTGGTGAAAGACCTGGGCGTGAGCATGCAGGGCCCGCACGAGGTGGTGAACGTGTTCCGCAATGCGCTCAAACGCTACCCCCGTGGCGGCCAGTTGCCAACTTAAGTCAACGGTAGTCGCCATGTTTCCGCAACGCCTGGACTCGACGCTGGCCTACGACATCGCCAAGGCGATGATGGATGGCTTCAACCGCCACTACCGTCTGTTTCGAACCGAATCAGCCCGCGCCAAACACCGTTTTGAGACCGCCGACTGGCACGGTCAGCAGCGCGCTCAACGCGAGCGGATTGAGTTTTACGACCTGCGGGTGCGAGAGGCGTCCACCCGTTTGGAGCGCGAGTACAAAGCGGGTGAGCAGCCGATGGACATCTGGCAGCAGGTCAAGCTGCACTACATTGGTTTGTTGGTCAACCACCACCAGCCGGAGCTGGCCGAGACTTTCTTCAACTCGGTCACCACCAAAATCCTGCATCGCACCCATTTCCACAACGATTTCATCTTCGTGCGGCCGGCCGTTAGCACCGAGTACATCGAAGATGGTGAGCCCGAGGCGCGCCCGACCTACCGTGCCTACTACCCGGCTGCAGCCGCCATGCCGGCCCTGATTCAGCAGATGGTGCAGGACTTTGACCTGCGCCTGCCTTTTGAAGACCTGCCGCGCGATGCTGCGCTGGTGGCACAGGCTCTGACGCGGGTGCTGGGCGAGGTCAAGCTGCGTGCCAATTTCCAGGTGCAGGTGCTGACCAACCTGTTTTTTCGGAACAAGGGCGCCTACATTGTGGGCAAGCTGATCAACGGCTTTACCGAGTTTGCGTTTGCACTGCCGATCCTTCATGTGCGGCCCGGCGAACAGCTGGCGATCGACGCTGCCCTGTTTGGCGAGGACGATCTGCTGATGCTGTTCAGCTTTGCCCGGGCTTACTTTATGGTGGACATGGAGATTCCATCGGGCTACGTCCAGTTTTTGCGCAGCATGATGCCGCGCAAGCCGCGCAATGAAATCTACAACGCACTCGGCCTGGCCAAACAGGGCAAGACCCTGTTTTACCGCGACTTTTTGCACCACCTGCGCCATTCCAGCGACAAGTTTCGCATCGCACCCGGCATCAAGGGCATGGTGATGCTGGTGTTTGACCTGCCCTCGTTCCCCTATGTGTTCAAGGTCATCAAGGACTATTACCCACCGCAAAAAGACACCACGCGCGAGCAAATCAAGGGCAAGTACCTGCTGGTCAAGCAACACGACCGGGTTGGGCGCATGGCCGACACGCTGGAGTACAGCGAGGTGGCGTTCCCCCGTCAGCGCTTTGATGACGAGCTGATTGCTGAAATCGAAAAATTCGCACCCAGCCAGCTTGAGATCAGCGACCGCGATGGCGACGGCCAGTTGGAGGTGATCATCAAGCACGTCTATATCGAGCGCCGCATGATCCCGCTCAATATCTACCTGCAAGAGGCTTTTGACGCTGGTGGCACCGACCCGGCCAACACCAGCCCAGCCGCCCAGCGGGCACGCGAGCAGATCGAGCGTGGCGTGATCGAGTATGGCAACGCCATCAAGGACCTGGTGGCCGCCAACATCTTTCCGGGTGACATGCTGTGGAAGAACTTTGGCATCACGCGCCACGGCAAAGTGGTGTTTTACGACTACGATGAGATCGAGTACATCACCGACTGCAACTTCCGCAAGGTGCCGGCACCGCGCAACGAGGAAGACGAAATGTCAGGCGAGGTCTGGTACAACGTCGGCCCCAAGGATGTGTTTCCCGAGACTTTCGGGCCGTTTTTGCTTGGCAACCCGGCAGTACGCAGCATCTTCATGAAACACCATGCCGACCTGCTGGAGGCCGCGTTTTGGCAGGCGCACAAAGACCGCGTCCAGGCCGGCCATGTGCTCGATGTGTTTCCCTATGACCGTGAGAAGCGCTTTGCTTTGGCCAGCCGCGTGGCCGAGCGCTTCATGGCCTGAATACCCTCCATTTGAAAGGACGCCGTCATGCGTGAATCGATCGTTATTGTGGGCGCAGCCCGCACGCCCATGGGCAGTTTTCAGGGCGATTTTGCGTCGCTGGCGGCGCATGACCTGGGCGGCGCGGCCATCGCCGCCGCCGTGCAGCGCGCCGGCGTGGCGCCCGAACGGGTGGACGAGGTGCTGATTGGCAATTGCCTGATGGCTGGCCAGGGCCAGGCGCCAGCGCGCCAAGCGGCCTTCAAAGGGGGCCTGCCCAATAGCGCGGGCGCCATCACACTGAGCAAGATGTGCGGCTCGGGCATGCGCGCAGCCATGCTGGCGCACGACATGCTGCTGGCCGGCAGCGCCGACGTGCTGGTGGCCGGCGGCATGGAAAGCATGACCAATGCGCCCTACTTGTTGCCCAAGGCGCGCGGCGGCTACCGCATCGGGCATGACCGCATCTTTGACCACATGATGCTCGACGGCCTGGAAGACGCCTACGAGAGTGGCCGCTCCATGGGCACCTTTGGCGAGGACTGCGCCGCCAAGTACAGCTTCACCCGCGCCCAGCAGGACGCCTTTGCCACGGCCAGCGTGCAGCGGGCCCAGGCGGCAATCCAGAGCGGTGCCTTTGCCACCGAGATCACACCGGTGACGGTCAAAGGCCGCAGCGGCGATGTGCTGGTTGCCACCGACGAGGGCCCGGGCCGAATCAAGCTCGACAAAATCCCGACGCTCAAGCCGGCTTTCAAGAAAGACGGCACCATCACCGCCGCCAGCAGCTCCAGCATCAACGACGGCGCCGCCGCCCTGGTGATGATGCGCGCCAGCACGGCCGCACAGCTTGGTAGCAAGCCACTGGCCCGCATCGTGGCCCACGCCGTGCACGCCCAGGCACCCAACTGGTTTGCCACGGCACCGGTGGGTGCCGTGCATAAGGCGCTGGCCAAGGCCGGATGGGCCGTGGCCGACGTTGAACTTTGGGAGGTGAATGAAGCCTTTGCCGTGGTGCCTATGGCGCTGATGCACGAACTGGGGCTGAGCCACGACATCGTCAACGTGAACGGCGGCGCCTGCGCGCTGGGCCACCCGATCGGCGCCAGCGGCGCCCGGATTATGGTGACGCTGATCCATGCCCTGCAGGCGCGCGGCCTGAGCCGGGGCGTTGCCACGCTGTGCATAGGCGGTGGTGAGGCCACGGCAGTTGCTGTTGAATTGCTATCATAATAATAGCTGTAACCCCAATGGGGACAAGGCTTAGAGCCTGTTTTCTTATAAATTTTATCAATCCGGCTCCGATACCATGTTGCTGACCCAAGACCAGGAAATGATCCGCGACGCGGTGCGCGACTTCGCGCAGGAGCAGCTCTGGCCCCATGCCGCGCGCTGGGACAAAGAGCATCATTTCCCTAAAGACGCGCACCGCGGCCTGGCGGCGTTAGGGGCTTATGGCATTTGCGTGCCCGAGGCCTACGGCGGCGCCAACCTGGATTACCTGACGCTGGCCCTGGTGCTGGAAGAAATCGCCGCCGGCGATGGCGGCACCAGCACGGCCATCAGTGTGACCAACTGCCCGGTCAACGCCATTTTGTTGCGCTATGGCTCCGAAGCGCAAAAACAGCAGTGGCTGGTGCCGCTGGCGCGTGGCGAGATGTTGGGTGCTTTTTGCCTGACCGAACCGCACGTGGGCTCGGACGCGTCTGCTTTGCGGACTACGGCAGTGCGTGATGGCGACAGTTATGTGATCAATGGCGTGAAGCAGTTCGTCACCAGCGGCAAGCATGGCGACGTGGCCATCGTCATGGCTGTGACCGACCGGGGTGCTGGCAAAAAGGGCGTGAGCGCCTTTCTGGTGCCGACCAACGCGCCAGGCTATACGGTGGCCCGGCTGGAGGACAAACTAGGTCAGCACAGCAGCGACACGGCGCAGATCAATTTTGATGAGTGCCGCATACCGTTGGAGAACCGGCTGGGTGAGGAGGGCGAAGGCTACAAGATCGCCCTGGGCGGCCTGGAGGGCGGGCGTATCGGCATTGCCGCGCAAAGCGTTGGCATGGCGCGCAGCGCGCTGGAGGTGGCGATTGCCTATGCCAAGGAGCGTCAGAGCTTTGGCACCGCCATCTTCAACCACCAGGCGGTGGGTTTCCGGCTGGCTGATTGCGCCACCCGGCTCGAAGCCGCCCGCCAGCTGATCTGGCACGCCGCCAGCCTGCGCGACGCTGGCCGGCCCTGCTTGAAAGAAGCCGCCATGGCCAAGCTGTTTGCCAGCGAAGCCGCCGAACAGATTTGTAGCGCCGCCATCCAGACCCTGGGCGGCTACGGCTATGTCAGTGACTTTCCGCTGGAGCGGATCTACCGCGACGTGCGGGTCTGCCAGATTTACGAAGGTACCTCGGACGTGCAGAAGATCATCATTCAACGGGCCTTGGCCTGATACGGGAACTCCCCCATGCCCATGACACAAAACGACCCTCGCCGCGAGGCACAGAGTCGCGCCCAACCCCTATGAATACACCACACTTTGACGCCGTGCTGTTTGACTGCGATGGCGTGCTGGTTGACAGCGAGCCAATCACCAATGGCGTGCTGCGCGACATGCTGGCCGAACGGGGTTGGCTGCTGACGATGGATGAATGCATGTTGCAGTTCGTCGGCAAGGCGGTCAGTGACGAGGCGGCACTGATCGAGCAGAAAACCGGCATGCCGGTGACCGAAGACTGGCTGGCCAGCTTTCGTCAGCGTCGCAATACGGCGCTGCAGGCACATGTGACCGCCATTCCCAACGTGACAGATGCGGTGCACCGCATCCATGCCGGGTACGGTGGCCGCATTGCTTGCGCCTCGGGCGCTGACCGTTTCAAGGTCGAGCTGATGCTGGGCCAACTCGGTTTGCTGCGCTATTTTGAACAGCGCGTCTTCAGCGGCCACGAGATGCCGCGTTCCAAGCCTTACCCCGATGTGTACCTGGCCGCCGCCGCTGCGCTGGCGGCACTGCCCACGCGCTGTGCGGTGGTGGAGGACACCCTGACCGGTGTGTGTGCTGGCGTGGCTGCGGGCGCCACCGTGTTCGCCTATGTGCCGCATACCTCGCGTCATGTGGATGCTGCTGCTCTGCGCCGGGCCGGGGCGCACCACGTGTTCGACGACATGGCGCTGCTGCCAGGTTTGCTCGGCCTGTAAAACCTGACACAATTGACGTTTACGTCAACGTCAACTCACCATGAGCGAGCCTCATGGCCGGTATCCGGCCTGAGATGCTTGACCGGAAAGCCGCCCAATGCCTGTTCTTGAGACCCGACTCAGCGCCCGTGCTGCCGATTTTCTGACCAATGCCGCCGCTATGCGTGCGCTCGTCGACGATCTGCGCGCCAAGTTTGAACAGGTGTCGCTGGGTGGTGGCGAGGTAGCCCGCGCACGGCACAGCGGGCGTGGCAAACTGCTGCCGCGCGATCGGGTTGAGATGCTGTTGGACCCCGGTACG
>CALPLW020000085.1 GCA_943324505.2 Comamonas sp. lk
GGCCAAACTGGCCCAGGGCCGGGCCGACGACCTGCTTAGTCTGCTGTGCCTGGCCCGGCCTCGGCATACGGTACCGCTGCTGCTGGCACCCGCCATGAACCGCGAGATGTGGTCACATCCCGCCACCCAGCGAAATGTGGCGCAACTGTGCGCTGATGGTGCGACCGTTCTGGATGTGGGGCAGGGCGACCAGGCCTGCGGTGAAACTGGCGATGGCCGCATGCTCGAGCCGCATGAACTGCTCGACGATCTGGTGGCCTTCTTCCAGGCAAAGCCGCTGGCGGGCCAGCAGGTGCTGATCACCGCCGGCCCGACCTATGAGGCGATCGACCCGGTGCGTGGGATCACCAACCTGTCGAGTGGCAAGATGGGCTTTGCCATTGCCCGGGCCGCCTGCGAGGCCGGCGCTGACGTGACGCTGGTGGCAGGGCCGGTTAGCCTGGCGACGCCGCGCGGCGTGCGGCGGGTCGACGTTCTTTCAGCCCGCGATATGCAGGCGGCAGTCGCTCAGCATGCGGGTGCCGCCACGGTGTTCATCGCCTGTGCGGCAGTGGCCGACTGGCGCCCTGCGGTAGCGGCTGACCAGAAAATCAAGAAAGATGGCTCTGGTCAGGTGCCGGAACTTAGTTTTGTTGAGAACCCGGACATCCTGGCTGCCGTGGCGCAATCGGCCCGCGCGCTCAGCCGGGCGTTGTATTGCGTCGGTTTTGCCGCGGAGAGCCAGGACCTGCTGGCCAATGCGCAGGCCAAGCGGGTGCGCAAGGGCGTTCCACTGCTGGTGGGCAACATCGGGCCTGCCACTTTTGGCCAGGACGACAATGCCTTGCTGCTGGTCGATGAGGCTGGCGCCCAGGAGTTGCCTCGCAACTCAAAACTCGTGCTTGCTCGCCAATTGATAGCAAACATTGCAAGCCGGATAAGGGCTGGAGGCCGAAATGATGCAGGTTGATGTCAAGATCATCGATCCGAGAATGGCGGATCAATTGCCGGCCTACGCCACGCCTGGCAGTGCCGGTCTGGATTTGCGGGCCTGCCTGGACGCGCCGCTCACGCTGCAGGCCAATGCCTGGCAACTGGTGCCCACCGGCATCGCCATTTTTCTCAAAGACCCTAACTTTGCGGCCATGATCTTGCCGCGCTCAGGCCTGGGGCACAAGCACGGCATCGTGCTGGGCAATCTGGTGGGGCTGATTGACAGCGATTACCAGGGCCAGTTGATGGTGAGCGCCTGGAATCGCAGCACCGTGGCCTTCACGATTGAGCCGCTGGAGCGGATTGCACAACTGGTGATCGTGCCGGTGGTGCAGGCGCAGTTTCGGGTGGTGACCGAGTTCCTGGCCAGCACGCGCGGTGAAGGCGGTTACGGCTCGACCGGCAAAAGCTGACTCAGTGCAGGGTTCGCTGTTCGGACAGCGCTGCAACCACCGGCGTGACCCGGAAGAAGCCGGTGCCCGCCGAGCCAAGCCCGATTTCTGACTCTGTGGCCTCCCGCACTGAGCTCACGCGCAGGCTCAAGCGCAGCGCAATCCCGGCCAGGGGATGGTTGCCATCCAGCACGACGTGTTCCGGGTAGATGTCGGTCACGGTATAGAGCGCGTCAACCGGGGCTTGCGCGTTGCAGCCCGGGGGCAGTGAGGCGCCTTCGAAGGTCATACCTTCTTCTAGTTCAGCTGGGAACAGCTGACGTGGCTCCAGAAAAATCAATTGGTCGTTGAAGTCACCAAAGCCCTGCTCTGGCTCAATGTGCAGATCGATTTTGGCTCCGGGCGTATGGCCCTGCAGTGCTTCTTCAATGACGACCAACAGATCAGCGCCGCCGACCAGAAATTCAACGGGCTCCTCGAGCACGTCCAATGTCTCGCCCATCGTGTCTTTCAGGGTCCAGGTCAGGCCGACCACGCAGCGTTGTTTGATTTCCATAGGAGAATTGTCGCAGTTCGCCATGCTGTTGTTTAATTTGACCCGACCGGAGCTCCTGATGGATGTGCTTGAATGAATGTCACTGAGCCCCTGACTCTGCTGGGCGGCATCAGCCCTGAGCGATTCATGAAACAGTATTGGCACAAAAAGCCCTTGCTGGTGCGCCAGGCCATGCCTCAGATGGGGCCGGTTCTGGGCCGAGCCGAATTGTTTGAGTTGGCGGCCCAGGACGAGGTGCAGTCGCGCCTGGTCATCCAGGACGGCGACAGCTGGCGTCTCAAGCATGGCCCGTTTAAGCGGCGTGCGCTGCCTCCCCTCAAGCAGCCGGGCTGGACCCTCTTGGTGCAAGGGGTGGACTTGCACCAGGAGCTGGCCCATGCACTGGTGCGGGCATTTCGGTTTGTCCCAGATTGCCGGCTGGACGATCTCATGATCAGCTACGCCACGGACGGCGGCGGGGTCGGCCCGCACTTTGACAGTTACGACGTGTTTTTGCTCCAGGTGCAAGGCAGCCGGCGCTGGCGCATCGGCCGGCAGAAAGACCTTAGCTTGCAAGCTGGTGTGCCATTGAAAATACTGGCCGACTTTGCCCCTGAGCAGGAATTTTTGCTGGAGGCCGGCGATATGCTGTACCTGCCGCCGCGCTATGCCCACGATGGCGTGGCGGTCGGCGAATGCATGACCTGCTCCATTGGATTCCGTGCGCCACAGCAGGGCGAGCTGGCGCGCGAGCTGCTTCAACGGCTCGCCGACGATGCGCCTGAATTGGTGGGCGACGCGCTCTACCGCGATCCCCATCAAGCTGCGACTCCGCACCCGGCAGAAATCCCGGAAGCAGTGCAGACCTTTGCCCGCGAGGCGATTTTCCGGCTACTGCAAGACCCACTGGCTTTGGCCCGGACTTTGGGTGAACTGCTGACTGAGCCCAAGTCGGAGGTTTGGTTTGACCGGCCTGGCATCGATGCCGAGGCCCTGCCGGGAGCACTGCGATTGGACCGCCGTACCAAGATGATGTTTGACGCCAAACACGTGTTCATCAATGGCGAGGCATTCCGTGCCGGCGGTAAGGACGCGACCCTGATCCGGCTGTTGGCCGACCAGCGCCGCCTGAACGCTGCCCAAGTGGGTGCGCTCAGCGTCGCTGCTCAAGCCTTGTTGCTGCAGTGGATTGCAGCAGGTTGGGTGCATGGCACCTGAGTTTGTTGCGCCTGCCTTGAGCGGCAGGTTTTCGGGTCATGAGGCGTTTGCGGGCCTGGTACGCCATGCTTTTGAACGGGCGGCGGCCGACGGTTGGCCCGAGATCATCCTCAGCGACCCCAGCTTTGAGGGCTGGCCCCTGGGGGAAACGTCGACCATTCGCGCTTTGCAGGCTTGGGCTAAGCCGGGCCGCCGTCTGGTGGTGCTGGCAGGCCGGTTTGATTTGCTCATTCAGCTGCAGCCGCGATTTGTGGCTTGGCGCAAGACCTGGAGTCACCTGGTCGAAGGGCGGGTGTGCTCCCCCAGTGCATTAGCCGGTTTGCCCAGCGCCATCCTTAGCCGGAATTGGTTTTTGTTGCGAACCGACGCGCAGGCCGGTGCCGGACAGTATGGTGCCGATCGTGTCCGTTTGCAGGCCTTGCATGAAACCCTGCGGAGCAAGTTTAAGGTCAGTGGCACGGGCTTTGCCCCGACTACCCTGGGTCTATAACCTCATTTGGCATGGGTCAAACTCGCAGATGGTCAGGCCAGTTTCTATCTTATAATCCGAGGCTGAGCGAAATAACTCGAGTCCATTTTGCTTGGTCATTGCGGCATAGCTGCAGCGACAATTTCCGGAAATCGTTTAGTCAACTTAAAAGGTAATATCAAATGAACAAAACCCTCATTCTGGCCGCCGTGATCGCCGCTGCTGCCTTGGCCGCCTGTGGCAAAAAAGAAGAGCCGGCTCCCGCGCCAGCACCAGCACCAGCACCAGCTGCCGCTGCTCCTGCCGCACCAGCATCTGACGCTGCAGCTACCGCTGCCGCTACCGCCGCCGCCGCTGCCGCTTCGGCACCTGCTGCCGCTGCCAGCAAGTAAGCTGCAACCCACCAAAGAAAGAGCCACCTCGGGTGGCTTTTTCTTTGGGCGCTCGCCGCTGACGGTCGCATCCACCGTGGCAGGTCGGCCTTAAACCTCCACCCAGTCGGTCCCGCGCAGCGGATCGGCGACGCCAATGGCAGTATGCAGCCACCCTAGAGCGTCTCCGAGTGCGGCCTGTGCCAAGGCAGGCCGGTTGTTGCGCTCGCTCAAATGGGCGGCAACTACATGCCGCAGATCAAGGTGGTTTACGGCGCGAGCAATGTCGGCCGCTTGTTGGTTTGACAGGTGGCCGAGTCGCCCGGCGATGCGTTGTTTCAGAAATTCCGGGTAGCTGCTGCCTGATAGCAGCGTTGCGTCGTGGTTGCACTCCAGCATCAGGGCATGGCAGCCGCGCAGGTGCTGAAGCACATGGGCTGTCGCTTGCCCCAGATCGGTCACGAGCCCTAAGCGGGACAGGCCGTCGGAGCAGATCAGCTGCAGGGGCTCATTGGCATCATGGGGTACCGTGAATGGCATCAGGTGCAAGTCGCCTAATTGCAGCGCCACGCCATCACGCGCGAAGCGCAGCATGTCGCCAAGGTCTGGCGAGCCTATGGCTTTATGGGTGCCCTGACTCATCCACAGCGGCCTGCGCTGCCGGCGTACAAAGCTGACTGCGCAACCAATGTGGTCGCCATGCTCATGGGTGACGAACACACCATCAATCTGGTTGGCGGTCAGTCCGGCTTGCGCCAGCCCGTCGCTCAGTTGGCGTGGCTTGAATCCGCAGTCCACCAGCAGCCGCGTGATACCCAGTGGACCATGGGCCTCCACGACAGTGCCATTGCCCGAACTGCCGCTGCCCAGATTGCGGAACCGCAGCATCCGGACGGCTTACTGAAGGTCGTCGGCGAGGGCCTTCAGGATGCGTTGAGCATTGGGCGAATTGTCGGGGGCACCGATCGAGTTTTGGACCGACACCATACTGGCTGCGCCCTGACTGACGATGGCGATTCGCAGTTTCAACGGCGTGAGATCTGCCTTGCGGCCGAACAGCTTGCTGAAGAAATTCGGCTCGCCCTTGTCGGCTGAAGGCTCCACATAGCGCACGAAGTAGAGGCCTTTGCTACGGTCCCTGTCCTCGATGGTGAAGTTGGTTCGGTCCAAGGACAAACCGACCCGGCGCCAAGCGCGGTCGAAATCAGCATCAACTTCAAGCACGGGCTGTCCATTGGCGGTCGCAGCCCTGGAACTCTTTTTGACGGGTTCTATCGGGATTACCGCTGTGGCTTGCTCCTGCGTTGCACCGAGCTTGACCATCAGCCGCCGCAAAAACTCTGTTTCAAGCTCCGGGTCGACCGCACGTGGCTGCCAAGCGGTCCCGGATTTTTGGCTGTCGGCGTAGTTCTCGACCATGCCCCGATGGCTGATGAAAATGTCGGTTCCGCCGCTTGGGTTGCGTTCAAGCCTCGTTCGGAATTTGTCACGCTCTCCGGTGGAATAGAGGGAATCCAGCACCTTGCCTAAAGCGTTTCGAATAAAGTCCTGAGGGATTTTGGCGCGGTTTTCAGCCCAATCGGTCTCCATGATGCCCAGGTTAGGCTGCTCCAGGGTAAACACAAAACCGTTTTCCTTCCAGAAGTCATTCACCGGCCGCCAGAGTGCCTCGGCCGGTCGACCCACCACCAGCCAACGCTGGTTACCGTCGCGTTCGATCCGTACATCGCCCAGCACCGCCGCAGCGGTTGTCTGGGCTAGCCCAGACTGATTCACGGTTTGGCTGGAGGCCGTTACCGTCGCGCCGGGCACGAGGTAGCGTGTCTCGCGCGCGAGTTGGGTCAGATCTGGCGGAACTTCAAGGGCAGTTGCCTTCACCGCACTTTTGTAGTCAATCTTGTCGCTCTCGAGTACCGAGCAGGCCGAGAGTATCAGCGACAGGCCCAGCCACAATAGTTTTGGAAATGAATTCACGAGAAAACTTTCAACAATTTGGACAGGGTCAGGGTTGACACGTCAAAGTAAACCGCAAGCGCTGAGCGCCCCTTCTACAGCTGATTCGTTGCCCGCTGTCAAGGGCGTCATGGGCAAGCGCAAAGCACCACCGCACAGCTTCATACGTGCCATGGCCCATTTCACCGGGATCGGGTTGGCTTCGACAAACAGTTGCTTATGCAGGGGCAGCAGCTGGAACTGCAGCGCCATCGCTCGTTGCCTGTCACCGGCAATCGCAGCCACACACAACTCGTGCATGAGGCGGGGCGCCACATTCGCAGTCACGCTGACATTGCCGTGACCGCCACACAGCATCAAGGCCACCGCCGTCGGATCATCACCCGAGTAAATCGAGAAGCCGGCCGGCGCCTCTCGGATCAGCCATTGGGCGCGTTCGATGTTACCCGTGGCCTCCTTGATGCCGACGATGCCAGGCACCTGGGCCAGACGAAGAACGGTGTCGTGGGCCATGTCGGCCGCAGAGCGGCCGGGCACGTTGTACAGCACCATGGGCAGTTCAACCGCCTCAGCAATAGCCTTGAAATGCAGGTACTGACCCTCTTGGGTCGGTTTGTTGTAGTAGGGCACCACCTGCAACTGGCAGTTGGCGCCGACCTTCTTGGCGAACCGGGTCAGCTCAATCGCCTCGGCAGTGGAGTTGGCACCGCAGCCAGCCATGATGGGCACCCGTGCAGCGGCCTGCTCGACCGAGACCCGGATAATTTCACAATGCTCATCGACGGTCACGGTGGGTGATTCACCCGTGGTGCCGACCACACCAATGCAGTCGGTGCCCTCGGCGATGTGCCAGTCGATCAGGCGGCGCAGGGCAGGGTAGTCCACGCTGCCATCGTCGTGCATGGGGGTGGCCAGCGCCACGATGCTGCCACGTAGGGGACTGAATAAAGAACTCATGGTGTTAAAGCGTTGGAGTGAGCCCGGATTCTAACGAGAGCGGGTAGCGTCGCGGCAGCGCGGCCACCGGGCCGCCAGGCCGTGCCGCACACAGGCGCTGAACAAAACGCTCGGGCTGCGGCAGAAACCCATCCTCGAAACCGACCACCCGCCAATCTGCAAAACGGGCCAGCAGTTCGCCGGGTTGCAGCAGGAAGTCTGGATTGGTTGGCCGTCCCACAGTGGCGTTGCCTGAGGCAAAGGTCTCATAAATCAAAAGCCCGCCTGGCGCCACACTGTCGGCCAGGGTCTGCAGCAGGGGGCGCCACAGGTAATTGGTCACCACCACGGCGTCAAACTGGCGCGGCTGCCCGGCCTGCAGCAGGGGCCAGGGGCCGTTTTCGATGTCGGCCAGCACGGTCTCTGCCACGCCGCTGAGTCCTGCGAGGGCGTCTTCGGCGCGGTCCAACCCGGTCACCGGGTGGCCCAGTGCCGCGAACCAGCGCACATGCCGGCCGTGGCCGCAGGCCACATCCAGAACGGTCCCGCCAGCGGGCACCAGTCGACCCCAACGCCGCACCCAGTCCGACGGCGCGAGGCCGCCATGCGCTACTTTTTCCATAGCATCACCATCAATATCTACGGGGGCTGGAGCCCAAAATCATTAAAAGCACGACCAGAGCTGGTTGGCCACGGTGAGAAAAAAATCGGGTCGTGTGTAGAGCGAAAACACCAGCAGCAGCACGGCCAGAGCCAATAACTGCCCCGCCCAGATCGGCCAGCGCTTCACGCGCCCACCGCACGAAGAGGCGGGGTCGTTCGCTGAATGGCGGACTCCTTGACCGGCAGGTTGACAATGGCGGCAAAGACACCGAGTGCAATGGCGATGTACCAGACCACGTCATAGCTGCCGGTTTTGTCATAGAGGTAGCCGCCCAGCCACACCCCCAGGAAGGAGCCGATCTGGTGGCTGAAGAATACAAAACCACTGAGCATTGACAGGTGGGCTACGCCAAAAATCTGCGCCACGGTGGCGTTGGTGACCGGCACAGTGGACAGCCAGAGCAGGCCCATGACCGAGGAAAATACATACACACTGGCCGGTGACAAGGGCACCAGCAAAAACACGGAAATGGCGGCGGCTCGTGCCAAGTAGATGAACGCCAGGATTTTTTTCTTGGGCAGTCGCTGTCCCAGCATGCCGGCGCCATAGGTACCAGCGATGTTGAACAGCCCGATCAGTCCCAGCGCGTAGCTGGCAACCTGGGGTGACAGGCCATGGTCTTTGAGATAGCTCGGCATGTGCACGCCGATGAACACCACCTGAAAGCCGCACACAAAGTAGCCCGCCATCAACAATTGGAAACTGCGGTAGCGGAACGCTTCTTGCACCGCCTGCCAGATGCTCTGCTCGCGCTGGGCAGGCGCACCGCCGGCAAAGCCGGGTTCGCGCAGCCAGCGCGCCAGCGGAACCACCACCAGCACAGCCAGGGCCAGTGCCGTCAGCGCCTCCTGCCAGCCCAGACGTTCAATTAGCTGGCCCTCCACCGGCACCATCAGGAACTGGCCAAATGAACCCGCCGCCGCCGCGATACCCATCGCCCAGGAGCGCCGCTCAGCCGGCACATTACGACCGATCACCCCATAAATCACGGCATAGGTGGTGCCAGCCTGTGCAATGCCAATCAGCACGCCCGCCGACATCGTGAACTGCAAAGGCGTGCTGGCATGGGCCATGCCAAAAAGCCCAAGGGCATAAAAAACAGAGCCAGCCACAATCACCCGGAAGGCGCCGAAACGGTCTGACAACATCCCGGCGAAGATACCGAACACACCCCACGCCAGGTTCTGTATGGCAATGGCAAAGGCAAAGGTCTCTCGGGTCCAGCCCTGGCTCTGGGTGATGGGCTGCAACCACAGCCCAAAGCCGTGGCGTATGCCCATGGACAAGGTCAGGATGCAGGCGCCGCACAGCAAGACCTGATTGGTAGACAGCATTTTGGTTGGGTTAGTCATCCCTTAAATGTAGCGAATCCAAGACCACTCGGCCTGGAGCCACTGTCGCCTTGGCGAGTGGTGGCTGTGAATTCATACAGCTTTGAGGCCGCTTCGCACTACAATCCGCGGCTATGGCCGTCAAACCCAGTGTTGAATACTCTGAATCGTCGATCCGCGTGCTCAAGGGGCTGGAGCCCGTCAAGCAGCGCCCGGGCATGTATACCCGCACCGACAACCCCCTGCACGTGATCCAGGAGGTGCTGGACAACGCCGCTGACGAAGCGCTGGCTGGGCATGGCAAGAAAATTCGCGTGGTCTTGCACGCCGATGGCGCTGTGAGCATAGAAGACGACGGGCGTGGCATTCCGTTTGGCCTTCATGCTGAAGAAAACGCCCCGGTGATCGAACTGGTTTTTACCCGCTTGCACGCTGGCGGCAAGTTTGACAAGGGGCAGGGCGGTGCCTACAGTTTCTCCGGCGGCCTGCATGGCGTGGGCGTTAGCGTCACCAACGCGCTGGCCAAGCGGCTGGAGGTCACCACTTACCGGGAAGGCATGGTGGCGCAGTTGGCGTTCTCGGGCGGCGATGTGATTGAACCGCTACAAACCCGCAAAGCTGCCGAGGGGGACCGCAAATCCGGCACCTCGGTGCGGGTCTGGCCCGATGCCCGCTACTTTGAGACCCCCAACCTACCTATGGCCGAGCTGGTGCACCTGCTGCGCAGCAAGGCGGTGCTGATGCCGGGCGTCACGGTCACGCTGGTCAACGAGAAAGCCAAAGAGACGCAAAGCTGGGTCTATAAGGGTGGCCTGCGCGATTACCTGATGCAGACCCTCAATGGCGAGCCGGTGATCCCGCTGTTTGAGGGTGAGGGCTTTGCCGATGCGCAGCACGACAGCTTTGCCGATGGCGAGGGCGCCTCTTGGTGTGTGGCATTTACCGAAGACGGCCAGCCGGTGCGCGAGAGCTATGTCAACCTGATCCCCACCAGCGCCGGCGGTACCCACGAGAGCGGCCTGCGTGACGGCTTGTTCCAGGCGGTCAAGAGTTTTATTGAATTGCACGCACTGGCGCCCAAAGGCGTCAAGCTGCTGCCTGAAGACGTCTTCGCCCGCGCCAGCTATGTGCTGTCGGCCAAGGTACTCGACCCTCAGTTTCAGGGCCAGATCAAAGAGCGGCTGAACTCGCGCGATGCGGTGCGGCTGGTTTCTGGCTTTGTACGTCCGGCGCTGGAGCTTTGGCTGAATCAGCATGTCGATTACGGCAAAAAACTGGCCGAGCTGGCGATCAAGGCGGCGCAAAGCCGGCAAAAGGCCGGTCAGAAGGTCGAAAAGCGCAAGGGCTCCGGCGTGGCGGTGTTGCCCGGCAAGCTGACCGACTGCGAGAGCCGTGATCTGGCGCACAACGAGGTGTTTCTGGTGGAGGGCGACTCGGCCGGTGGCAGCGCCAAGATGGGGCGCGACAAGGAGAGCCAGGCCATTCTGCCGCTGCGTGGCAAGGTGCTCAACACCTGGGAGGTGGAGCGCGACCGCCTGTTTGCCAACAACGAGATCCATGACATTGCGGTGGCCATCGGCGTTGACCCCCACGGCCCGCTGGATACGCCCGACCTCAGTGGCTTGCGCTACGGCAAGGTTTGTATCTTGTCGGATGCCGATGTGGACGGCTCGCACATTCAGGTGCTGCTGCTGACGCTGTTTTTCCGGCATTTCCCCAAGCTGATCGAGACCGGCCATGTGTATGTGGCGCGTCCCCCTCTGTTCCGGGTCGATGCTCCGGCGCGTGGCAAAAAGCCTGCGTCCAAAGCCTACGCGCTCGATGAGGCTGAACTCACCGTCATTTTGGACAAGCTGCGCAAGGAGGGTGTTCGTGATACCGCCTGGAGCATCAGCCGCTTCAAGGGCCTGGGGGAAATGAACGCCGAGCAATTGTGGGAGACCACGCTCAACCCTGACACCCGCCGCCTGCTGCCGGTGCAGCTTGGCGGCATGGACTTCGCGCAGACCGAGGACTTGATCACCAAGCTGATGGGCAAAGGCGAGGCAGCCGCCCGCCGTGAGCTGATGGAGCTGCACGGCGACTCGGTCGAGATTGACGTGTGATGCGCAACCGGGCCCTGGACCTTCTCTTTGTTAAGGGTCTAAT
This sequence comes from Comamonas sp. lk, assembly GCA_943324505.2. Lineage (GTDB taxonomy): Bacteria > Pseudomonadota > Gammaproteobacteria > Burkholderiales > Burkholderiaceae_C > Rhodoferax. The sequence goes on from CALPLW020000085.1 coordinate 10,990, forward strand.
TGGCTTGAAGCCCATGTATTTACTGGGTTTATTGCTCTTTTTTTTGCAGCAATCGGCGCTTGCCGACATTTGGGCCTTTGTGGATGAACGAGGAGTGACGCACATCGCGTCTGAGCAGGTTGATCCGCGCTACCAGCTGTTTTCGCGCGGCCATGACACCTCGGCTCCGGTCGCCCCTCCCATGCCTGAGCGTGTGTTGCAGGCGCAGCCATTACCCCCGCTGAGCGCAGAGCCTGCTGCATCTGTGTTGGGGGTATCGGCTTTTTTTGAGCGATCACCGGCTTACCGTCAGGTTCAGCAGCAGGTGCGCGAAGCGTCGGCGCAACACGACATCGAGCACGAGCTACTGCAAGCGCTGATTGCCACCGAGTCTGGCTTTGACGCCTCCGCGGTGTCACCCAAGGGCGCGGTGGGATTAATGCAGGTGCTGCCGTCCACAGCGGCACGCTTTGGCGTTGCGGCAGACCGGACTGCGACCATCGAAAAGAAGCTGACCGACCCTCGCATCAATTTGGCGGCTGGTAGCCGCTACCTGCGCTACCTGTTCAATTTGTTCCCTGGTCAGCTTGAGCTGGCACTTGCCGCCTACAACGCCGGGGAAGGGGCCGTACAGCGTGCAGGCAATACCATTCCGAATATTTTGGAAACCAAAAATTACGTCAAAACGGTGATTCAGGTCTACCGTCTGCTTAAACCGGCGGCGCCAGTGGCGTCCGCGCCCCCACCCCCGCCAGAGCCGCCGCGGCCTTTGGCGCCAATGGCTCCCGAAATCATCCGGGGCGGCGCCTTGAATCGCGGCAACATGATGCCCTCACTGACCATGCCGCTTCCCCAGTTAACGTCTCCCGCCGCACCTTAACGCCCTACCTAAGGGCGATAGCCCACAGTCTGATACCCAGCCCCCATGAGCGATCAACCCCCCCTGGATTTTCTAGCCAGTCCGCCGCCTGAGAGCCCCGAGGCGCCCGGATTGGGCAGCTATGCCCAGCGCGCCTACCTGGAGTACGCCCTGAGCGTCGTCAAGGGCCGCGCCCTGCCCGATGTCTGCGACGGTCAAAAGCCGGTTCAGCGTCGCATCCTGTATGCCATGTCGCGCATGGGCCTGGGTTTTGGCGGCGCCAATGGCAACACGGGTGCCAAGCCGGTCAAGAGTGCGCGCGTGGTGGGCGACGTGCTGGGCCGGTTTCATCCGCATGGCGACCAAGCCGCCTACGATGCGTTGGTGCGCATGGCGCAAGATTTCAGCCAGCGCTACCCGCTGATCGATGGCCAGGGCAACTTCGGAAGCCGTGATGGCGACGGCGCTGCCGCCATGCGCTACACCGAGTCCCGGCTGGCCAAGATCACCAGCCTGCTGCTCGACGAGATCGACGAAGGCACGGTCGAATTCGTGCCCAATTACGACGGCTCCACGGTCGAGCCGCGCCAGCTGCCGGCCCGGCTGCCATTTGTCCTGCTCAACGGCGCCAGCGGCATTGCCGTTGGCCTGGCCACGGAAATCCCAAGCCACAACCTGCGAGAGGTGGCAGACGCCTGCGTGGCGTTGATCAAGTCGCCCAAACTCACCGATGACGAGCTGTTTGCGCTGGTGCCCGGGCCCGACTTCCCCGGCGGCGCCCAGATCATCAGCCCGGCCATCGACATTGGTGAGGCCTACCGCAGCGGCCGAGGTTCTCTCAAGTGCCGGGCGCGATGGAAGATCGAAGACCTGGCGCGCGGCCAGTGGCAGTTGGTCATCACCGAACTGCCGCCCGGTGTCAGTACGCAACGGGTACTTGAAGAGATCGAGGAGCTGACCAACCCCAAGGTCAAGGCCGGCAAAAAAGCCCTGTCACAAGACCAGAAC
>CALPLW020000086.1 GCA_943324505.2 Comamonas sp. lk
GTGTTGCCGGATGCACCGGTTGCAGCACTTTTTGATGAACTGGCGGCCTTTCCGGGTTACAGCCTGACGATTGATCTGGAGCGCCAGCAGGTCATCAAACCCGATGGCAAGGAATTACCGTTCGAGGTGCAGGCGTTTCGCAAGTACTGCTTGCTCAATGGTTTTGACGACATTGGCCTGACCTTGCGGCACGCCGACAAGATCCGCGCTTTTGAAGCCCAGCGTTTGACGCAAAAACCCTGGCTAGCCCGCACACTGATTGCCTAAGTAGCTCTCTTTTTTATAGCAAACTGGTTTCATCATGAAAATAGCAGTTTTACCCGGTGACGGAATCGGAACAGAAATCGTGGCCGAGGCGGTCAAGGTCTTGCAGGCGCTTGATCTTCAGTTCGAAATGGAAATGGCTCTGGTAGGCGGTGCCGCTTACGACGCCTACGGCCATCCGCTGCCCGACGCCACACTGCAATTGGCTCGTCAGGCTGACGCGGTATTGTTTGGGGCTGTTGGCGACTGGAAGTACGATACCTTGGACAGGCCTCTTCGGCCGGAGCAGGCCATTTTGGGTCTGCGTAAAAACCTCGGCTTGTTCGCCAACTTCCGTCCGGCCATCTGCTACGAGCAACTGGTTGGCGCATCCAGCCTCAAACCCGAGTTGATCGGCGGCCTTGACATCCTGATCATCCGGGAACTGACTGGAGACATCTATTTTGGTCAACCACGGGGGCGCCGCGTGGCTACCGACGGGCTGTTCCCGGGTGCCGAAGAAGCTTTTGACACCATGCGCTACTCGCGACCTGAGATTGAGCGGATTGCCCACGTCGCCTTCCAGGCTGCGCGTAAACGCAGCCACCGCGTCACCAGCGTAGACAAGGCCAACGTGTTAGAGACCTTCCAGTTCTGGAAAGACGTGGTGAGTGACATTGGCAAGCAATACCCCGATGTGGCGCTGGACCACATGTACGTCGACAATGCCGCCATGCAACTGGTGCGCGAGCCGAAGAAATTCGATGTGGTCGTGACCGGCAATATGTTCGGAGACATTCTGAGTGACGAGGCGGCCATGCTGACTGGCTCCATCGGCATGCTGCCCTCGGCCAGCCTGAACGCGAGCAACCAGGGCTTGTACGAACCCAGCCACGGCAGCGCACCAGATATCGCTGGCAAGGGCATTGCCAATCCGCTGGCGACCATCCTCAGCGCAGCCATGATGCTGCGCTACAGCCTGAATCAGGAAGCGGCAGCTCAGCGAATTGAGGCGGCGGTCAAGACGGTGCTGAACCAGGGACTGCGCACTGCCGATATTTTTAGCGCCGGCATGACACGGGTTGGCACGGTGGAGATGGGCGCCGCAGTGGTCAAGGCCCTGACATAATTTCAATTTACAATCTAATGATGCGAGCCTTGCTACCCGCTTCCAATCACGCCACCCGCTACGTCTGCGAGGGCCAGTGTGCGTGCTCGTGGGCTGCAACTGTAGTCTCCAAAGCGACCACCACTAAAGGCTAGCACAGCCCGGTTCGTCGCGCCCCACCGGCCAGACGAGCCGGGCAGATGGAATTGATAGTTTAAACATCTGAAAGGGCACTCTCATGAAAATCGGTAATTTGGTCGGCCTGGTAGGCTGGCGTGGCATGGTTGGCTCGGTCCTGATGGACCGCATGCAGTCCGAGGGTGACTTTGACCACATTGAGCCGGTGTTTTTCTCGACGTCCAATGCCGGCGGCCAGGCCCCGACCCAGGCAAAAAACGAAACCACGCTGAAAGACGCTTTCGACATCGCGGCGCTGCGCAAGTGCGACATCATCATCAGTGCCCAGGGTGGTGACTACACGACGGAGGTCTACCCCAAGTTGCGTGCAGCCGGTTGGACAGGCCACTGGATCGATGCCGCCTCCACCTTACGCATGAAAGACGATGCCATCATCGTGCTTGATCCGGTCAATTTACCCGTTATCCAGAAGGCCCTGGCGCAGGGCGGCAAAAACTGGATTGGGGGCAATTGCACTGTCAGTTGCATGCTCATGGGTGTGGGTGCTCTGCATAAAGCTGGTTTGGTCGAGTGGATGACCAGCATGACTTACCAGGCTGCGTCTGGCGGTGGCGCTCAGCACATGCGCGAGCTGTTGACCCAATTCGGCACCCTCAGCGCCGAAGTCAAAAGCCTGCTGGATGACCCAAAGTCAGCCATCCTGGAGATCGACCGCTTGGTACTGGCCAAGCAGCAGGCCCTGAGCCCAGCTGAGACGGCCAATTTCGGCGTCCCGCTGGGGGGCAGCCTGATCCCCTGGATTGACAAAGACCTCGGCGTCGGCAAGCAGTCCGACGAACCGGGCTGGGGCACCTCCCGCGAAGAATGGAAAGGCGGCGCCGAAACCAACAAGATTCTGGGACAGGGACTCGCCTTCGGTACCGCCGAGACACCGGTTGATGGCCTGTGTGTCCGGGTGGGTGCGATGCGATGCCATAGCCAGGCGTTGACCTTCAAGCTCAGGAAGAATGTGCCCAGCGCCGACGTCGAAGCGCTGCTCGCGGCCGACAACCCATGGGTCAAGGTCATTCCCAACACCCGGGAGGCAAGCTTGCAGGGCCTCACCCCAGTCGCCGTTACTGGCACGCTGGATATAGCGGTCGGCCGCATCCGTAAGCTCGCCATGGGGCCAGAATATGTCGGCGCATTCACCATTGGCGACCAGCTGTTGTGGGGGGCGGCCGAGCCCTTGCGCCGTATGTTGCGTATTTTGCTGGCCCAGTGAGGCCGGGCCCGGGGCGCGCCGGATGCTGGCACACGTAGAATCAGCGCCATGCAGCAGACCTCCTTGACTGTCAAGACTCGACCCTGGCGCCGCGCTCTTTGGGCGATTGGCGCCTTGGTGCTGGCCTTGTCTAGCTCGCAGGCCCTGGCCCTTTCCCTGGGGCGGGTCGTAGTGCAGTCGGCAATGGGCGAGCCGTTGCGGGCAGAAATTGATTTTCTCGACATCACCGCTGAAGAAGCCATCTCGCTCAGAACGTCTGTTGCCTCACCTGAGGCCTTCCGGGCGGCAGGTCTGAGTTACAACGCCAGCGTTGTGGGTCTGCAGGCGTCATTGAAAAAACACGCAGATGGAAGGCTCTACATTCAGCTGGCCAGCTCGGTTGCAATCACCGATTCTTTTTTTGACCTGTTGCTCGAAGCCAGTTGGGCATCGGGCAGGATCCTGCGTGACTACACCCTTCTGTTCGCGCCAGCCAAGGCTGGCGCAACGCAGACCGACAGCGGTACCGTGAGTCCCGTCAGCAATCTGAACACGAAAAGCAAGGCACCCAAAGTTGAGGATGGCAACAAGGTCAAGGTCCGTGCCGGTGACACGGCCAGCGAAATTGCGCTGGCGCTGAAACCTGGCAATGTCTCGCTCGACCAGATGCTGGTAGCCCTTTTGCGCGCTAATCCTGGAGTGTTCCAAGGCAACAATGTCAATCGGATCCAAGCAGGTGCTGTCCTGAATCTTCCGAACGATCTGCAAGCCTCCGAGACAGTCCGACCTGAAGCCACCCGTATCATTGCCGCGCAAAGCCGCGATTTCAATGAATTTCGGCGTAAATTTGCCGGCATTGCGCCGCAGGCCCAGGTTGAGGGGGCCAGCCGGCAAACCAGTGGCAAGGTGGAGGCCAGGGTGGACGACAAGCCCGCCGGTAACGGTGCCGCCGACAAGCTGACATTGGCCAAAGGCAACGTGCAGGAGTCGCCATCCGAGGAGCAACTTGCCAAAGAGCGTAACGCACGGGAAGCTGCCAGCCGTGCCGAAGAATTGGCACGCAACATCGTCGAGCTGAATAAGCTAGGCGCTAGTACGCAGGCAGCTGCTGTGTCCCAGCCCGCCTCCTCGGCATCAAGCCCCATCGCGCCAGCCGTCACCAACCCTCTGCCAGCCAATCCCTCTGCCAGCGCACCAGCCAGTGCGCCGGCATCAGCCCCTAAAACAGCCGCCTCGGCGACCAGTCCGCCTATCAAAAGTGAATTTGTCGACCGCCTTGTCGATCATCCCCTGGTGCCCTGGGGCGCTGGCGCACTGATCGCGGCCCTAGCCAGCATTCTTGCTTATCGGATTGGCCGCCGCCGCCAAAGTGGAGCTGAGAGCGGTTTGGATAATCAGCGTTCTCTTGACGCTTTCATATCGAGCCGGCAAGACGACCCGCAGGAGACTGTGTCTCCAATAAACCCTCCCTCTGTGCAGCCTTTATTTGAATCTAGCCAAAGGGGAGACAATCTCCGCGCCCGCGAAGAGAACCTCTACGTGGAGCAGCCACCGACACAAGAAGATCCCGACCCAGCGCCACAGACAGCGCCGGCCGAACCGGAGGTCGATTTTTCGCTCGATGAAGAGCAGCCGAAATCTGGGGCGCCTGGCGAGCTCAGTCCCAATGAATTAGACCTCGAATTTGACCTGCCGGAACCTGAAACTCAAGCGCCACCGCCGACTGCGCCGGAACCTCTGCCACTTGACTTGGGCTCGCTGTCGCTTGATCTGGGTGAAGAGTTTCAGGACAGCAAATCCAACCTGACCGACCTGTCGGACGACCCACTGGAAACCAAGCTCGACCTGGCTGAAGAATTCCGTGCCATCGGTGACGAGGACGGTGCCCGAGCCCTGATTGAAGAGGTCATTGAGTCGGCCTCTGGAGATATGAAGGCCAGGGCGGAACGGGCGCTGGGCAAACTGAAGTGACGCCCGGGCTGCAGCGCCGCGTGCCCCGCGCCATGAGCCGAACGTGAGAATCGCGCTGGGCGTCAGCTACAACGGCCAACCGTACCAGGGCTGGCAGAGCCAGCTTTCCGGCCTGACAGTGCAAGACCGTCTGGAAACGGCGCTGGCCCGCTTTACCAACCAAAAAACCACCACGCTGTGTGCCGGCCGGACCGACTCCGGGGTGCATGGTCTGATGCAGGTGGTTCATTTCGACACCCCGGTTCATCGCAGCCCGGCCGCGTGGGTGCGGGGCACCAACAGTTTCCTGCCGCGTGACATTGCCATTCAATGGGCCTGTGCCGTGCCCGAGTCGTTCCATTGCAGGGCCAGCGCCCTGTCCCGGCGCTACGCCTACATCCTGCTGGAATCTCCGGTGCGGCCGAGCGTGGAGGCCGGCCAGGTGGGTTGGGCGTTCCGGCCACTGAACCTAGAACCGATGCAGCAGGCCGCAGAGCTGTTGCTCGGTGAGCATGATTTCAGCTCCTTTCGCGCCTCGGCCTGTCAGGCGCTGTCGCCGGTCAAACACCTGCAGCAACTGGCAATCTCGCGACGGGGCGCCTATTGGCGCTTCGAATTCGAAGCCAACGCCTTTCTGCACCACATGATCCGCAACATCATGGGCTGCCTGATCACCATCGGCCAAAAGCAGCAGCCACCGCAATGGATCACTCAGGTGCTGCAGGCTCGGGACCGCAAGGTCGCTGCGCCCACCTTCTCCGCAGACGGACTCTACTTTTTGGGTCCGCGCTACGCACCGCATTGGGGTCTGCCGGATCGCACCCCCGCCTTCGACGCCCTCCCATGAACCAGACCTCCACTTTGAGCAATCCTGCCATCCGCACCCGCATCAAGATTTGCGGCCTGACACGGGAAGCGGACGTGGACGCCGCCGTGGCGGCGGGCGCCGACGCCGTCGGGTTTGTCCTGTACCCCAAAAGTCTGCGCTATGTCTCGCCCGAAAGGGCCGTCGCCTTGGCGCGGCGTCTCCCACCCTTTGTCACGCCCGTGCTGCTGTTTGTGAACGCGTCCGCTACTGAAATCATAGCTATAAGTGACCAGCTGGCGGGGGCTTGCGTGCAATTTCATGGCGATGAAACACCGGCTGACTGCCTGCTGGCCACCGGCCATGGCCGCCGCCCCTTCATCCGGGCGGCGCGCATTCCGGTCGGGGCGAACGGCCCGGGATTTGATCTCGTAGAATTCGCATCTCAACATTCACAAGCCCAGGCCATCCTGCTCGACGCCCATGTCGACGGGTACGGTGGTGGCGGGCAAACATTCAATTGGTCACTGCTGCCTCCAAACGTCAACGCTCACCTCGTCTTGAGTGGTGGACTGAGCGCTGCAAACGTGGCCGAAGGCATCCGGCAGTTGCGGCCGCGTTGCAAGACGCTGGCCGTTGATGTGAGCTCGGGGGTGGAAATGTCCGGCCCCGGTAACAAGGGGCTCAAGGACCCCGAAAAAATCAACCAATTTGTCGCTGCCGTCCGGGCAGCCGACCAGCAACTTGCAGAGAGATCACATGTTCCAGTACCAACAACCTGACGCGTCCGGTCATTTCGGCATCTATGGGGGGTCCTTCGTCTCGGAGACCCTGACCCACGCCATCAACGAACTCAAGGCAGCTTACGCCCGCTACCAGCATGACCCGGCCTTCATCGCCGAGTTCAACTACGAGCTGGCACACTTTGTCGGCCGCCCGTCACCGATTTACCACGCCCAGCGCATGAGCCGCGAACAGGGTGGCGCGCAGATTTTCCTCAAGCGCGAAGACCTCAACCACACCGGCGCGCACAAAGTCAACAACACCATTGGTCAGGCCATGCTGGCCAAGCGCATGGGCAAACCGAGGGTAATTGCCGAAACCGGTGCAGGCCAGCATGGCGTGGCCACCGCCACCATCTGCGCCCGCTACGGCCTGGAGTGCGTGGTGTACATGGGCAGCGAAGACGTCAAGAGGCAAAGCCCCAACGTCTACCGAATGAAACTGCTAGGCGCCACGGTGGTGCCAGTGGAGAGCGGCAGTAAAACACTGAAAGACGCCCTGAACGAGGCCATGCGCGACTGGGTGGCCAATGTGGACAACACCTTCTACATCATCGGCACGGTGGCCGGGCCGCACCCATACCCCATGATGGTGCGTGATTTCCAGAGCGTGATTGGCAAGGAGTGCCTGGTGCAAATGCCGGAAATACTGGCACAACAGGGCTGCAGTGGCCCGCAACCCGACGCGGTGCTTGCCTGCGTGGGCGGCGGCAGCAACGCCATGGGCATCTTTCACCCCTACATCGCCCACGCCAATACACGCCTGATTGGCGTGGAGGCCGCCGGGGAAGGCATGGATTCGGGCCGTCACTCGGCCTCTCTGCAGCGCGGCAGCCCGGGCGTGCTGCACGGCAACCGCACTTATGTGCTGCAGGATGACAACGGTCAAGTCACCGAGACCCACAGCATCAGCGCCGGGCTGGATTACCCCGGCGTCGGCCCGGAACACGCCTTCCTCAAAGACATTGGCCGTGCCGAGTACGTCGGCATCACTGACACCGAGGCGCTGGCGGCCTTCCACTACCTGTGCCGAACCGAGGGCATCATCCCTGCACTGGAATCCAGCCACGCCGTGGCCTATGCCATGCAGTTGGCCAAGACCATGCGGCCGGACCAGTCCATCCTGGTCAACCTGTCGGGCCGGGGCGACAAGGACATCGGCACGGTGGCCGACCTCAGCAACGGCGACTTTTACTGCCGCCCCAGCTGCAAGGGGCAGTCGGTTAAGGGCGGCGGGGCGCAATTGGTGTCGCTGGCAGCCTTGGGAGCCCGCGCATGAGCCGCATTGCCAGCACCCTCGCCACCTTGAAAGCCCAGGGCAAAAAAGCGCTGATCCCCTATGTCACCGCCGGCTACCCCTTTGCCGACGTCACGCCTGAACTGATGCACGCCATGGTGGCGGGCGGCGCCGATGTGATCGAACTCGGCGTCCCCTTCTCGGATCCCAGCGCTGACGGCCCGGTGATCCAGAAGGCCGGCGACCGCGCGCTGGCGCTAGGCATCGGCATGGTGCAAGTGTTGGCCATGGTCCGAGCCTTCCGCGCCACCAACAGCACAACGCCGGTTGTCCTGATGGGCTACGCCAACCCGGTCGAACGCTACAACCAGAAACATGCCCGCGCCGACGGCGCCAGCGCTTTTGTGAACGACGCCGCAGCGGCCGGCGTGGACGGCGTGCTGGTGGTGGACTACCCGCCGGAAGAGTGCGAGGGCTTTGCGGCTGAATTAGCCCGCCACAGCATGGATCTGATCTTTCTGCTGGCACCCACCAGCACCGACGAGCGCATGGCCCAGGTCGCGCGGGTGGCGACCGGCTATGTCTACTACGTGTCGCTGAAGGGCGTGACTGGCGCCGGCACTCTGGACACGGCGGCGGTGGAGGCCATGCTGCCACGCATCCGCCAATTTGTCAGCGTACCGGTGGGCGTGGGCTTTGGCATCCGCGATGCCGCCACGGCACGGGCCATCAGCCGGGTGGCCGACGCCGTGGTGATCGGCAGCCGCCTGATCCAGCTGGTGGATGCGCAGCCGCGCGATCAGGTGTGCGCTGTAGCCCAGGGCTTCTTGCGAGAGATCCGGACTGCTTTGGATTCATAATGCCCCTTCGACTGAGGAGTACGTCATGAGCTGGCTTGAAAAACTGCTGCCCCCTAAGATTCAGCACACCGACCCGGCGGACCGGCGCAGCGTGCCTGAAGGCCTTTGGATCAAATGCCCCAGTTGTGAAACCGTGCTGTACAAGACTGACCTGGAGCACAACCAGAATGTCTGCCCGACCTGCAGCCACCACCACCGCATCGGAGCGCGGTCTCGGCTGAACCTGTTTTTGGACAACGAAGGGCGCTACGAGATCGGACAAGAGGTGCTGCCGGTCGACGCCCTCAAGTTCAAGGACAGCCGCAAGTACCCGGAACGGCTTAAGGAAGCGCTGGAGAATACCGGTGAGACCGACGCGCTGGTGGTCATGGGCGGCGCCGTGCTGGGCATTGGCGTGGTGGCAGCCTGTTTTGAGTTCGAGTTCATGGGTGGCAGCATGGGCTCGGTGGTGGGCGAGCGATTTGTGCGCGGGGTGCACACCGCCATCGAGCAAAAAGTACCCTTCATCTGCTTCACGTCCACAGGCGGCGCACGCATGCAAGAGGGCTTGCTGAGCCTGATGCAGATGGCGAAGACCAACGCGTCACTGACGCGGCTAGCCAAAAAAGGCCTGCCCTACATCAGTGTGCTGACCGACCCCACCATGGGAGGCGTCAGCGCTGGTTTCGCTTTCTTGGGCGATGTGGTGGTGGCCGAGCCTAAGGCACTGATCGGCTTCGCTGGCCCGCGCGTGATCGAGTCGACGGTACGCGTGACTCTGCCCGAGGGCTTCCAGCGGTCTGAGTTCCTGCAGACCAAAGGCGCGGTCGACTTCATCTGTGACCGGCGTGAACTACGCAAAATTCTGGCCAGCACCCTGGCCATGCTGCAGCGCCAACCCGCAGATGCCGTCGATTGATCAGACAGACAGCAATATCAGACCCTGCAGATGACCCAGCACAATGGCAGCCACCTGCAGCAAGACCAGCAGCACCAAGGGTGACAGGTCGACACCACCGACCAGAGGTACCAGTCGCCGAATCGGCGTAAGCGGCGGCGCACACAAGCGCTCGACGACGTCTGCCAAGGCGGAGGCCGTCTGCACCCAGGACAGAACGGCGTAGACGATCAGCAGCCCGGTCAGGCCCGAAATCGCCAAACGCGCCACCCCAAACCCGGCCAGGATCGGCACGGCAAACAGGCCGTCCGACGCTCCGGCGAGCAGCCACAGCAGAGTGAACTGCGCCAACTGCAACAGGTAAGCCGCCACCAGACTGGCTGTGTCCACTGCGCCCACCGCAGGCAGCACCCGACGCAAGGGCAGCACCAGCCAGTCGGTCAGGGCGAACACAAAACGACCCAGCGGATTACCCGAGCGTGCCGACATGGGAATGCGCTGTTGCTGCATGTACAAACGCAGCAGGCAGCTGCCGCCGACCACGCCGGTCACCACTTCGAGCAGCAGGGAGATGATCTGGTAGAGCATGATGAAGTCGGGTAAAACTGTCCGAATCATAGCGACCCGGCGCCAGCCAACTAAAATCAATGGTTGTCCCACTGCCCGATGCGAGCACCCGCCCCATGTCTGAACCCACGACCCCCGCCCCCGTCCAGGACGAAAACCAGTTGATGCTGGAGCGCCGCGAGAAACTCAAGGCGCTGCGTGAGCTGCAAGCCCAGGGCCAGGGCGTGGCCTTCCCGAACGACTTCAAACCCACTGACCGCGCCGACGCCCTGTTTGCGGCGCACGCCGGCCAGACGCCCGAAGGCCTGCTGGCCCAGGGCAGCGTGGCCAAGGTGGCCGGCCGCATGATGCTCAAACGGGTGATGGGCAAGGCCAGCTTCTGCACGCTGCAAGACAGCACCGGTCGCATCCAGATCTATGTCAAGGGCGAGGACGTGGGTGAAGCGGTGTATGCCAGCTTCAAACACTGGGACCTGGGCGACATCGTGGCAGCCGTTGGCACGATGTTCAAGACCAAGACCGGCGAGCTGTCGATCCACGCCACCCAGGTGCGCCTGCTGACCAAGAGCCTGCGCCCTATGCCCGACAAGTTCCACGGCATCGCCGATCAGGAAGTGAAGTACCGCCAGCGCTATGTCGACCTGATGATGGACGAGGCCGCGCGCCAGCGCTTCACTGCGCGCAGCAAGGCTGTGAGCGGCATCCGCGAGTTCATGGTGGCGCACAACTTCCTGGAGGTCGAAACGCCCATGCTGCACCCGATCCCGGGCGGTGCCAACGCCCGGCCCTTTACCACTCACCATAACGCGCTTGACCAGCAAATGTTTTTGCGCATCGCGCCTGAGCTGTACCTCAAACGGCTGATCGTGGGTGGTTTTGAGCGGGTGTTCGAGATCAACCGAAACTTCCGCAATGAAGGCATCTCGGTGCGCCACAACCCCGAGTTCACCATGATGGAGTTCTACGCGGCCTACTGGGACTACCAAGACCTGATGACTTTCACCGAGAGCCTGATTCGCGACGCCGCGCGCAAGGCCGTGGACACGCTGCAGCTCAGCTACGACGGCAAGCCGGTGGACCTGTCCCTGCCCTTTGAGCGGCTCACCATCCGTGAAGCCATCGTCAAATACACCGAAGCGGCGCTGGCGCTCGACGACGGCAGTGGCCTACGGGTCGACAACCCGGCTTGGCTGATCAACGCATTGCGCAAGCTCGGCCTGTCGGAAGCCAAACACAAATTGTCGGGCCGCTCGCTGGCAAGCCTGCAGGTGCTGTACTTTGAAGAAACCGTCGAGGACAAGCTGTGGCAGCCCACCTTCATTTGCGAGCACCCGGTGGAAATCTCACCGCTGGCGCGCGAGAGCGACCACAAACCCGGCGTGACCGAACGCTTCGAGCTCTACATCACCGGGCGCGAATTTGGCAATGGCTTTTCCGAGTTGAACGACGCCGAGGAACAGGCGGCTCGGTTCCATGCCCAGGTCGAGGCCAAGGAAGGGGGCGATGACGAGGCCATGTACTTCGACCACGACTTTGTGCGCGCGCTGGAGTACGGCATGCCGCCCACCGGCGGCTGCGGCATTGGCATCGACCGACTGATGATGCTGCTGACCGACAGCCCCAGCATCCGCGACGTGATCCTGTTCCCCGCCCTGCGCCGCGAGGGCGGGCACTGAGCCACACTTGAACTACCTGGGCCACTACGCGCCAGAATTGCAGGCGCGGGTGCAGGGGCTGCTTGAGCAAGGCGAACTGGGCGCCTGGCTGCTGGCCCGTTACCCAAAAGGCCACGGCCTGCGCACAGACCGTGCGCTGTACGACTACATCCAAGGCCTGAAAACCGAGTTTTTGCGCGGCGCCGAGCCGCTGAGCCGCGCCTGCTTTGACAGCAAGCTGCACACCGTGGCCCACGCCCTGGGCACCCACACCACGGTATCGCGGGTGCAGGGCTCGCGCCTCAAAGCCAAACGCGAAATCCGCGTCGCGGCGCTGTTCAAAGACACGCCCCTGCCCTTTTTGACCATGATTGCGGTGCACGAGCTGGCCCACTTCAAAGAACGCGAGCACAACCGCGCGTTCTACCAGCTGTGCGCCTACATGGCCCCGGACTACCACCAGCTTGAATTTGACCTACGGGTTTACCTGACGCACCTGGAAGCCGGTGGTGCAAAGCTGTGGGCGGCGCAGGGTGCGGATGGGCGTGGAACGGATTGATGTTGACAGCACTCCGGTTTTGATTGGGTCGGTCAGCCAGGGACGGGCACCATGATTGGCGAGCTGCTGGGACCGCCCGGGTGCCGCCGCTCGTGTCCCTCCGCCCTGCGGGCTCCTTCCTTGACCTCGCCACGACACCCAGGCAGCCCCACCAGCCAGCGAGGCAGTTGGTTCACCCAGCTCATGAGACAGTACACCCCTCTACGGATGAACCTGTGCAGTGCGCTCGAACCACATACCCAGATCAGGCCGGTGGGGCGTTCGGCGCAGCGGCATTAAGGGGGAGCCCGCAGGGCGGAGGACAGCCGCGGAGCCGAATGCCCCGCCGGCCTGATCCTAGAAGCCTTATCCCGACAATCAGCACAAGGACTCAGCCACCCGACCGCTTGACCACGTACCCCTGCGCCACCAAGGCCGCCGTCACCCGTTCCACATGGTCACCCTGCACCTCAATAACACCGTCCTTAACGGTGCCACCCGAGCCACAAGCCGCCTTGAGCTGCTTACCCAAAGCGGTTAGTTCAGCTGGCGCCAGCGGCAGGCCCTTAACCAGGGTGACGCCCTTGCCGGCCCGGCCCTTGGTCTCGCGCGAGACGCGCACCACGCCATCGCCAACAGGCTGGGGACGGGCACTGCGGCAAACGCACTGCGCCAGGGGCTGCCGGCACACCGGACACATACGGCCGGTCTCCGTGGAGTAGACCAGGCCGCCAGATGAGGAACGAGACTTCATGGGCAGCTATTCTATTTGTAGCTGAAACCCCAATACCGACGCGGGCTATGTGCCAAAATCGTGCCACAACA
>CALPLW020000087.1 GCA_943324505.2 Comamonas sp. lk
ACCTGGGCCTTGAGCGCGCGGTTCTCAAACACCGCTTCGATGATCAGATCGCAGCCGGCCAGGTCGGCCGCCTGGGCCGTGGGCTGGATGTGCGCCAGAAGGGCGTCGCGCGCAGCCTCGCTCAGGCGCCCTTTGGCCACGCTGGCCTGGGTCAGCTTGGCGCTGTAGGCCTTGCCGGCCTCGGCTTTCTCCTGGCTCACGTCTTTGAGCACGGTGGCAATGCCTTTGCGGGCTTGCACATAGGCAATGCCGGCGCCCATCATGCCCGCGCCCAGCAAGCCAACCCGACTTGGCTTGTAGCGCGGCGCCTTACCCGGGCGTGACTGGCCGCTCTTGATGGCGTTCATGTTGAAGAAAAAGGTGTTGATCATGGCGCGGGCGTTGGGCCCGGTGATCAGCTGCGCCAGATAGCGGCTCTCGATGCGCAGCGCGGTGGGCACATCCACCTGCAGGCCCTCGACCATGCAGGCCAGGATGGCCTCTGGGGCGGGGTAGCGGCCGCGGGTCTGCTTTTTGAGCACGGCCGGCGCCACTGGCAGCATGGCCGCCACCTTTGGGTTGGCCGGCGTGCCGCCCGGCACCTTGTAGTCTTTGGCTTCCCAGGCGTGCTGGGCCGTGGGGTGCGCGTCGATCCAGGCCAGGGCTTGGGCCTGCATCTCGGCCTGCGCGTTGGCGCCGGGTGCCACCAGCGCATGCACCAGCCCCAGGCCAAGCGCCTGTTGTGGCGAAAACAGCTGGCCTTCCACCAGGTAGGGTTGGGCGCCGAGCAGACCGAGGTGGCGCGTCATTTTGGTGACGCCGCTGGCGCCGGGCAGCAGGCCCAGCGTGACCTCGGGCAGGCCGAACTGGATGCGCGCATCATCCACCGCGATGCGGTGGTGGCCGACCAGCGCCACCTCCCAGCCGCCGCCCAGGGCGGTGCCGTTGAGGCAGCTGACCACTGGGATGCCCAGTGTCTCCAGCGTGCGGAAATCCTGCTTGACGCGTTCAATACCGGCGAACACGGCGCCGGCGTCGGCGGGGGTGAGGCGCATGGTGGCTTTGAGGTCCGCGCCCGCAAAAAATGTGCTCTTGGCTGATGTCAGCAGCATGCCGCGAATCACCGTACTGTCTTGCACCACCTGCAACGCCAGCGCGTGCAGGTCATCCTGCCACTGCTGGCACATGGTGTTGACCGGTGAGCCCGCCTCGTCAAAAGTGACGGTGGCAATGCCGTCTTGCAGGGTGTAACGGATGGTGTTCATCAAAGTCTCTCCACAATGGTGGCAATGCCCATGCCGCCGCCCACGCACAGCGTGGCCAGCCCGTAGCGCAGCTGGCGCCGGTGCAGCTCGTCGATCAGCGTGCCCAGAATCATGGCGCCGGTAGCCCCCAGCGGGTGGCCCATGGCGATGGCGCCGCCGTTGACATTGACCTTGTCGTGCGGCACCTGCATCTCTTTCATGAAGCGCATCACCACGGCGGCAAAGGCCTCATTCACTTCAAACAGGTCGATCTGGTCCGCCGTCATGCCGGCTTTGGCCAGAGCTTTGCGGGTGGCTGGCATCGGGCCGGTGAGCATGATGGTGGGGTCCGCTCCGCTCAGTGCCACCGCCACAATGCGGGCACGCGGCGTCAGGCCATGGCTGCGGCCAGCCGCCTCCGAGCCGATCAGCAGGGCGGTGGCGCCGTCCACGATGCCCGAGGAGTTGCCGGCGTGGTGCACATGGTGAATGCGCTCCACCTGCGGGTAGCGCGTGAGCGCGACCTGGTCAAACCCCATGCTGCCCATCTGCTCAAACGCGGGTTTGAGGCTGGCCAGGCCCTCGAGCGTTGTGTGCGGTTTGATGAATTCGTCTTGCGCCAGAATGACCTGGCCCAGCGCGTCGCGGACCGGCACCACCGAGCGCGCAAAATGGCCGGCGCTTTGTGCCGCACTGGCGCGTTGCTGGGATGTCAGGGCAAAGCGGTCGACGTCCTGGCGGCTGAAGCCCTCCAAAGTGGCGATCAGGTCGGCGCCGATGCCCTGTGGCACGAAGGCGGTGGCCGAGTTGGTTTCGGGGTCCATGGCCCAAGCGCCGCCGTCCGAGCCGATGGGCACGCGGCTCATGCTCTCCACGCCGCCGGCCACCACCAGGTCTTCCCACCCTGAGCGCACCTTTTGCGCCGCCAGGTTGACGGCTTCGAGCCCCGAGGCACAAAAGCGGTTGATTTGCAAGCCGGCACAGCGCACGTCCCAGCCCGCCTTGAGTGCCGCCACCTTGGGCAGCACCGAGCCCTGGTCGCCAATCGGCGAGACGATGCCCATCACCACATCGTCCACGGCGGCGGTGTCAAACCCGTTGCGCTTTTGCAGTTCGGTCAGCAGGCCGGCCAGCAGGTTGACGGGCTTGACTTCAAACAGGCTGCCGTCTTTTTTGCCCTTGCCGCGCGGGGTGCGGATGGCGTCGTACACATAGGCTTCGGTCATGGGGCGTTCCTTGCGGTGGGGTGGCGCAGCAGTATAGGCATTTCAACCGGCGTCAGCGCTGCCTGCGTGAGCGTCGCACAAAGTGTGCATTTATACTGACGCTATTCTGTACATCTGAAACCGGTCATGAAACAAACCACCTTCACAGAACTCCGTAACCACGCCAAACAGTACTTTGACCTGGTGGCGCAGGGTGAGTCGGTGCGGGTGCTGCGCAATGGCAAACCAATTGCCGATATTGTCCCGGTGGTGCCCGACTTGCCGTCCTGGAAACGTCGTCAAGCCCAGCCGCTGGTGCTGGATGGTGTCGCGCTCAGCCGCCTGGTATTGGATGAACGTGGCAGTGGCTTGTAGCAGTTTGTAGGAGCAGGCCCTGTGCGCGTCTTTTTTGACAGTTCGGCGTTTGTCAAGCGCTATGTCCGGGAGGCCGGTTCTGATGCGGTCTTGCATTGGTGCGACCAAGCGACAGAAATCTTGCTGTCGGGTATAGCGCTACCTGAAATTGTGTCGGCCTTGTGTAGGCTTCAGCGCGAGGGGCGCGTGTCCGACAGCCAATACCGGCATTTGAAGGCCCTGCTCTTGGCAGATGTTGAAGATGCAGCCATCTGCGACCTGACACCAATGGTCTTGGCACAGGCCATCGCCAGTCTGGAGGCCAATGTGTTGCGCGGGATGGATGCCATCCACATCGGCAGCGCCTTGGCGCTGGAAGCCGAGCTGTTTGTCACCTCAGATCAACGCCAATTGGTGGCAGCGCAAAGCTGCGGCCTGCGAGCGGTGTCGGTCTGAGCCAGTTTCCATCTCAAATTGAAATACCCATGATTCAACGCACCCTGTTCAACGCCGAGCACGAGGCCTTTCGTGACAGTTTTGAGCGCTTCATGGCCCGCGAAATTGCACCGTTTCACGCTGCCTGGGAGGAGCAGGGTTATGTGGACCGGGCGGTCTGGCACAAGGCGGGGGCCAATGGCTTTCTGGGCATGACGCTGCCAGAGCAGTACGGCGGCGCCGGTGCCGACAAGCTGTACTCGGTGCTGCAGTTCGAGGCGCTGGCATCTGCCGGCTTCAGCGGCATCGGCTTTGGCCTGCACAACGAGATTGTGGCGCCCTACCTGCTCAATTACGGCACCGATGAGCAAAAACAGCGCCTGTTGCCACGTCTGGCCAGCGGCGAGCTGGTAGGGGCCATTGCCATGAGTGAGCCGGCCGCCGGCTCTGATTTGCAGGGCATACGCGCCACGGCCTTGGTGCAGCCCGATGGCAGCTACCTGCTCAACGGCAGCAAGACCTTCATCACCAACGGCTGGCACGCCGATCTGGTGATCGTGGTGGCCAAGACCAATCCAGACGCGGGCGCCAAGGGCACCAGCCTGCTGCTGGTGGAGCGTGGTATGCCAGGGTTTACCGTGGGCCAGCGCCTGAAAAAGCTGGGCCTGAAGGCACAGGACACCTCGGAGCTGTTTTTTGACAACGTGCGGGTGCCGGCTGCCAATTTGCTGGGCGGGCCGGCTCAATTGAACCGCGGCTTCATCTGCCTGATGGAGCAGTTGCCTTGGGAGCGGCTGCAGATCGCCATTACCGCCGTGGCGGCGGCGCAGGCGGCGATTGACTGGACGGTGGCCTACGTCAAGGAGCGGCAGGTGTTTGGCCAGGCGGTGGCGGCGTTTCAAAACACCCGCTTCACGCTGGCCGAGTTGCAGACCGAGGTGCAGGTGGCGCGGGTGTTCGTGGACAAATGCATTGAGCTGCTGCTGACCGAGGCGCTCGACACCGCCACCGCCAGCATGGCCAAGTACTGGTGCAGCGACCTGCAGTGCAAGGTGATGGACGCCTGCGTGCAGCTGTTTGGCGGCTATGGCTACATGTGGGATTACCCCATCACCCGGGCCTATGCCGACGCGCGGGTGCAGCGTATTTACGGTGGCACCAACGAGATCATGAAAGAAGTGATCACCCGCGCCATGGGCCTGGGCGCCAAGTCGGCTTAAGGGACTGACGCATGCCGCAGTTGCTAGGGGTGCAGGTGGCGCCGGCGCGCCGGGTGAAGATCAACGGGCGCAGCGTGCTGACGGCAATTCACAAACAGCCTGTGGCCGGGCCGGTCTCGGTGCTGCCGCTCGGGCTGGGCGGCGACGACCAGGCCGATTTGTCGATCCATGGCGGCTTGGACAAGGCGGTGTATGCCTACCCCAGCGAGCATTACACTTTTTGGCTGAAAGCGCGCGCGAATACGGGTGTGAGTGCCATTGACGACGCACTGCCCTGGGGCTCAGTGGGTGAAAACTTGAGTCTGCAGGGTCTGTTGGAGGGGGACGTGTGGGTGGGTGACCTGCTTCAGTTCCCCCACTGTGTTCTGCGGGTGACGCAGCCGCGCGAGCCCTGCGGCAAGTTCAATGCCGCCATGGGCTTTGCCGGCGCGAGCCGCGCCATGGCGCAGGCGGGCTATTGTGGTTTTTACCTGGCGGTGGACGAGCCCGGGGACCTGAGCGCTGGGGACAGTTTCCAACTGTTACCTGGGCCGCGGCGCATGGGCATTCCCGAAATGTTCCGTGCCAAACTGGCCAAGCACCTTAGGTAAAACGATACACTCAAACGCAATAAAAATGTTGTGACGTCCGCTGATTGGGTGGTCCAACTATTAAAAATAGGCGAGGCCCCATGTTTGAATACCCATCCATAGGATTGTCCGGACGAGACCTGCACGGGCGGGTTTTGCTGGTGACAGGTGCCGCGCGCGGCATCGGGGCGGAGGCTGCGCGCACTTTTGCCAGGCTGGGTGCGTCTGTGCTGCTGGCTGACCGCACGGCGTCTGGCGAAGAGGTGGCTCAGCAGATCCGGCAACAGGGCGGCTCAGCGCACTTTGTGCAGACTGAGCTGGGCACTGAGTCGGGCGTGGCGGATCTGGTGGCAGAGGGTGAGCGGCGGTTCGGTGCGATCGACGGGGTGCTCAACAGTGCCGCGCGACTCAAGATGGACACGGTGATCGACGGCGCCATCGACGACTGGGACCAAACCTACCACGCCAACCTGCGCGCGCCGGTGCTGCTGGCCAAGCGGACGCTGCCCGGCATGCTGGCGCGGGGCCGTGGCGTGTTCATGTCGCTGATTTCGCTGGAGGGGATGCCCTTCATGGGCGGCTACTGCGCGCAGAAGATGGGACTGCGGTCCATGATGCTGTCGCTGGGTAAGGAACTGAATGCTGCGCAGGGGGTGTCGGTGTTTTCGGTGGTCCCGGGTTCTGTGGAGACGCCATTGGCCCACGAGATTGCGCAAGAAATGGCGCGTCGTTTCGGGATCCCTGTGGCCGATGTGTTGGCCAGCTTGGCGCGCAATCCTGGCTATGAAGGTTTGGTGCCGGTGGCGCATCTGGGTGCGGCGCTGGCCTGGTTCATGGCCCATGCCCCGCAGTTTCATGGTCAGGTGGTGGATGGCTATTTGCCCCTCTCGCAGGCCGGCCTGATCAATGTCGGCCCGCAAACCCATGCGTCGCCCTTGCAGGCGTCCCCAGACCATCCCATCCCCAACCCAGAGCTTGAATTGGCGGAACTGCTGAAGATCAACCGCAGTCTGGAAAATCGCATTGAAGAGCGCACCCGCGAGTTGAGGCAGCTGAGCGAGACCCTGCAGGCCGAGTCGGCGCGGCTGCGTGAAACCAACGAGCGCCTGGAGCAGCTGAGTTACGAGGACGCACTGACGGGTTTGGCCAATCGGCGGTATTTTGACCAGACGCTGGCGCGTGAGTTCCTGCGGCTCGGACGGCACAAGTCGCAGTGTTCCCTGATCATGGTTGACATTGATCACTTCAAGGCATTCAACGACAGCGCGGGCCATGTGGCAGGCGATGACTGCCTGCGGCGTATCGGCGCCGTGCTCCGCTCGGTCTGCATGCGTGCCTCGGACCTGGCAGCCCGTTACGGCGGCGAGGAGTTCGCGGTCATCCTGCCTGAAACTGATGTCGGGGAGGCCAGGCTCCTGGCTGAGCGGATTCGCGAAGGCATCGCTCGCCTGGCAATCGATCACCCGAATCAGCTGGGGGCACAATTTGTTACTGTCAGTATTGGGATCGCCACCGCCTTGGTGGCAGAGTTGGTGGATGCCGTGGCTTTGGTGAGTCTGGCCGACGAACAACTGTACCGCGCCAAGGCTGCCGGACGCAACCGGGTGATGGCAGCCACTCAAACTTGATCTGGTGACTTGATGGCAGGCCTCTCCACCGGGACTGTGAGGGCTGGTTTCTGGTTCATCAGAGCGTCGATCATGTCGTCTTTGGCCAACCACAACTGGTGCACCCATTGCTGGAAGTGGTGGCGCACCGCAGCGTCTCCCGCGTAGTCCGCGCCCAGCAGTTCGCTTGGCACTGGAAGCGCGTTAACCCGCACCACCACCCTGGGTACGCGGCCGCTGAGAAAGTGCCAGAAGTCGGGTACGCCGTCGGGGTAGACGATGGTCACATCCAGCACTGCCTCAAACTTTTCGCCCATCGCATTGAGTGCCACGGCCATACCGCCGGTTTTGGGCTTGAGCAGGTGCCGGTAGGGTGACTGCTGCCGGGCATGCTTGGCAGTCGTCCAGCGGGTTCCCTCCAGAAAATTCATCACGCTGGTAGGGATCAGGGCAAATTTCTCGCAGGCGCGGCGGGTAGTGGCCTGGTCGCGGCCGCGCATCTCGGGGTGTTTTTGCAGGTAGGCTTCACTGTGGCGGCGCATGAAGGGAAAATCCAGCGCCCACCAGGCCAGGCCCATGACCGGCACCCAGATCAACTGCTGCTTGAGAAAGAATTTGAGCAGCGGGATGCGCTGGTTCAGCAGGTGTTGCAGCACCAGGATGTCAACCCAGGACTGGTGGTTGGCATTGACCAGGTACCAGCTGCGCGGGTTCAAGCCCTCAAGCCCCTGCACATCCCAGACGGTGGTTTGGGTCAGGCGCATCCAGCGGCTGTTGCCGGCAATCCAGGCCTCTGCAATGCGCAGCAGCATCGGATCGACCCACAGCCGCATGGACCGTCCCGGCACCAGCAGCTTGAGCAGTGCAAACAGCAACAGAATCGGTACCCAGATCAGGGTGTTGATCGCCAGCAGGCTGGCGGCAGTGAGGCCGCGCAAAGGTGCAGGCAAACCAGGTCGCATGGCAGATTGGCCTTAGCCCAGCCGGTCGGGCTCAGCAATATCCCGGCTTGGCGGTGCAGGCGGCAGGTGTTTGAGCACACAGGCCCGCAGGTCGGCAAACTGCACCGGCTTGGACAGAAACCCCTGAGCACCCGCACCAAATGACTGCACCTGGGACTCGTTCATGACATCGGCACTTAGCATCACAATCGGCGTCAGTGACTGTTCGCCGGGCAAAGCCCGGATAGCGCGGGTTGCCGACAAGCCGTCCATGACCGGCATGTTGATGTCCATCAAGATCATGTCAAAGGCGTCAGTCTGCACCCTATCCACTGCGAGCTGGCCGTTTTCACAGTCGGTGACGACGCAGCCCATGCGCTGCAGCAGCATCACGGCCACCATGCGGTTGATGGCGTTGTCTTCCACCAGCAGCACCCGGGCTGGCTGGCCCGCGTGGTTGAGCAGCATGGTCGACGGCGTTGGCCCCACAGGTGCGCTGACATTTGTCAGCCCTATTGGCCTGGTTTCCGACGTCTTCGCAGGGCCGGCCGCCTGGGCCGGCTGCAAGGGTGGCTCGCTGGGCATTAAGCGCAAATGCAGGCTGAACGTGGTGCCCACACTGAGCGTACTTTTGACCTTGATGCTGCCGCCCAGCAGATGCGCCAGTGACTGCGAAATCTCGAGGCCCAGCCCGGCGCCACCAAAATGGCGGACCCGTCCGCTCTCCGCCTGCTGAAAACGCTGAAACAGGCGCGGCAGGTCATGTTCGGCGATCCCGATGCCGGTGTCAGTGACATCAAAATCAAGTTCAATGCCCTTGCCCGAGCGGGCCACTTGGTGCACCGTGAGCTTGACTTGGCCCCGGTCCGTGAACTTGATGGCATTGTTCAGCAAATTGAACAAAATCTGCCTCAAGCGGGTGTCATCGGTGAGTACCCAGGGTAGCGGCGTAACCGGCAGGGCCAGGGAAAAATCGAGCCCCTTGCCATTGGCCAAGGGCTGCATCAAGGCACCAAAGTCGCGCAGCAGCCAAGCCAGGTTCACGGGCGCTGCCTTGACGGTGATCTTGCCGGCCTCCAGTGCGGAGATGTCCAAGATGTCGTTGAGCAGGGTCAGCAGGTGCTGGGCTGAGGTTTGTGCTGTCTGCAAATAGCCGCGTTGCGTCGCATCGAGCTGGGTGTCGTCCAGCACGCCAAGCATGCCCATCAGGCCATTGAAAGGGGTGCGCAACTCATGGCTCATGTTCGCCAAAAAAGCGCTTTTTCCGCGGTTGGCCTCGTCAGCGATCAGGGTGGCTTCGCGGAGCTCTGTGCTCAGGTTTTCAAGTGCGAGCCGCTCGGCGGTCTGGCGCGCATGCCAGTTATACAGGCCATAGGCTGCAACCAGCAGGATCAGCAATTGCACCAGTGTCAGGGCCACCGCCTGGTCACTCAGGCTGATGGCAGTGGCCGATTGACGCTCTAGCCGCCGCGCCAACTCAGAGTCGGCCGCCAGACTCAGCATCTGAAAGCCTGGACCAATCGCATAAAAGGCATCCAATAAGGCGGCCAGTTCAGCTGGCTCCTGGGGCATTTTGGCCATGGCTTTCTCGGCTTGAGTCACCAATGCGTCCAGCCTTGGCTTGAGTGCCGTGTATTCGGGTCGCTGATCCAACGAGCCAATGGGCCCGTTCTCGCGCAGCAGGTTAACCCGGCTCAGAAAAATATCATGCCGTAAGGTCAAGGCCTCATCGTCTGGCGGCTTGCGACTGTTGACGGCAGCGTCCAGCGTCTGCCGGTAGCGCATGAATTCCCGCTCGGCCTGATGCGTCAAAGCGGTGATCGAGTCGGTCTGCAGACTACGGCTCTCCGCGATGAGCTGCCGTTGGTTCAACAAAAAAGTCAGTAAGGCGGCAGTGGCCAGGGCCAACAGCGCGGTGCCGATGGCTAGCCAAATCAGGAAGCGCCGATTTTTGCCGCCTGCCGCCATGGTCAAACTACTCAATACTGAGGGACTTGAGCTGCCAGGCGGAGCGTTCGTAGTAAACGCTTGATTGCAATTCCTTGTTCGTGTCGTAGGGGTAAACAATGAACAGTGGGCCCTTGGTCTTGACCGGGATGGACTCGCCGTTCATCTTGTGGGCCAGCACAACGTCAAATTTTTTGGTGTCGGCAAACGGAATGCTCGTCTGGTAGTCATTCAGGGCCATGGCCTTGATGGTGACGCCCTCAGCCTTGGCGACAGCCAGCACGTCTCGTAACAGCGGACCGGTGAACTTGATCGGTTTTTTGTCCCAGGGGGTCATGGTGGTAAAGCTGCGTTGGGGCAGTTTTTCCAGCATGGCCAGATCAAACTCGGCGGCATTGGCTTTGTTGGCGTCGCCCACTTTGCCGGTCATGGTCAGGATCACCTTGCCGGTCGCAGGCTGCAAGGCTTGCGCGTCTTCTGGCGCGGCCAACAGGGTTACGGCGACCAGCGCTGCTGCCAAACCCGGGATCAAGTGCATTGCCATCATGGGATCTTTCAGAAAACTTGCAAACTTAGGTCAGCGCTCATGCCACATTCTGCCTGATGCCTAGCCCACTTCGCTTTGGGTAAGGCGCAGCCGCCTGTGCCGCCGAGCCCGAAGGTACAAGTAGCCGGCACGCAGCGCTGCACCGCACAGCCAGATCACCAGGCCGCTGAACAGGACGTCGCTGAGGAAATGCCCACCTTGGGCGATGCGAAGGGCACCTGTGGTCAAACCAGCCGCCAAGCCCCACAGCAGCCAGCGCCGTCGGGTCGCCGGTGCGCCGAGCAGGCCCAGGGCCAGCAGGGTGAAGCCGGTGGCCGCGTGGCCGCTCACAAACGAGCAGTTGCTGTCGCATTGGTTCGATGGGTGGAGCGCTGGTTCGAAGGTGCCTGCGCCGCCAAAGGTCTGTACGTCCAGCGGCCGCGGGCGTCCCCAGTTCTCTTTGAGGATGGCATTCACCACCACGCCGGTCCCCAGCACCATGACCAGACCGAGTATCAGGCAACGGCGCCACCACCGCAGATTGAGCGGGCCAGGTCGCAGTTGCCAACAAACAGCCAGCAGCAGGCCGAGCAGGGCTGCGGTCCGCCCGAACCAGGGCACGGCTCCATGGATGACCGCGACCGCCGCGAACTGGTCAGCGGCAAAGCCGTGCCAGCCTGGGCTGCCAGGAGGGCGGTAAAACCAGGCACTGACCGTTAGGTCCAGGTTCGGCCAGAGCGTGAAGACCAGACTGAGCACCACCCAGGCCATCGCCAGCGCCGCCCACTCGCGTTGGCGCCAGCGCCAAGGGCGAGCAGCGGGCGCTAAGGGGGTTGGGGAGCCGACGGGAGGGGCTTTAAGTGGCATTCGGGGGCCATTCTATCGACAGGCCGTACACTCGCAGGTTGACCCCGAAATGACCATGAACGCCCCTCTCGACGTCTCTTTTTTTGCGCGCGCAGCCAAACCGCTGTCGAGCTACCGCAAGTATTGGGCGGCCCGCTTTGGCACGGCGCCGTTCCTGCCGATGAGCCGGGCCGAGATGGACAAGCTGGGTTGGGACAGTTGCGACATCGTGCTGGTGACCGGCGACGCCTACGTGGACCACCCCAGTTTTGGCATGGCCGTGATCGGTCGCATGCTCGAAGTCCAGGGTTTCCGGGTGGGCATCATCGCCCAGCCAGACTGGCAAAGCGCCGAGCCGTTCAAGGTGCTGGGCAAGCCCAATCTGTTCTGGGGCGTGACGGCGGGCAATATGGATTCCATGATCAACCGCTACACCGCCGACCGCAAGATCCGCAGTGATGACGCCTACACCCCGGGGGATGTGGGCGGCAAGCGGCCTGACCGGGCGGCCATTGTTTACAGCCAGCGCTGCCGCGAGGCCTTCAAGGATGTGCCGATCGTGCTGGGCGGCATCGAGGGCTCGCTGCGGCGTATTGCGCACTACGACTACTGGTCCGACAAGGTGCGCCGCTCGATCGTGGTTGACGCCAAATGCGACCTGCTGCTGTACGGCAACGCCGAGCGGGCGATTGTGGAGATTGCGCACCGGCTGGCGGCGCGCGAGCCGGTCGAGGCCATCACTGACGTGCGCGGCACCGCTTTTGTGCGCCGGCCAGACGACGAGACCGGGCGGGGCTGGTTTGAGATCGACTCGACCCAGGTGGATGTGCCGGGCAGGGTGGAGGCCCAGGTCAACCCCTACCTCACCACCTCGGAGCAGGCGGTCGAGCAGGGCAGCAGCTGCGCCAAGGAAGATGCTACTAAAAATGTAGCTGAAACTCCAATAATCACGGGGGCTGAGGGCCGATTTGACGTTAAACTGGCGGCCAAGCCTGAGGCCATGCCAGCCAGCGTTCCAGCCGTGGCACCGCTGACCTTTTTTGCCAACCCGAACCTTCCCACCACGCTGGGCAAGCTCAAGGTGCCGCCGCGCGATCGCTCAGTGATCAGGTTGCCCAGCTACGAGCAGGTGCGTGCCGACCCGGTGCTCTATGCCCACGCCAACCGGGTGCTGCACCTGGAGACCAACCCCGGCAACGCCCGGGCCCTGGTGCAGGCGCATGGCGAAGGCGTCACGGCGCGGGATGTCTGGATCACGCCGCCGCCCATTCCCCTGACCACCGCCGAGATGGACCTGGTGTTTGACCTGCCGTATGCGCGCAGCCCGCATCCAGCTTATGCCGACGAGCAGGGCGGCCATGATGGCGTGACCAAGATACCCGCCTGGGAGATGATTCGCTTCAGCGTGAACATCATGCGCGGCTGCTTTGGCGGCTGTACCTTTTGCTCGATCACCGAGCATGAGGGCCGCATCATCCAGAGCCGCTCTGAGGATTCGGTGATCCGCGAGATCGAGGACATCCGCGACAAGGTGGTAGGTTTTACCGGCACCATTTCTGACTTGGGCGGCCCCACCGCCAACATGTACCGGCTGGGCTGCCGCAGCCCCGAGATTGAGGCCGCCTGCCGCAAACCGAGCTGCGTTTACCCTGGCATCTGCTCCAATTTGGGCACCGACCATGCGCCGCTGATCAAGATGTACCGGCGCGGTCGCGCGCTCAAGGGCATCAAGAAGATTTTGATCGGCTCCGGCCTGCGCTACGACCTGGCGGTGCAAAGCCCCGAGTACATCAAGGAGCTGGTGACGCACCACGTGGGCGGCTACCTGAAGATCGCCCCTGAGCACACCCAGGCCGGGCCGCTGTCAAAAATGATGAAGCCCGGCATCGGCAGCT
>CALPLW020000088.1 GCA_943324505.2 Comamonas sp. lk
ACGCAGTGTGGCCGTTGTCGGGGCCTCGGAGCGGCCTGAGGCCTCTTCCGGTTTCGTCCTACGAAACCTTTTGGCCTGTAGTTTTTCTGGCCAGGTGTGGCCTGTGCACCCCTCTGCCAGCAGCATCTTCGGTTTGCCGGCCGTACCTCGATTAGCCGACCTGCCTCACCGCCCCGACGCGGTGGTCATCGCCGTTCCGGCTGCGACGGCGGTTGAGGTTGTGAGGGAGGCATCCGACCTGGGCATACCAGGCGCGGTGGTGTTGGCCAGCGGCTTTGCCGAGACCGGCGCGGCTGGCGATTTACTGCAGCAAGCATTGGCTGCGAGCGCCGTTGCGGGCAATATGGCCCTCTGTGGTCCTAACTGCCTGGGGCTGTACGTTCCCGCTACAGGGCTGGCACTTTTCAGTTCGCGTCTGGTGCCAGACATGCGCCGGGGCCACGTGGCCATTGTTTCGCATTCTGGTGCCACGGCCATTGCCTTGGCGAACTGTGGCCGCCTGGGTGTCAGCCATGTGGTGTCAGCCGGCAATGCGGCTGTGACAGACATTGCAGACTATATGACTTATTTTGCGACCACCGACACCGTGCGTGTGGTGGCCTTGCTCCTCGAGAAAATTCCCAACCCGCCAGCCTTTGCCCGGGCCATGGCGCAAGCCCATCAAGCCAATCTCAGGGTGGTTGCCCTGCGGACTGGCCGATCAGTTCGCGGCGCCCGGTCTACCGCCGCCCATACGGGCGCGTTGGCCGGCTCCAATGAAGCCACCTCGGCGTTTCTGCGCAGACATGGTGTGATTGAGGTCAACGACTACGACGAACTGGTTGAAACAGCGGCATTGCTGTCTGCGCCAGGCCGTCGTGTTGCCGGGCGCAGCATTGCAGCGATAGGTGTGAGTGGCGGTGGCTTGGCTCACTTTGCTGACCTGGCTGCCAGTGCCGGCGTGGCCTTCGCGGAGCTCTCTTCCAGCACCAAAACCGCGATCGATGAGTTGCTGCCGCCGTTCGCGCATGCCGACAACCCTCTGGACATGACAGGGATCGTTTTTGGCGATCCAGACAGATACCGCGACGCATTGGAACTGCTCGCTGCAGACTCTTCGGTGTCAACTCTGGTGGCGGTGCAGGACACGCCTCTGGGGCTCGATGCCGATGGCGCTCACGAGTACGCTGGTATTGCCAGTGCGATCGGGCAGTTCCATGCCAATGGCAGCAAGCCCGTGGTCTTCTTGAGCTTGCTGGCTGGCGGGCCCCATGCGGTGATCCGGGAGTCCTTGACGGCAGCTGGGGTTCCGATCCTGCAAGGTGGGCGAGCCGGCCTCGGCGCACTCGGGCACGCCATGGCCGACAGCGCGCCCAGGCGCGTCGAACCTCTGATCGAGCTACGCCGGCAAGATGTGTGGGTGCGCAGATTGTCCGAGGGTCCTGCGCTGACAGAGCGTGAGGCCAAAGATTTTCTGGGCGCCCATGGCATTGCTACTACCCGTGAGCTGCTCGCCCCGGACCGTGAGTCGGCAGTGCGGGCAGCGCAGACCTTGGGCTGGCCAGTGGTCATGAAGATCGAATCGCCGGATATCCCGCACAAGACTGAAGTAGGCGGTGTGCAACTTGGCATCCGCGACGAGGCAGCAGTGCGCGCAGCATTTGACCTGATTCATGCCAATGCACATCGTCTCGCACCGCAGGCGAGAATCCATGGCGTGTTGGTGCAAGAAATGGTCAGCGGCGGCGTGGAAGCCCTGGTTGGTTTGGCGAGGCACCCGCCTTTCGGCTTGGCCCTTACCGTCGGACCGGGGGGCGTTTTTGTTGAATTGACCGGCGGACATGAACTTGACCTGCTGCCCATTGACGCAGCGGCTGCGACTGATCTGATTGGTAAAACGCCCCTCCATCGCCTGTTGTCGGGGTATCGCACCGGCCTGGGATCAGATACAGCTGCTTTCGTCGACCTGGTGACCCAATTAGGGCAGATCGCGCACGACTATGAGCCTTACCTGGAAGCCGTCGACCTGAACCCGGTCACGGTCTTACCGAGTGGCCAGGGCGTCCGAGTCCTTGACGCACTCATCGTGCGCCGTATGGATACCGACCGCCCTCATTAGGCGGCGGCGCGAAAGGCGGTCAGCAGTTCGTCTGACATGGTTTTTGCTTCCAGCGCAGCCTGTCGTTTGATGTGTCCAAACCCACGGATGCGCTCAGGGACCATCGCGAGCTTGACGGCAAGGTTCAGGGTATCGGGCGACAACCCGTTCAACAACGCTTCAACCTGCGACACATAGTCTGCCAGCAGCGCACGCTCAAAGCGACGTTCCTCGCTGTAGCCGAAGGGGTCCAGGGGCGTACCACGCAGCGACTTGCCATACGACAACAGTCCGAAAGCGCGCAACATCCAGCCGCCGTAGCTTCGTTTCAGGGGTTTACCTTTGGCGCCGAACATGTCGGTGATGAGCGGAATGGCAAGGTGAAATTCGAGGCGAATATCACCTTCAAACTCGCGCTTGAGTTTGTCCATAAAGCGGCCGTTGGCAAACAGGCGCGCCACCTCATACTCATCCTTGTAGGCCATCAGCTTGAACAGGTTGCGCGCTACCGCCCCGGTCAGGGCATCACTGCCAGGTGCAATGGCTTGTTCTCTGGTGGCCACCCGATCAAGCAGTGCGCGGTAACGGGCTGCATAAGCGCTGTTCTGATAGGCTTCAAGTTCTTGCTCGTGGCGCGCCATCAACTGCACCAAGGACATGGCTGCAGGCACTTGATCAGGCACGGACGCGCCGCTTAGGCGGGCCAGCCGCGCCGGGTCATGCGCTGCCAGACGCCCCCAAGCGAATATCTTCTTGTTGGCCTCCACGGCAACAGCATTCAGCTCTATAGCGCGTTCGATCGAAGCCAGACCAACCGGCAGCAGACCGCGCTGGAACGCAAAGCCCAGCATCAGCAGGTTGGCTGCAATGGCGTCTCCTGCCAACGCGGTGGCAAGTGCTGTTGCCCGCACGTACGCCACCCTGTCTGCACCGCACACAGATTCGATCGCGCGCTCGATCTGTTCAGACTGCAGATCCACGTTATTGTCAGCCACGAAGGCGGCCGTCGGCTGCAGGTGACGGTTCACAACGACGCGCGTGACGCCTGGATTGCAACGCAACAAGACAGATTCGCCGGCAGCGACCAAGGCGTCACAAGCCAGCACCACGTCAGCGTCACCTTGAGCCAGCCGTACGGCGTTCAGCTCAGAGGGCTGTCGGGCTACGCGGATATGGCTGGTTACGGCGCCGTTCTTCTGTGCCATCCCGGTGAAATCCAGCACACTGCAGCCTCGTCCTTCAAGATGCGCCGCCATGCCCAGCAGGGCGCCCAAGGTCAGCACGCCTGTACCGCCAACACCCGTAACCAGAATGCCGTAAGGCCGTTCCAGTGCCAGAGGGACTGGCAAGGGCAGCCCTGCAGCCGGGTCATGGCTGGTGGCGCCATCGCGCCCAAGACGGCGAGGCGTTGCGCCGCTCAGGGTGACGAAACTGGGACAAAAGCCTTCGACACAGGAAAAGTCTTTGTTGCAGCCCGACTGGTCGATCATCCGCTTGCGCCCGAACTCGGTTTCCACGGGTACCACAGACATGCAATTGGACGCCCGTGAACAATCGCCACAGCCTTCGCAAACCGCAGCGTTGATCACCACATGACGCTTGGACATGGCGTCTGACACCTGTTTGCGCGTGCGCCGCTTTTCGGCCGCGCAGCCCTGGTCGTAGACCAGCACCGTCAGTCCGGGTATCTCACGCAGCTCCCGCTGGACCCGATCGAGGTCCTTGCGGTGGTAGATGCCGACATCTGGCGCGAATCCGACGTTGCTGGGGTATTTGTCCGGGTCGTCGGTCACAACAACCACTTTTTTTGCACCCTCTGCCCTCACCTGCCGGGTAATGTCATCAACGCTCGGGCCACCTTCGATCGCCTGCCCGCCGGTCATGGCGACTGCAGCGTTGTAAAGAATTTTGTAGGTGATGTTCACCCCCGCCGCTGCGGCAGCCCTGATGGCCAGCAGACCGCTGTGCTGGTAGGTGCCGTCGCCCAGATTCTGGAAGACATGACGTTGCGAGGTAAACGGGGCCAAGCCGATCCAGGTCGCCCCCTCACCCCCCATCTGCGTGATGGTGATGGTGTTTCGCTTAGGCAGCATTTGGACCATGCCATGACAGCCAATGCCGGCCAGGCCACGGCTTCCTTCGGGCAATTGGGTGGAGGTATTGTGCGGGCAGCCCGAGCAGAAAAATGGCGTGCGTTGGGTCGTCAGCCCGCAGCTGCCAACCGATTGCGCCTGCGCCTCGGCTTGCACCAAATGCTGGCGCAAGCCGGTTGCTGCATCACCTAAGGCTTCCAGCCGAGCGACGATCACCCGGGCGACCATCATGGGCGTTATCTCGCCGTCACTCGGCAGCAGCGGCCGGCCGCGTTCGTCTGCCTTGCCCACCACGCGCGGGCGATGTGCGGTTTGTGCATGGTAAAGAATGCGGACCAACTGGTCTTCGATCAGCGCGCGCTTTTCTTCCACCACCAACACTTCTTTCAGGTCGCGCGCAAACTTCAAGGCACCTTCCGCCTCCAGGGGCCAAGTCATCCCCACTTTGTACAAACAGACGCCCAATGCTTCGGCGCGATCCTGATCAATGCCCAAGCGTTCCAGTGCCTGGCGCACGTCAAGGTAGGCTTTGCCAGTCGCTACGATGCCCAGACGCGGTTGAGTTGACGTAAATACGGTTTGGTCGATCGGATTGGCGCGGGTGAATGCGGCCACGGCCCGCATCTTGGGACCATGCAGCCTGCGCTCCTGGTCCAGCGGCGCGTCTGGCCAGCGGATGGAGAGGCCATCGGCGGGGCCATCGAAATCGGGCTCCACCAAGTTCAGTCGGTCAAGCCCGACATCAACTGACGCCGAACTTTCAACTGTTTCTGTGATGGCTTTGAAGCCGACCCAGCAACCGCTGAACCGAGACAACGCAAAACCGTACAGACCGTAATCCAGATAGTCCTGCACCGTCGCCGGGTTGAGCACCGGGATCATTGCAGCCGAAAAAATCTGCTCGCTCTGGTGTGCCAGCGTCGAGGACTGCGCACCATGGTCATCGCCGGCGACCACGAGTACACCGCCATGGCGTGAACTGCCGGCTGAGTTGCCGTGTTTGAGCACGTCGGCACTGCGGTCCACGCCCGGACCCTTGCCATACCAGATGCTGAACACACCATCGACCGTCGGTCCCGGGAACAGATGAGATTGCTGACTGCCCCAGACCGATGTGGCAGCCAAATCCTCGTTGAGCCCGGGTTGGAAGTGGATGTTGTTCTCAAGCAGCAGCGACTGTGCGCGCCACAGGGCTCGGTCGTAGCCGCCCAGTGGGGAACCCCGGTAACCGGAGATGAAGCCCCCCGTCTTCAGGCCGGCGGCACGGTCACGGGCTTGCTGCATGAGTGGCAGGCGGACCAAAGCCTGCGTACCTGACAGGTAGACCCGGCCGCTCAGGCGCGTGTACTTGTCGTCCAATGTGACTGCCACCGGTTCCATCAGCCCGTACTCCATCGATGAATGCATGTGTGCGGGCTGGCCCGCTGAAGGTGAGAACTCCGCGCTGATCAGCGCGCCCAGCCCAGTATCGCATCCCGACCAAGATGCGATACTCAGTCCAGCCTTATAGAGCTGCTCGCCGCCAACTGATCGTTCACCTGACAAAAAAGATGTCTGTCATTTCCGGTTTAAATCCTGGAGCCCTTGCGCCCGCGCCCCGCCGCGTAGCCGTGGTAGGTGCTGCAAACATGGACATCCTGGTGCACACCTCGATGGGTTTGGCCCCATCGGACTCGAACCCCGGCAGCATACTTTGTGCACCCGGCGGGGTGGGGCGCAACGTGGCTGAGAACCTGGCGCGGCTTGGCCTGGCGTCACAACTGTTCAGCGTGGTCGGCGACGATGTGTTTGGTCAAGCCCTGCTGGCAGCCACGCAACAAGCTGGTGTGAACGTGTCAGCTGTCAGCGTCTGGCCCGGGTCCAGCAGCGCAAGCTATCTGGCATGGCATGGGTCCGACGGCGACATGCTCGCTGCTGTGAATGACATGGGCTTGCTGAACAAACTAACGCCAGAGGTACTGCAAGAAAAACTCAGCGAATTAAAGCAAGCGCAGATGATGGTGCTGGACTGCAATCTGACCCCTCCAACCCTGGCCTGGCTGCTGCAGTCCCCGAACATCCCGATCTTTGTGGATGCGGTGTCGGTTGTCAAATGTGAAAAGGTGCGGCCCTGGTTGTCCAGCTTGCAACTTCTCAAGGTCAACCAGCGCGAAGCGTCTGTGCTGAGCGGCATGCAAGTCGAGACCACTGACCAGGCCCGCCTTGCTGCGTCGATGCTGCACCGGGCTGGCGTCAAGCAGGTGGTGGTAAGCCTCGGTGGTGATGGTGTCGCCTGGTGCGATGCCGACGGACAAACTGGACACCGCCCGGCGCACAAAGTAGCTGTCGTTAACACGTCCGGGGCGGGCGATGCCTTGTTGGCGGGCCTGGTCTTGTGCTGCGCCGAAGGACTGCCCCTGTCACAAGCCGTGCAGGGCGCCATGGCTTGTGCGGAAATCACCTTGGCCAGCGCTCATGCCAACTCGCCCCATCTCTCGGTAGCGGCATTACGGGCCCATCTGGGCGACGCAGGCTGGCCAGGTGGTGATCGGCAGCCCAATCAACCATGACACCTCAACTGATGAAGTACCTTGATATCGCCCCTGAAGTTCGCCTAGCCCTTCAGCAGGGGCAGCCTGTGGTGGCCCTGGAGTCCACCATCATTTCTCATGGGATGCCTTATCCGCAAAACGTGGCCACGGCATTGCGGGTTGAAGCCGAGGTCCGCAGCAGCGGTGCTCTGCCGGCCACCATCGCTGTGATTGATGGCCGCTTGACTGCTGGGCTCAGTGCCGCGCAAATAGAGGCACTGGGCCGTGCCGGACCCACCGTGGCAAAAGTCAGCCGCCGTGATCTGCCCTTTATCGTGGCTACCAACCAAACTGGTGCGACCACGGTGGCCGCCACCATGATCATTGCGGCGATGGCTGGTATCCGTGTATTTGCCACCGGGGGGATCGGCGGCGTTCATCGAGGCGCAGCCCAGACCTTTGACATTTCTGCCGATCTGCAGGAACTGGCGCGCACCCCGGTGGCGGTGGTGTGTGCGGGCGCCAAGTCCATTCTGGACTTGGGATTGACCCTAGAGTACCTAGAAACCCATGGTGTGCCCGTGGTGGGTTACCGGACCGCGCAATTACCCGCTTTTTTTACCCAGGACAGCGGGTTCGCCGTCGATTACCGGCTCGATGGCGCCAGTGACATCGCCCGCTTGTTGCAAATTAAATGGGCCATGGGCCTCGGCGGTGGGGTGGTGATTGCCAACCCGATCCCGGCGGCACATGCCATGCCTCGTGCCGTGATTGATGCAGCCATTGAACAGGCGCTGTCTGATGCCCAGGCGCAGGGCATCTCAGGCAAGCAGACTACGCCGTTTTTGCTGGAGCGGGTCAACGCGCTCACCGGCGGCAATAGCCTGGCGGCCAACATTGAGCTGGTGCTCAACAACGCGCGTCTTGCCTCGGCGGTTGCTGTGGCGCTGGCCGGGTTGGAGATCCGGTCGACGCTCTGACCGTTAGTCGAGCCGGGCTGGCAGAATCAGCGCATGCCGAACTTTGCTGCGAACCTGTCCTTTCTGTACCAAGAGCTGCCCTTCATGGCACGTTTTTCGGCTGCGGCGCGGGATGGCTTTCGGGCGGTGGAGTACCTGTTTCCCTATGACTACCCGGCGGCCGACATCACGGCCCGGCTGGAAGATAACGGCCTGCAGCAGGTCTTATTCAACGCCCCGCCGGGCGACTGGTCGGTTGGGGAGCGTGGCCTGGCCTGCTTGGCCGGGCGCCAGTCTGAGTTTCGAGCTGGTCTGGCCCAGGCCCTGGACTACGCCGCCGCACTGAGCTGCCCACGCATTCATGTGATGGCTGGCCTATTGCCGCCGGGCCAAACCCGGGACGCACTGCAATCGGTCTACCTGGACAACT
Source organism: Comamonas sp. lk (assembly GCA_943324505.2). Taxonomy (GTDB): domain Bacteria; phylum Pseudomonadota; class Gammaproteobacteria; order Burkholderiales; family Burkholderiaceae_C; genus Rhodoferax. Next base: position 8,070 of record CALPLW020000088.1, read on the forward strand.
TGCGTTGGGCCGCGGCTGCGGCAGCGCCCTACGGGGTGACGCTGCTGATCGAGCCGATCAACTTGCGCGACATTCCGGGCTATTTTTTGAACCGGCAGGACCATGCCCATGAGTTACTGCAGATCGTCGGCGCGCCCAACCTGAAGGTGCAGATGGACCTGTACCACTGCCAGATTGTCGAAGGTGATGTCAGCATGAAGCTGCGCCAGTACCTGCCCACAGGCCGCGTCGGCCATATCCAGATCGCCAGCGTGCCAGCCCGCCACGAACCCGACGAGGGCGAGCTCAATTACCCACACCTGTTTGCTTTGCTGGATGAGTTGGGCTATGACGGCTGGGTGGGCTGCGAGTACCGACCGCGTCTGGGGGCATTGCCAGATGCTACCTCGGCCGGGCTGGGCTGGATGAAGCCCTAGGCCCCGCGGTTGGTCTGACCAAACTTACTTTTTAACCTGAGGCTCACCATGTCGATATTGGTTAAACCGCTGCAAGGCGTCAAGGTCATCGAGTTTTGCCACGTTGCGGCTGGTCCGTTTTGCGGCATGCTGCTGTCAGATTTTGGTGCCGAGGTGACCAAGATCGAGTCACCCGAAGGCGATGCCATGCGCCAGTGGCCGCCCTTGAGCGATGGCTACAGCGAAAACTTTGCCTCGCTCAACCGCGGAAAACAGTCGGTGGTGCTTGACCTGAAACAGCCAGAGCAGCGCGATCTGGCGCGCGCCCTGGTGCAGCAGGCCGACGTGTTGGTGGAAAACAACCGGCCTGGCGCCATGAGCCGGCTCGGCCTGGGCTGGGATTGGTTCGGCCCGCGCCAACCCGGGCTGATTTACTGCTCGATCTCAGCCTACGGCCAGGACGGCCCGCGCGGCGGCGAAGGCGGGTTCGATCTGACCATCCAGGCCAGCGCCGGCGTGATGAGTGTCACTGGCGAACCCGGTGGCGCGCCGGTCAAGGCTGGCGTGCCGGTGGTCGACTTCGCCGCCGGCCTGTATGCCGCCTTCAGCATCGCCGCCCTGCTGGCGCGGGTGCGCAGGGGCGGGCCGGGCGGTCAGATTGACATCCCGATGTTTGCCACCACGCTGGCGATCTCGGCCCTGCAGACCAGCGAATACTTTGGCACCGGCAAGAATCCGCAGCCACTCGGCTCGGCCCACCCGCGCAACGCCCCTTACCAGGCCTACGCGGCGGCGGACGGCTGGTTTGCGCTGGCGGCGGGCAACAACAAACTGTGGCAGCAGGTGTGCGCCCTGACGCCTGCCACCGAACTGCTGACCGACCCGCGCTTTGCCACACCCACCTTGCGCGCTGCCAACCAGGTGGCGCTGAAGCAGTTGCTGGAGCAGCAGTTTGTGCGCCAATCGGTCGCCCATTGGCTGGGTTGCTTCGGCCCGGCCGGCATTCCCTGCGCCCCGATCAACGGCTATGCCGAGGCCTTGCAAGACCCGCAGGCCGGCCACCTGCAGCTGGTGCAGCCCATGACCCTGCCCAACGGCGTGCAGACACGCACCGTGGGCTGCCCGGTCAAGCTCGATGGGGCGGTGCTGGCGGTGGACACGCGCCCGCCCGCGCTGGGCCAGCACACCGAGCCGGTGCTGGCGGCACTGGCGACATCATCGGAGGTTCAACCATGAGCGGACTGCAGATCCGGCCCATTCAACCAACCCAGCCGGCTGACGCAATAGCGCCTCTGCGCGAGCTGGTCACTGGGCTAACCGCGCTGGTGGCGGCCACGCAAGACGAGACCCGGCTGCTGACCGAAGGCCGGCGGCTGCTGGCCGGCCTGCTGGTGCAGGACGCCTGGCTACCGGCGGCCTTTGCCACGCTGCGGCCCGACCGCTATGCGCAGTACCTGCTGCACTGCGACCCGCTGGAGCGCTTTTCTGTGGTCAGCTTCGTCTGGGGCCCCGGCCAGGGCACGCCGGTGCATGACCACACGGTGTGGGGCCTGGTGGGCATCTTGCGTGGGGCCGAGCGTTGCGAGGAGTTCACCTTGCAGGCCGGCCAGCCGCAGGCCACCGGCGGCCAGCACCTGATGCAGCGCGGCGACATCGAAGCCGTCTCGCCACGGCTGGGTGACTGGCACCGCGTCAGCCACGCCGGCGGCGATGCCGCCACGGTCAGCATCCATGTGTATGGCGCCAACATCGGCGCTGTGCGCCGCCACCGGCTGGACGCGTCTGGCGCCACCCTGCCGTTCGTGTCGGGCTACGACAACACGCTGCTGCCCAACCTGTGGGACCGCTCGGCCGCTGTCCGCGCCACATGCTGAGCACCGAACAGCAGCCTGGCATCACCACGCTCACGCTGCAGCGGCCCGAGCGCGGCAACGCCCTGGGGCCCGAGCTGGTGGAGGTGCTGATCAGCGCGGCCGAGGCGGCCATCGCCGACCCGACCGTGCACACCCTGGTGCTGCGCGGTGCCGGCCGGCATTTTTGCACCGGGCTGGACTTGTCTGACCTGGCCACGCTGTCCGATGGCGACCTGTTGCTGCGCCTGGTGCGTATTGAGACCCTGCTGGCATTGCTGTGGCACGCCCCGATCCGAACCGTGGCGCTGGCCCACGGTCGCACCTGGGGCGCCGGCGCTGATCTGTTCGCGGTGTGCGAGCAGCGCTTGGTTCACCCAGACACCACCCTGCGCTTTCCTGGCGCGCAATTTGGCATCGTGCTGGGCACCCGGCGGCTGGCCGAGCGTATTGGCGTGGATGCCGCACGTGCGCTGGTGCTCGAAGGCGGGGAGCTTGACGCACCGCAGGCCCTGGCGCTCGGGCTGGCCGCACAACTGGGCGACATGGCGGCTGAACTGGTCGCACCGCTACCGGACGCCGCCACAGCGCGAGCCATTCGAAGCGCCACCCGCGCTGACTGCCGCGATGCCGATCTGGCCGCGCTGGTGCGCTCGGCGGCCCGACCCGGCTTGCAGTCGCGCATCACCGCTTACCGTGCCCGTCTGCTTTCAGCCGTGGCATGATGCATGCTGGTTTTGCCCCAGCCCCCAAGGAGATCGCCATGAATGCCAGAGTTCCCCCATCCGCCCTGAATGCCGCACAGGCCCTGACCCAGGTGAGCCGCGCTTGGGACGAGCAGATCGTGCCGCAGCTGACCGACTACATTGGCATCCCAGCCAAATCACCGATGTTCGATGCCGACTGGGCCAAGCATGGCTACATCGACACCGTGATGCGTAACACGGCTGCCTGGGTTGAGGCGCAAAAGGTCGAAGGCCTGGCGCTGGAAATCATCCGCATGGACGGCCGCACGCCCCTGATGTTTTTTGAGGTGGCGGCCAGCAGTGGTGCCGCTGGTGGGCCGGCTGCGGTCAGCCAGCAAACCGTGCTGATGTATGGCCACCTGGACAAGCAGCCCGAGTTTTCTGGCTGGCGCAACGACCTCGGGCCCTGGACGCCCAAGTACGAGGACGGCAAGCTCTACGGCCGCGGCAGTGCCGACGACGGTTATGCGGCTTACGCCAGCATTGCCGCCATCCAGGTGCTCAAAAGCCAGGGGGTGGCACACCCGCGCATCGTTGGCCTGATCGAGACCTGCGAGGAAAGCGGCTCGCCCGACCTGCTGCCCTACATCGACATCCTGCGCCCGCGCTTGGGCGATGTGGCGCTGGTGATTTGCCTGGACTCAGGCGCTGGCAATTACGACCAGCTCTGGCTCACCACCAGCCTGCGCGGTATGGCCGCAGGCACCCTGAAGGTCGAGGTGCTGACTGAGGGCGTGCATTCGGGCGATGCCAGCGGTCTGGTGCCGTCGAGCTTTCGGATCATGCGCCAGGTGCTGGACCGGCTGGAAGACAGCGCCACCGGCCGGCTTTTGCCAGGCAGCTTTCACTGCGAGGTGCCCGCCGACCGCCTGGCGCAGGCGCAGGCCACCTCCGCCATCCTGGGTGACGAGGTCTACAAACGCTTCCCCTGGGCGCACTACGACTGTGGCGGCTCGATGCAGTCGATGCTGCCCACCACCACTGACCCGGTGCAGGCCCTGCTGAATCGCACCTGGACGCCCACGCTCAGCGTCACCGGCGCCGACGGTTTCCCCGAGCTGAAGAACGCCGGCAACGTGTTGCGGCCCTATACCGCCTTCAAGCTCAGCCTGCGTCTGCCGCCGCTGGTGGAAGCCGCCAGCGCGGTGCAGCAGCTCAAGGCGCTGCTGGAAGACAACGCGCCCTACCAGGCACGCGTGACCTTTGAGGCGGCGAGTTCGGCCACCGGCTGGAACGCACCGGCCATCACCCCCTGGTTCGAGCAGGCGCTGCAGTCGGCCTCGCAAGCGCATTTTGGTGCGCCCTGCGGCTACATCGGCCAGGGTGGCACTATCCCGCTGATGAGCATGCTGTCCAAGGGCTTCCCCAAGGCGCAGATGATGGTTTGCGGTGTGCTCGGCCCGAAGAGCAACGCGCACGGCCCCAACGAGTTTCTGCAAGTGCCCTACGCCAAAAAACTCACGGCAGCGGTGGCCGAGGTGATCGCCCGCATGCCATGAGCGCGGCCGCGT
>CALPLW020000089.1 GCA_943324505.2 Comamonas sp. lk
CGCAGCGGGTCGACCGCAACGCCAGCCTGGCCAGCCCGCACGTGCAGGCCTACGGTGCTGCGCTGTTGGCCGAGCTGGCCGGCCGCTACCCTGGCGTGCACGGCCTGCGCATCGACTGGCCCGAGTACCCGCCCTATGACTTGCGCAGCACCCTGTTTGATTTCAGCCTGCATGGCCAGCAGGCCCTGCGCCAGCAGGGGGTAGAGCCTATGGCCTACGGACGGCTGGTGACGGCGCAGCTGAAGGCGTGGCGCACCGCCGCGCAGGCGGCAGCGCCGCAGGGCGCGCCAGCGGTGCGGGCGGCATTGCACGGCGCCGGATGGGACGCCTTCTTTGGCGCCCATGGCGATGGGCAGCCCCTGTGGGCCAGCAAACGCGCCAGTGTGGCGGCGCTGCTGCGTGCGTACCGCGCCGCATTGGACGCCGTGCCTGGGCCGCGCCGCAGCCTGCAGCCCCAGGTGTTTCCCAGCCCCTGGAGCCAATGGTCGGGCTTCGCCTGGGACGCCCTGGCCGACACGGCCGACACCGTGGGTGTCAAGCTCTACACCATGCACTGGCCCATGATGGCCCGCTATTGGGCGCGTGACCTCGTGGGCCTAGCATCCGGCCCGTCGCTGGACGCGGTCACGGCGGCCATGGCCGACTTTCTGGGCTGCTGCGACGAGGCCTCACCGAACGGTGCGATGCTGCAATACCCCGCCCCCGACCAGCCACACCCTGTAGGCGCGCAGGCCCAGCGCAACAAGTTGCAGCAGGCCCAGGCGCTGGCCGGCGCGGTGCCGGTGATCGCCTTTGCCCACAGCTACGGCCCGCTGGCCGATGTGCAGAGCCGCTTTGAGCTGGCTGTGCAAGCCAGCCAGCAGCCAGGCGCCAGCGCTCAGGTCTGGATCAACCGCTATGGTTACCTGTCCGATGCCAAGCTGGCGGCACTGGGCGGGGTGGTGCGGGCTGCGCGGCCATGACAGGCGCCGCAGCGCCAGCCAAGATCCGCGCGCGCAGCCAGCCGCCGGGGCCCGGCCACAGCGCCGCCTCGCCCTTGGCCGCACAGGTGCACGACCGGCTGCGGGCCGACATTCTGCTGGCCCGCTTGCGCCCCGGCGAGGTGTTGTCCGAGAACCAGCAGGCCCAGCGTTTGGGTGTCAGCCGCACCCCGGTGCGCGAGGCCATTCAGCGTCTGGTGCGCGAGGGCTGGGTGCAGGTCTGGCCGCAGCGCGGCAGCGTGGTGGCCCTGCTGAGCCTGCAGCGCATCCGAGACGCCCTGTTTGTGCGCGAGGCGGTGGAATGCCAGGTGGTGCGCCGGCTCATGGCCCAGCCCTCGGCGCCCTCCCGCTGGGACCCGCTGGCCGCCTGCCTGCTGCGCCAACAGCAGGCGCTGGCGCTGCAGGACCTGGAAGGCACCATGCGCGCCGACGAAGATTTTCATCGCACCCTGCTCAGTTTGTGCGGCATGGCCGGCGTGTGGCCGGTGGTGGCGCAGGCGCGTGATCTGCACCAGCGGGTACGTGCCATGGCCGTGCCAGAGCTGCAGTCGGGCGACAAGGCGCTGCAAGACCACCAGGTCATTCTGAATGCCTTGCGCACTGGCGACGCTGAAGCTGCAGTCAGACTGGTCGGCGCCCATGTGCAACACAATGAGGCCCTGACCCGGCGCATTGCCGCGCTGCACCCTGACTACTTTGAAGGAGACCCTGATGCTGACCCCGACCTTTGAGGTGCTGGACCCGCGCTTTGCCCGCTATGCCCCGGGCAATGTGCACCTGGAGAAGCTCGCCAGTGGCTGCCGCTGGTCCGAAGGCCCGGTCTATGTGCCGGCAGGGCGCTACCTGCTGTGGTCCGACATTCCGAACGACCGGGTGATGCGCTGGGACGAGACCGACGGCTCGGTCTCGGTGTTTGAGCAGCCGGCCTGGAACCCCAACGGCCACACCCTGGACCGCCAGGGCCGGGTGCTCACCTGCGAACACCGAGGCCGCTGCGTCTCGCGCCGTGAGCACGACGGCAGTCGCACCGTGTTGGCCAGCCACTGGAACGGCAAACGCCTGAACTCGCCCAACGACCTGGTGGTCAAGTCGGACGACAGCATCTGGTTCACCGACCCGACCTATGGCATTGACTCCGACTACGAGGGCGATGCCGCCGAGTCCGAAATAGGCGCCTCCTGGGTCTACCGCATCGACCCGCACAGTGGCGAGGTGCAGCCGGTGGTGCAAGACATGGTGCGCCCCAACGGCCTGGCGTTTTCGCCCGACGAGCGCTGGCTGTATGTGGTGGACACCGGCGCCAGCCATGTGCCCGACGGCCCGCGCCTGCTGCGCCGCTATGCCGTGGCGCCGGACGGCCGCAGCCTGCAGGATGGGCAGCACTTTGCCCACTGCAGCATCGGCTTGTTTGATGGCGTGAGGTTTGATGTGGATGGCAACCTGTGGGCCGGCGCCGGTGACGGCGTCCACTGCCTGGCGCCTGATGGCACCCTGATCGGCAAGATCCGCGTGCCCGAGGTGGTGGCTAATGTCTGCTTTGGCGGCCCCAAACGCAACCGCCTGTTCATCTGCGGCACCACCTCGCTGTACGCGGTGTACCTGAAGGCCACTGGGGCAGCTTGAGTCAACCAAAGGGATTCCGATGCGAATAAATGCCCGAAAAATCACCTTGTTTGGCATTGGCCTGCTGTTGGGTTTTAGTTCAATCGCTGAGTCAATTCTTGAAAATGGGCCACGCGTTAAAAAATACTTTGACGCCAATCCCAGCAGTGTCAGCACAGCCGTGAGGCTGACGGACCCCAACACCTGGGCAAGATGCGTCGTGGTTCACATTGCCATGTTGTCCATGGAGGTTCGAGGTAAAAAATGGGACGACAACACGGCCCTGACTTTTGCTTTACTGGGAGAAGCCATGGGGCGTGTCCGGGGCAGTTTCTTGATCAAGGGATACCCGCAAGCCAGCCTGGATTCACTGGTAAAAGGCTATGCTGCAAGACAAGTTGACGTCCCGGAAATGAGATTCTGTAATGAATTGGCCAACCAGATTCTTGCAACCGCCCCTGCAGCTACACCAGCACCCACGCCTGCACCCGCACGTGCAGCCACACCCGCTTCTGCTGGTTCGGGGCCCAAGCCCGTGCCGCTCAAGATCGCCTTTGCCTATGTGGGGCCCGTAGGAGATGGCGGCTGGACCTTCTCCCATGAGTTGGCGCGCAAAGCCGTTGAACAGGAATTTGGCGACAGGGTCACGACGACTTTTGTGGAGAACGTGCCTGAGTCCGCTGATGCCGAGCGGGTGATTCGCAACCTGGTCTCTGAGGGCAACAAGCTCATTTTTGGCACCACCTTCGGCTACATGGAACCCATGCTCAAGGTGGCGCGAGATTTCAAGGGCGTCAGGTTCGAGCACGCCAGCGGCTACAAACAGGCCGACAACCTGCGCACCTACGACAACCGCACCTATGAGGGTGCCTACCTGGCGGGGGTGATCGCCGGCAACATGACCAAGACCAACACGCTTGGCGTGGTGGCCTCGATCCCAATCCCTGAGGTGATCCGCAACATCAACAGTTTTACGCTGGGCGCCCAGTCGGTCAACCCCAGCGTCAAGACCCGAGTGGTGTGGGTGAATGCTTGGTTTGACCCACCGAAGGAAACCGAAGCCGCCACATCGCTGATGAACGGCGGCGCCGACGTGCTGTTCCAAAACACCGACTCATCCGCCGTGCTCGAAACGGCTGAAGCCAGGGGAAAGCGCGCTTTCGGCTGGGATTCCGACATGACCGCCTACGCCCCCAAGGCCCACCTGGCATCTGCCGTGATCAACTGGGGTCCGTACTACATCAAGGCCACCAAAGAGGCGCTGGACGGTTCCTGGAAAGGCGGCGGCAACGTGTGGTGGGGCGTGAAAGAGGGCGCCGTTGACATCGTCTCGATTGCCGCAGACGTGCCGCCTGAGACCAGGGCCAAAGTGGAGCAAGTGAAGAGGGGCCTGGCCGATGGCAGTTTTGTGATCTGGAAGGGCCCGATCACTGATAACACCGGTAAGGTCCAGATCGCCAAGGACGCCGCTGCCACTGACAGATTCCTGGATGGATTGAGCTTCTACGTCAAGGGCGTGGAAGGCAAGGTTCCTGGCAGTAAATAGTGTTGTTGCGTCGACTCGGCAGCATCACTGTGCCGCTAAACTGGCGCAAGCAAGCCGGCCCCTGCCGGCACTGGAGCTGATGACGCCATGACCGAACTCGAGAAATTCCTGTCCTGCCGCGACCTGCTGCTGACGCACCGCACCGATTACGACGCCGCGGTCCAGGCCTTCAAGTGGCCGGTGCTGGAGCACTTCAACTGGGGGCTGGACTACTTTGACGGCATCGCCCGTGATAACCCGGCGCCGGCGCTGCACATTGTGGAAGCTTCGGGGCAGCAGTTTCGGCTGAGCTATGCCGAGCTGTCGCAGCGCTCCAACCAGGTGGCCAACTGGCTGGTGGCGCAGGGCGCGCGCAAGGGTGACCGCATCCTGCTGATGATGGGCAATGAGGTGCCGCTGTGGGAAACCATGCTGGCCGCCATCAAGCTCGGCGCGGTGCTGATCCCGGCCACCACGCTCTTGTCGGGCGACGACCTGGCCGACCGGCTGGAACGTGGCAAGGTGCGCCATGTCATCACCAACGCCGCCGGCATGGCCAAGATCATCGACTTGCCACAGCAGGCCACGGCCGGCCTGTTGCTGGTGAGCGTGTCGGGCGAGTCGGCGCCGCTGCCGCCGGGCTGGACTGATTACTGGCAGTCTCGGCAATCCAGTACTGCTTTCAGCCCGCCCGAGCCGACCCGCGTCACCGACCCGCTGCTCGAGTACTTCACCTCGGGCACCACGGCCAAACCCAAGCTGGTTCAGCACACGCAACAGAGCTACCCGGTGGGCCATTTGTCCACCCTGTATTGGCTGGGCCTGAACAAGGGCGATGTGCACTGGACCATCAGCTCACCCGGTTGGGCCAAGCACGCCTGGAGCTGCTTTTTTGCCCCGCTCAATGCCCAAGCCTGCGTCTTCATCTACAACTACCCGCGCTTCAACGGGCCAGACATTTTGGCCACGCTGGTTAAGCACCGGGTCAACACCCTGTGCGCGCCACCCACGGTGTGGCGCATGCTGATCCAGGAGGACCTGAAGTCCTGGCCGGTGCAACTTCGTGAACTGATCTCGGCCGGTGAGCCGCTCAACCCCGAGGTGATCGAGCAGGTGCGCGCCGCCTGGCAGCTCACCATTCGCGACGGCTACGGCCAAACCGAAACCACTGCGCAGATCGGCAACCCGCCCGGTGCGGCGCTCAAGCCCGGCTCGATGGGGCGGCCGCTGCCTGGCTACCGCATGGTGCTGCTCGACGCTGAAGGCCAGCCGGCCGACGAAGGCGAGATCTGCATCGACCTGGCGCACCGGCCCACCGCACTGATGAACGGCTACGCCGACGACGCCGACAAGACCGCCGAGGCCATGCGCGATGGCCACTACCACACGGGCGACGTCGGCCAGCGTGACGCCCAGGGCTACATCACCTATGTGGGTCGGGCCGACGATGTGTTCAAGGCCTCGGGCTACCGCATCAGCCCGTTCGAGCTGGAGAGTGCGTTGATCGAACACCCTGCCGTGGCCGAGGCGGCGGTGGTGCCCTCGCCCGACGCGGTGCGCGGCTTTGTGCCCAAGGCCTATGTGATCCTGGCCCCAGGCCACGCGCCAGACGCTGCCACGGCAGCAGCGATCTTCCGCTTCATGCGCGAGCGGGTGTCGGCGTACAAGCTGGTGCGACGCATCGAGTTCAGCGACCTGCCCAAGACCATCTCGGGCAAGATCCGCCGGGTCGACCTGCGCGGGCAGGAGAACGCCCGGCCCGGCAGCGGCGTTCGCAACCCCGCCGAGTTTCTCGAAGAGCAATCCCGCACGGGCTGAGTCGGGTCGCAGGCGCCACGGCCCGGGAGCCTGCGCCGCTAAACTGCAACCATGCACACTTACCTGGTTGGCGGCGCGGTGCGGGATGCCCTGCTGGGCCTGCCGGTGAAAGACCGCGACTGGGTGGTGGTGGGCGCCACGCCCGAGCAGTTGCTGGCGCAGGGCTACCTGGCGGTGGGGCGGGATTTCCCGGTGTTTTTGCACCCGCAGACCCATGAGGAGTACGCCCTGGCTCGCACCGAGCGCAAGACCGGGCCGGGCTACCACGGCTTTGCCGTGCACGCCGCGCCCGACGTGACGCTGGAGGAAGACCTGGCGCGACGCGACCTTACTATCAATTCCATAGCTATAGAGGCAAGCTGCATAAGGGCTGACGGCACTTTTGATGCTGAACTTGGTGCCGTGGTGGACCCCTGGGGCGGGCGAGCCGATCTGGTGCGTCGGGTGTTCCGCCATGTCACCCCCGCGTTCCGGGAAGACCCGGTGCGTATCCTGCGCGTGGCCCGGTTCGCAGCGCGCTTTGCCGACTTCACGGTGGCGCCAGACACCCTGGTGCTGATGCGCGAGATGGTGCAGGCCGGCGAGGTGGACCACCTGGTGCCCGAGCGGGTCTGGCAGGAACTGGCCACCGGCCTGACGGCCGCCACACCGTCGCGCATGTTCACCGTGCTGCGCGACTGTGGCGCTCTGGCCCGGCTGCTGCCCGAGGTGGATACCGGGCCGCATGTGCTGCTGGTGCTGGACCAGTGTGCCCGCATGGGCGCGTCGCTGCCGGTGCGCTTTGCTGCCCTGTGCCATGACTTGGGCAATGACCTGGTCTGGCTGCGCCGCCTGGCCGAACGTTGGCGCGTGCCGGTGGCCTGCCGCGAACTGGCCGAGGTGGTGGCGCGCGAGCAGGGCAACATCCACCGCAGCGCCGAACTCAACGCCACCGACCTGATGCGGCTGCTGACGCGCTGCGACGCGCTGCGCCAGCCGCAGCGCTTTGCCGATGTGCTGCTGGCCTGCGAGTGCGATGCCCGTGGCCGGCTTGGCCTGCAGGATGTGGCCTATCCGCAGCGGCCACGCCTGCTGGTGGCGCTGGCGGCGGCGCAGTCGGTGCCCACGGCCTCGGTGGCGGCTACGGCGCAGTCCGCTGGTGCCAGCGGCAGCCAGATTGGCGTGGCGGTGTACCAGGCACGGGTGGCGGCAGTGCAGGTCAGGCTATTCCTTGCGCCAGATCAAGCCGGCAGTCCGCAGCAAGCCTAGGATGCCATCAGCCCCGCCGTTGCAGCTCTGACTGTTTTTGATACCGCGCGGGGATCACCAGGGACCAGGGCGGTTCCAGTGCCGAAGGGGGTAAAAATGCAAGTCGCCAAAGACAAGCTGCTGTGGATGTACGAGAAGATGGTTGAGATCCGCTTCTATGAGGAAACCATGGCCGCGGTTTACATGGAGGGCAAACTGCCCCCGGCCATCCAGAAAGGCCTGGCCTTTGACATCGGTTCCGGCCCGGTGCCCGGGGAGATGCACCTTGCGGCCGGCCAGGAGCCGGTGGCGGTGGGCATTTGCGCCCACCTGAGCGACGACGACACCGTGGTCGGCACGCACCGGCCGCACCACTTTGCCATTGCCAAGGGGGTGCCGCTCAAGCCCATGACGGCCGAGATGTTTGGCAAGGTCACTGGCCTGGGCAAGGGCAAGGGTGGCCACATGCACCTGTTTGACAACGCGCACAAGTTCAGCTGCAGCGGCATCATTGGTGCCAGCATGCCGATTGCCTGCGGCGCAGCGCTGGCGGCCAAAAAACTCGGCCGGGACTGGGTGGCCGTGGCCTTTTTTGGCGAGGGCGCCGCCAACCAGGGCTCGTTCCACGAGTCCTTGAACCTGGCCGCGCTATGGAAACTGCCGGTGATCTTTGTGTGTGAGGACAACCAGTGGGCGATCTCGGTGCCCAAATCGCAGGCCACCTCGGTGGCCTGGGTGGCTGACCGGGCAGCGGGCTACGGCATCCCCGGCATTCGGGTGTCTGAAAACGATGCGGTGCAGGTGTATGCGGCGGTGGCGCCGGCCATCGCCCGCGCCCGCCGCGGCGAGGGCCCCAGCTTGATCGAGGTCAAGACCGACCGCTACTTTGGCCACTTTCAGGGTGACCCGGAAAGCTACCGGCCCAAGGGCGAGGTCAGCCAGCTCAAGCTCAACGACCCCATTCCCAAACTGGCCGCTCAGCTGCGGTCCGCCCACGGCCTGAGCCCGGCGCAAGACGCCGAGCTGGTGGCCCGGGCCCAGGCCCGCGTCAGCGACGCCTTCGAGTTTGCCCGTCACAGCGCTTATCCGGCTGAGCTGGATGCGCTGAACGATGTGTTTGTGCCCTGAACCCCCTTGAGAGACTTACCATGAAAACCACTCGCAAACTGACCATGGCGCAAGCGATCTCAGAGGCCATTGCCCAAGAAATGACGCGTGACGACACGGTGTTCGTTATGGGGGAAGACATTGGTGTCTATGGCGGCATTTTTGGCGCCACCGGCGGGCTGCTGGAGCAGTTCGGCAAAGACCGCATCATGGACACCCCGATCTCGGAGACCGCCTTCATCGGCACCGCCACTGGCGCGGCCGCTGCTGGCTTGCGGCCGATCGTGGAGCTGATGTTTGTCGACTTCTTTGGCGTCTGCATGGACCAGATCTACAACCATCTGGCCAAGAACACCTACATGTCGGGCGGGCACGTCAAGCTGCCGGTGGTGCTGACCACCGCCATTGGCGGAGGCTACAACGACGCGGCCCAGCATTCGCAATGCCTGTATGGCACCTTCGCCCACATGCCGGGCATCAAGGTGGTGGTGCCATCCAACGCCTATGACGCCAAGGGCCTGATGACCCAGGCCATCCGCGACGACAACCCGGTCATGTTCATGTACCACAAGGGCATCATGGGGCTGCCCTGGATGGCCTATCTGGAGGGCAGCAGCAACGACGTGCCCGAGGAGGCCTACACCATCCCCTTTGGCCAGGCTCATGTGGTGCGTGAGGGCAGCGACGTGACGATTGTGGCTGTCAGCCAGATGGTGCAAAAGGCGGTTTTGGCGGCGCAGGAACTTGACAATCAGGGCATCCAAGCCGAGGTGCTGGACCTGCGCACCCTGGTGCCGCTGGATGTGGAGTCGGTGCTCAAATCGGTGCGCAAGACCGGCCGGCTGCTGGTGGCTGACGAGGATTACCTGGGCTTTGGCCTGAGCGGAGAAATCGCCGCCGTGATCGCGGAGCATCTTGACACCGTACGGCTGAAGGCGCCGGTCAAGCGCCTGGCGGTGCCCAATGTGCCCATTCCGTACAGCCGGCCGCTGGAGCAGTTTGTGATCCCGCAGGTTAAAAACATCGTGCACGCGGTGCAAGAGCTGATGGTTGGCCGCATGGTGCAGCCGGAAGCCGCATGATTGACATCCAACTGGCCGAGGCCGACTGGGCCGGCGTTGAAACCGGCGTGGAGGCCCTGTTGGAGAAGTGGTTGGTGCCCATCGGCACGCCGCTGCTCAAAGGTCAGCCGATCGCCTCAGTGGTGCTCGTCAAGGCCTCGGTCGACATCGAGGCGCCCGCCGACGGCACCTTGGCCAGCATCCTGGTGCCCGCAGGCGACAGCTTCGCCATCGGTCAAATCATCGCCACCTTCGACGACAGTCCGCGCTGAACCTCGGCCGCAGCTTGGTATGCTGTGGCCATGGCCAATTTGCTGATTGTGGAAGACGATGATTTGCTGCGTGACGCGCTGGGGGCGCAGCTCGCGCAGGCCGGCCATGCGGTGACGCCGGCGGCGGACGGCGCAGTGGCGCAGGGGCTGCTGGAGGCCCAGCGCTTTGACGGCGTGATTCTTGACCTGGGTTTGCCCCGCGTCAGTGGCATGGAACTGCTGAACTGGCTGCGCCAGCGGCATAGTGCGCTGCCGGTGCTGGTGCTGACCGCGCGCGACGGCGTCGACGACCGGGTTCAGGGGCTCAACGCCGGCGCGGACGATTACCTCACCAAACCCTTCAGTATGGCCGAGTTGCAGGCCCGCTTGGGCGCACTGCTGCGCCGGGCACGCTTGCCCGCGTTTGGCGGCTCGCTGCCGACGCCGGCTCACCAGCACGGGCGCTTGCGCGTCGATGCCAATCAGCCGCTGGCCTGGGTTGGCGATGCGCCGCTGGAGCTGACCCGTCGCGAGTGGGTGTTGTTGTCGCGCCTGGTCACACAGGCGGACCAAGTGGTCAGCCGCGAGGACGTGCTGGCCGCCTGGCAGGGCGAGCCGGGCGAGGGGCAGGTGGCCGGTGGCGCTCTGGCCTCCAACGCGCTGGAGGTGTACATCCACCGCTTACGGCGCAAGCTGGAGGACTCGGGCCTGAGCATCCGCAATGTGCGCGGCCTGGGTTACCTGCTGGAACTCACCCGCCCATGACAGCGCCGGCCCCGGGCCACGGCCTGTCGCTGCAACGCCAACTGCTGCTGTGGCTGCTGCTGCCCCAGCTGGTGCTCTGGCTGATGGGCGGGGTGCTGGCTTACCGCATTGCCCTGAGCTACGCTGAAAAAGGCATAGACCAGTCGCTCACACAGTCGGTGCTCTCGCTGGCCCGGCAGGTCAAGCCGGTGGGCTCGGGCCTGCTGATTGATTTTCCGCGTGCGGCGCAGGACATCATCGAGCAGGACCCCAAAGACCGCGTCAGCTACACCGTGTCCTCGCCGCCAGGCAAGTTTTTGCTGGGTAATGGCATGTTGCCTGGCCCGGCCGACCAGGCCGAGCCGGCCAGTGGCGTGCCGCGCCTGTACAACGCCACGGTCGACGGCAAGCCGATGCGGGTGGCCCTGCTGGATTTGAACTACGGCGAAACGCTGGCACCGCAGCGCATGCGGGTCCAGGTGGCCAAAGGCCTGGCGGTGCAGCAGCGCATCACCGAGGAGCTGGTGGCCGACATGCTGGCGCCCCTGCTGCTGCTGGGCGCCGTGCTGAGTGTGCTGGTGTACGGCGGCATTGCCCGTGGCCTGCGGCCACTCAAGCGGCTGCAGGCGCAGCTGGGCGACCGGCATGCGCAAAGCCTGTCTGCGCTGCGCCCCATCGAGATGACGCAGGCGCCGCAAGAGGTGCACGCCCTGGCCGGCGCTGTGAACCAGCTGCTGTCTGCAGTTCGGCGCAGTCTGGGCCAGGAGAAGCGCTTTCTGAATGACGCCGCCCACCAGCTGCGCACGCCGCTGGCCGGTCTGATCAGCCAGACCGAGCTGGCGCTGGCCGAGCCCGACCCGCAGGCCCTGCGTGAGCGCCTGAGCAAGGTGCTGGCCGGTGCCCAGCGCAGCGCCCACCTGGTGCAGCAGCTGCTGTCGTTGGCGCGCAACGAGGCCGAGGTGCGCCTGCAGTCGCTGGATTTGGCGGCCCTGGCCCGTGACGTGGCGCGCGACTGGACGCCGCGGGCCCTGGCCGCCGGGGTCGACCTGGGCTATGAAGGGGCCGATGCCCTGTCTATCCAGGGCGAGCCCCTGCTCTTGCGAGAGGCCCTGAACAACCTGCTTGACAACGCCCTGAACTACGCCGGCGCTGGCGCGGTCGTGACCCTGCGTGTGACCCGCCAGGCCGGTGCGGCGGTGCTGGAGGCCGAGGACAACGGCCCGGGCCTGGCCCCGACCGATTTGGCCCATGTGTTTGAGCGTTTTTGGCGCGCCAGTGAACGCCCAGGTGGTTGTGGTCTTGGCCTGGCCATTGTGGCGGCCATCGCCCAGCGCCACGGCGGCGAGGCCACGGCGTTGCCGGTGCAGCCACGCGGGCTGTGCATCCGCCTGACGTTGCCGCTGACAGCCTCTGGCGGATAGCCGCGCTGACCGGCGCCGGCAGCGTTGAACAGCCAGAGAGTTGCCTATGGTGACCCGTGGCGACCCATGGCGACCCATGGCAAAATCAGTATTCTGGGTGCCTATCTTTTGACAAAATATAAAAATATATGCGAAAAATATTAAAATTCAACAGGGTGTCTAGGTGTGATTGGCATCTTTGTCCAGGACATTCATGAAAGTTGAAAAAGTATTTTGTACCACCACTGAGGCGGCCGCGATCCTCGCCATCTCGGTGGGTACCGTGCAGCTCTGGGTTGACAAAGGCTTGCTGGTGGCCTGGAAGACCGCTGGCGGGCACCGGCGGGTGACGCGCGAGTCAATCAACAAGATCCTGCACGCCAGCCCCACCGCCCAGCCCAAAACGCCAGCCACCGTAGCACCGCAGAACCAGACCGCCGAGCGCTTGCGGGTGCTGGTGGTGGAAGATGACCGCGACTTGACGCGCCTGTATCAGACCATGCTGCGCCGCTGGCCGATGGCCCCCTTGGTCGAAACCAGCGATAACGGGATAGAGGCTTTGCTGGCGGTGGAGCGCTTGAAGCCTGATCTGCTGTTCATTGACCTCAACATCCCCGGAGTCGATGGCTTCCAGATGCTGGGCATCTTGAATGGCAAGGCGGGTTATGAAGGCATGACCGTCGTGGTGGTCAGTGGATTGAGCGCGGCTGAAATGGCGGAGCGTGGCGGTGTGCCGCCGAACATTCTGGTTCTGCCCAAGCCAATTTCGTTTGACAAGTTGCTCGCCATCGCCACCTCCGTCTGGGCGCAAAAGCAAGGTCGTCAGAACACGTC
>CALPLW020000090.1 GCA_943324505.2 Comamonas sp. lk
GGGGTCGGCCAATTTGATGGCCTTGCCACTCGTGGCCGATTCACTGGCCGGCCGCATGGAGACCTTGTCCCTGATGCCCCTGTCGCAAACCGAAATCGAAGGCCACTCGGCCAACTGGATCGACCAGGCGTTCGCAGGGCAGCTGCTCAGAGCCGACACACCGGCGTTGGGCGCCGAGTTGGTGGAACGGGTGTTGCGTGGTGGCTATCCCGAGGCTGTTTCGAGGGTTTCTGCCAAGCGCCGGGTGACCTGGGCCAGGCAGTACACCGACGCGCTGATCCAGCGTGACGTTCGGGACGTGGCTGGTATCGACAAGCTGGAACAACTGCCGCGCTTTTTGCAAGCCTTGGCGCAAACCGCGGGACAGATGTGCAACTATTCCCAACTGGCTGGGCAGGTGGGCTTGGACGGCAAAACGGCAGCCCGGTATGCCGGCGTTTTTGAGACCATGTATCTGCTCAAGCGCGTCGACGTCTGGGCGCGCAACCGCCTGAGCCGCGTGGTCAAAACGCCTAAGCTTCAGTTCATCGACGCTGGCCTGCTGGCCATGCTCATGAACCTGGGCATCGAGGAAGTTCGGCGCGATCGGAGCCGGTTCGGCCAGGTGCTGGAGACCTTCGTTTTTGGCGAGTTGCTCAAGCACACCACCAGCGCAGACGGCGACTACCAGTTGCTGTATTACCGCGATGCGGACAAGGTGGAGGTCGATATCGTGATCGAGAACGCTGCCGGACAACTGGTGGGAGTTGAGGTGAAGGCCTCGGCCACGGTCAAAGCCAGTGATTTGCGTGGTTTTCGAAAGCTGGCCGCCCTGGCGGGCGACCAATTCAAAATGGGCGTGCTGTTGTACGACGGCGCTGAGACCTTGCCCTTAGGCGATGGGATCTGGGCGGCACCGCTGTCGAGCTTATGGGGTACAGCGCCCGGCGGTGTTTGACGCCCGCTGGTCGCTGATGGTCAAGTCTCAGGCAACCCGGTTAAACCACAAAATCGACAGCCCGGCGGAGGCGATCACCAGCAGTGCTGCGGCCAGGGCCAGCAGGCCGGAGATTTCTGTTTCTTTCTTTTCCACCGTCAGGCGAGTGCTGAGGGTCTCGTAGACTTTTTTCAGCGTATCGGCGCTGCCGGCGTAAAAGTACTCAGCTTGGGTCTGCAGTGCGATTTTTTTCAGGGTGTCTTCGTCAAGCTTGACGCGCATTGACCAGCCCTCAAAGCCGATGGTCTCGCCGTTGACGGTGCCGATGCCCACGGTATAGACCTTGACGCCCCGGTCAGCCGCCAGCTTGGCTGCCTCCAGTGAATCCACGCCGGTGGTGCGCTGCCCATCTGTTAGCAAAATGATAGCAGCCGAGCCATAGGAGCCGGGGGCTACAGGCACAAATGCCTTAGGTTCTTGGGGTGCAGCCTGGTCGATCGCCACGCCCTGCTGGCGTTGCCGCCCGCCCACCATGGCGTTCAGATCGATGCCGGCGTTGGGGAAAATAGTGGCCAGCGACATCACGATGCCGTTGCCAATGGCCGTGCCGCGCTGCATTTGAAAGCGGTCAATTGCCGACACCAGGTCTTCCCGGTTGACGGTGGGTACCTGCACCACCTGGGCCGAGCCGGCAAAGGCCACAATGCCCACCTTCACCTGCCGCGGCAGCTGCGCCAGAAAAGCCTTGGCCGCGTTTTGTGCCGCCACCAGGCGGTTGGGTTGCACGTCGGTGGCGCGCATGCTGCCCGACACGTCCATGGCCAGCATGATGGTTTCTTGCGTCATCGGCAGGCTGACCACAGCAAAGGGCCGGGCGGCGGCCAGCAGCAGCAGGGTGATGGCCAGCAGCAGCAGCAGTGGCGGAATATGCCGGCGCAGCGTCAGGCCCGGCCCCATGGCGTCCTTGATGATGGACAGGCTGGCAAAGCGCAGCGCCAGCTTTTTGCGCCGGCGCAGCAGCCAAAAATACAAGGCCACCAGCAGCGGCACGGCCAGCAGCAGCCACAGCAGGTCGGGCCAAAAAAACGTCATGGGAAATTGCGTGGGCAGGTTCATGCGGGCACAGCCTTCAAATGGGTGGGCAGGCGCTGGCCGCGCCGCTTGCGCAGTTCGGTGAAGCGCAGCAGGGCGTCCACCAGGTCATCGGCCGTGGACAGCTCCAGCGCGTCCACGCCGCAGCGCGCCAGGGCCTGGCGCAGCTGGGTCTCACGCTCCCGGGCCAGCTTGCTGAAGCGTTGCCGAAAACGGGCGTCCGAGGTGTCAATCAGCAGCTGCTCGCCGGTTTCTGCGTCGCGCATCGGCATGAGGCCGAGATCGGGTAAGTCGAGCTCCATGGGGTCAAACAGGCGCACCGCCACCACCTCATGGCGCTGGGCCAGTTGCGCCAGCGGCTGCTCCCAGCCCGGCTCGCTGATGAAGTCCGACACCACAAACAAGGTAGACCGGCGCCGCACCGTGGTGCCTGCGGCCTGCAGCAGATCTTGCAAACGGGTGGCGCCGGCCTGGGCTGGCGGCCGGTGTTCAATGGCGTGCAGCATCTGCAACACATGCAGCCGACTGCTGCGCGCGGGCAACACGGTGTCTACACCGCGGCCATACAGCAGCGCGCCCACCCGGTTGCCGTGACGCGTCAGCAGCCGCGCCAGCACCGCCACAAACTCGGCGGCGGTCTGGCGTTTGGCGGTCAAGCCAGAGCCGAAGTCGACCGAGGGGCTGAGGTCCAGCAGAAACCAGGCTGCCATTTCGCGGTCTTCGGTGAAGACGCGCACATGGGGCGTGTCGTGGCGGGCGGTGACGTTCCAGTCGATGTGGCGCACATCGTCGTGGTGCTGGTACTCACGCAGGTCCGCCAGGTCCATGCCGGTGCCGCGCAGCAGGGTGCGGTAGTCGCCCTGCAGCAGGCCGTCGAGCCGGCGCAGCACAGTCCATTCAAGCCGGCGCAACAGTTGCTCGGCGCGGCCGCCGACCGGCGTGCTAGGCCCGGTGGTGGGCGTCGGGCTTGCTGCCGGACCTGTTTCCGCTCGGCTGCGTTTAGAGAAAGGCCACATAGGGTGCTTGCGCGATCTACGGTGTCCCGCGTCAAGCTGCGGTGGGTGCCGCGTGTTCCAGCGGCTTCGCTGGCGGGTTGATCTTGGCCATGATGCGCTGGATCAGGCCGTCAGCGTTCAGCCCCTCGGCCAGCGCCTCGTAGGACAGCACCAGCCGATGCCGCAGCACGTCAGGCACCAGGTCGCCCATATCTTCGGGCAAGGCGTAGCTGCGCCCACGCAGCATGGCCAGCGCCCGGGCGCCTTCTACCAGGTTGATCGTGGCCCGCGGGCTGGCCCCATAGGTGATGAGGCGTGACAGGTCCTTCAGGTCGTGCAGCTCAGGTTTGCGCGTGGCTGCGACCAAGCGCACCGCGTACTGGATCAGTGACGGATCCACATACACCTGGCGGCAGGTCTGCTGCAGCGCGGCCAGTTGCTCGGTGGTGGCCACCGCCGTCACAGCCACCGTGGCGCCGGTGACACGCTGCACGATCACGAACTCTTCCTCCTCTGTGGGGTAGTCCACCAGCACTTTCATCATGAATCGGTCAACCTGCGCTTCTGGCAGCGGGTAGGTGCCTTCGGTCTCGATCGGGTTTTGCGTGGCCATCACCAAAAACGGCCGGGGCACGGGGTGGGTCTGGCCGGCGATGGTGACTTGGCGCTCTTGCATCACCTCCAGCAGGGCGCTTTGCACCTTGGCCGGGGCGCGGTTGATCTCGTCGGCCAGCAGCAGGTTGGTAAACACGGGCCCCAGCGAGGTGCTGAATTCGCCGGTGCGCTGGTTGTAGATGCGCGTACCCACCAGGTCGGCTGGCACCAGGTCGGGCGTGAACTGGATGCGTTTGAAATTCCCCTGCACCGTGTTGGCCAGTGTTTTGACCGTGAGTGTCTTGGCCAGACCCGGCACGCCCTCCACCAGCAGATGGCCCTGCGCCAGCATGGCGACCATGACACGCTCCAAAAAGCGGTCCTGCCCGACCACCACGCGTTTGACCTCGTACAGAATTTGTTCCATCAGCTGGGCGGTGTCGGGTTTGTCTGCGCTCATGTCAGGGGTCCTGTGTCAAAAAAAGGGGTTGGTGCGCACCGGGCAGCAGGCTCAGAACGGCGGTAAGCCGAAGGCCGCCGCGGCGTTTTCAATGGGCACGGCAAAACCAATGCCAATAAAGGTGCGCATCCGGGTCGGGTTGAGGATGGCGGTGACGATGCCGAGCACCTCGCCGTCCATCGTGACCAGCGGCCCGCCCGAATTGCCCGGGTTGGCAGCAGCGTCAAACTGGATCAGGTTGGCAATGTCCTGCCCGCCGTCGGGCGAGCGAAAGGTCCGCTTCAGACCCGACACCACACCCGCCGAGGCCGAGGGTCCAATGCCAAACGGGAACCCAACAGCCAGAACTTGGTCGCCAGGCTGCAGGTCGGCCGTGGAGCGCATGGTGGCTGCGTGAAGGTCGTCCGGTATTTTGTCCGCTTGCAGCACGGCCAGATCGTTCTCGGGCTGGGTGCCAATGACCCGCGCGGTCGATTCCAGACCGTCGGCAAACACCACCTTGATGGTGTGGGCACCCTGGATCACGTGCAGATTGGTCAGGATCACGCCCTTGTCGACGATCACCACGCCGGTGCCCACGCCCATGCCCTGGTCGTCGTCGTCGTCCTTGCCTCGGGCGTAGGCCATGACACGCACCACCGAGGGCAGCACCGCCTCGTAGGCTTTGGCAGCAGCCGATGGCAATGCGGTGTTTTCTAGCGTCTTGAGCACCGCTGCGTTGATGTCTTTTTGCGTCAGCACCCGCGGCCCACGGGTCAGCAACAGGGTGCTGCACACCGCCAATGCCAGGGCCATCAGGGCGATGGCCGACCACAGCAGGCGCGGGTCAGACGGAGAGATGTTGCGAAGCGCTGCTAATGAAGACGCCAGAGCCACCCGGGGCGACCGGCGGCCAGGTGGTGGTGCGACCGCTGGGCGGTCGGGCGCCGCCGTCGGTGTTGGGCGCGATTGGCTGTAAAGGGCGGGCCGGCGCATCAAGTCCCCTTGTCCTCGTTGTTGTCTGACCTTGTGAACGAAGGAACAACGGTAGCACGGTTCGCCCTTTTGTGCTGGGGCTTACAGCGCGTTGAGCGGAATCTTGGCGTAAGCGATGCCGTTGTCTTCCTTGGGGGGCATCTCGCCAGCACGGATATTGATCTGCACCGCCGGCAGGATCAGCACCGGCATCTCCAGTGTGGCATCACGGCGGGTTCGCATCTCCACGAACTGCTGCTCGGTGATGCCGTCGTGCACATGGATGTTGTGGGCGCGCTGCTCAGCCACCGTGGTCTCGAAAGTCACCTCGCGCCCGTTGGGGGGATAGTCGTGGCACATGAACAGCCGGGTCTGCGGCGGCAGGCTCAGGATCTTGCGGGTGGAGGCGTACAGGGTACTGGCATTGCCGCCGGGGAAGTCGCAGCGAGCGGTGCCGACATCGGGCATGAACAGGGTGTCGCCCACAAAAACGGCGTCGCCAAACTGGTAGGCCACACAAGCCGGCGTGTGGCCCGGCACGGCCAGCGCTTTACCTGTCAGCCCGCCGACCTGGATCGCCTCATCCTCGGCAAACAGGTGATCAAACTGCGAACCGTCGGCCTTGAAGCCGGGCTCCAGGTTGAAGATGCCCTTGAACACCTCTTGCACGGCGGTGATGTGATGGCCAATGGCAGTTTTGCCGCCGAGTTGTGCCTTCAGGTAGGGCGCGGCGGTCAGGTGGTCCGCATGGGCATGGGTTTCAAGAATCCAGGCCACCTTGAGGTCGTTGGCGCGAACGTAGTCCACGACCTTGTCGGCCGAGGCGTGGCGCGTGCGGCCGGACTTGGGGTCGTAGTCGAGCACCGAGTCGATGATGGCGCAGGCCGTGCCCGGTCCCTGGTGCACAACGTAGGTGACGGTCCAGGTGGCTTTGTCAAAAATGCCGTGGACTTGGCAGGCTGGGTTGGGGGTGTTCATGGTGGTTTCCTTTCAATTTCAATTAAGTGACTGATAGTCTATTGACTAACAATATATTTGTCAATATAATATTGATCATGATGGCGTCGATGTTGCCGAGCCAGTCGGAATTTCAAATGAATCATGGGAGGTCTCAATGAATTCGGAGATGTTGGAGTTGTCAGAGATGCAGGCCGCGGCCGGACAGGCTTGCCGACTCATGAAGGTATTGGCGAACGCGGACCGCTTGATGATCCTGTGCCAACTCAGCCTGGGTGAAAAGCGGGTGGGCGAGTTGGAGGAAATGCTGGGCATCTTGCAGCCAACACTGTCGCAGCAGCTCACCGTGCTGCGCGATGAAGAGTTGGTCACAACGCGCCGCGAGGGCAAGGCGATTTACTACCAGCTCAGCAGCCCGCAGGCGCTGGCGGTGATGCAGGTGTTGTACGGACAGTTTTGTGGAAAAAAAGAGGAGTAAGCCATGACGATAGATTGGGCAAATTTCACGCCGTGGGCGTCGCTGGGCGGCGGCGTTGTGCTGGGCCTGGCCGCAGCGATATTCATTCTCTTCAACGGCCGCATTCTGGGCATCAGCGGCATTTTGGGCGGGCTTATGTCACCCCGCATGGGGGACATCGGCTGGCGTTTGTCATTCCTGCTGGGCATGGCGGCGGCGCCCCTGGCCTTTGCCTGGATCGCACCCACGGGCTTTCTCGCCGCGCCGCGTATTGACGCCGGCTATGCGCTCATCGTGGCGGCTGGCCTGCTGGTGGGCCTGGGCACCCGCTATGGCTCCGGCTGTACCAGTGGCCACGGCGTTTGCGGCCTGTCCCGCCTGTCGCCCCGCTCACTGGTGGCCACCATGACTTTCATGGGCGCGGGCTTTGCCATCGTCTTCGTTGTTCGTCATCTGTTCTAAGGGTTTGTGTCATGCAAAGAATCAGTGAATTTGTGGTTGGCCTGCTGTTCGGCATGGGCCTGTTGCTGTCCGGTATGTCGGATCCTGGCAAGGTGCTGGGCTTTCTGGATCTGTTTGGCGCCTGGGACCCGTCCCTCGCCTTGGTGATGGGCGGGGCCATTCTGGTTGGTTTCTTCGCTTTTACTGTGGCCAAGAAGCGAACCACCAGCTTTTTGGGCGGTGCGCTGCATCTGCCCAAGGCGAATCAGATCGACCGCCGGTTGGTCATCGGCGCGCTGCTCTTTGGCGCCGGCTGGGGCCTGGCTGGCTTTTGTCCGGGCCCGGCGGTGGTGTCTCTGTTTTCAGGGCAGCCCAAGGCCGCTGTATTTGTGGCGGCCATGGTCGCAGGAATGATCCTGTTCGAAGTTGCGGATCGCTTGATCCATCAGCCGCGGGCCAGACAGGCCACTGCGCGCTAAACCTCATCATCAGGAGCGTTTTTCATGGACAACAAATTATTGACCCCCGTGCTGTCGGTTGCCGCGCAAATCTCGGCCACCGACCTGCCGGCCATCGCTCAGGCTGGCTTCAAATCGGTCATCTGCAACCGGCCGGATGGCGAAGGCGCCGACCAGACCGGTTTCAAGGAGATCGAACAAGCTGCGCAAGCGGCCGGCCTGCAGGCCCGTTACCTGCCAGCCGAGACCGGCAAGGTGACTGACGAGCAGGGTGCTGCCTTTGGGCAATTGATGGACGAGCTGCCCAAGCCGGTGCTGGCCTACTGCCGCTCCGGCATGCGTTCCACCACCATGTGGGCCCTGGCCAACGCCGGCAAATTGCCCCTGCCCGAGATCATTGAAACCGCTGGCCGGGCCGGTTATGACCTCAAGGCTTTGGTGCGCCGAATCATCAACGGTGGCAAGACCCCGGTTGAAGTGGCGGACGCCAGCCATGATGTGGTCATCATCGGCGGCGGCGCCGCCGGCATTGCGGCTGCCGCCAGCCTGCTGGCGCGCAGCCCCAACCTGGATGTGGCCATCATTGACCCGGCCGACATCCATTACTACCAGCCGGGCTGGACCATGGTGGGCGCCGGTGTGTTTGATGCCGCGTTCACGGCCCGCACCATGGCCTCGCTGCTGCCGCACGGGGTGCACTGGATCAAGGCTGCGGTGGCGGCCTTCGAGCCCGAACGCAACGCGGTCATCCTGGATGGCTGCAGGGTGGTGAGCTACCAGCAGCTGGTGGTTTGCCCGGGCCTTAAGCTCGACTGGCAGGCCATCGACGGCTTGTCCGACACGCTGGGCCGCCATGGCGTGACCTCCAATTACCGCTACGACCTGGCCCCCTACACCTGGAAGCTGGTGCAGGCGCTGCGCGGCGGTCGGGCGCTGTTCACTCAGCCGCCTATGCCGATCAAGTGTGCCGGCGCGCCGCAGAAGGCGATGTACCTCAGCGCCGACCACTGGAAACGCGAAGGCGTGCTGAGCAACATTGACATCCAGTTTTGCAATGCCGGTGCGGTCTTGTTCGGCGTGGCCGACTATGTGCCGGCGCTGATGGAATACGTCAAGGCCTATGGCATTGGCCTGAACTTTGGCCGCACCCTGGTTGCTGTCGACGGCCCGGGCAAAAAGGCCACCTTCAGCCAAGTGCAGGCGGATGGCAGCAAGGCCCTGCTCACGCAGGATTTCGACATGATCCACGTGGTGCCGCCGCAAAAGGCGCCTGATTTCATCCGTGTCAGTCCGTTGGCCGACGCCGCTGGCTGGATTGACGTTGACCCGTCCAGCCTGCGCCACAAGAAATACCCCAATATCTTTGCCCTGGGTGATGCCGGCAACATGAGCAACGCCAAGACGGCGGCGGCGGCGCGCAAGCAGGCGCCGGTGGTGGCCCACAACCTGCTGGCCCTGCGCGGCCAGGCCAAAGGCGAGGCCAGCTACGACGGCTATGGCTCCTGCCCGCTGACCGTGGAACGCGGCAAGATTGTCTTGGCCGAGTTCACCTACGGTGGCAAGCTGGCCCCGAGCTTCCCGAAATGGCTGATCGACGGCACCCGCCCCTCGGCGCTGGCCTGGTACCTCAAGGAGCGCGTGTTGCCCCCGCTGTACTGGGACGCCATGCTCAAGGGCCGTGAGTGGCTGGCCAAGCCCGAGATGGTGGGCTGATGGCGTCGCCCTCAAGGCTGGCCGGTTGGCTGCCGTCGCTCCCGGTGCTGGACTGGGGGCGTCGCTACGACCGAAGCACGCTGGTCAGCGACCTGGTGGCGGCGCTGATCGTCACCATCATGCTGATCCCGCAAAGCCTGGCCTATGCGCTGCTGGCTGGCCTGCCACCCGAGGTGGGTCTGTATGCGAGCGTGGCCCCCCTGTTGCTCTATGCCGTGTTCGGCACCAGCCGGGTGCTGGCGGTAGGGCCTGTTGCCGTGGTGTCGCTGATGACGGCGGCGGCCATTGGCGAGCATGCGGCAGTGGGCACGGCGTCTTATTGGGCGGTGGCCATCACCCTGGCCTTCCTGTCAGGCGCGATGCTATTGCTCATGGGGCTGCTGCGGCTGGGCTTTCTGGCCAATTTTTTGAGCCATCCGGTGATCTCCGGTTTCATTTCGGCCTCGGGCCTGCTGATCGCGGCCAGCCAGCTCAAGACCCTGATGGGCGTGAAGGCCGAGGGCCACAACTTCATCGAGCTGGTCCACGCCCTGATTGTGCAGGCGCCGAATACCCACTGGCTCACGCTGGCGGTGGGGGTGCTGGCAACGGCGTTTCTGTTTTGGGTGCGCAAGGGCCTGAAGCCGCTGCTGGTCAAGCTGGGGCTGACTGCCCGGCTGGCCGATGCGCTGGCCAAAGCCGGCCCGGTAGCAGCGATTGTTGTCACAGCCGTGCTGGCCTGGGCGCTGGACTGGAAGGGCCAGGGCATGAAGATCGTGGGTACCGTGCCCCAAGGCCTGCCGCCGCTGACCCTGCCGCTGTGGGACCTGGCACTCTGGCAAGCGCTGGCGGTGCCGGCCTTGCTGATCAGTGTGGTGGGCTTTGTGGAATCGGTGTCTGTGGGCCAAACCCTGGCCGCCAAACGGCGTCAGCGGATTGAGCCGGACCAGGAGTTGGTGGCACTGGGCGCCAGCAACCTGTCGGCGGCTTTCACAGGCGGTTTCCCGGTGACCGGTGGTTTTGCACGCTCGGTGGTGAATTTCGACGCGGGCGCCCAGACCCCGGCAGCCGGCGTTTACACCGCGATTGGCATTACCCTGGCGTCGCTCTTTCTGACGCCCGCGCTGTACTACCTGCCCCAGGCCACGCTGGCGGCCACCATCATCGTGGCGGTTTTGTCGCTGGTGGATTTGGGCATCCTCAAGCGGACCTGGGCCTACTCCAGGACCGATTTCGTGGCCGTGCTGTCCACTTTGTTGATGACGTTGGCGCAGGGGGTCGAGGTGGGGCTGGTGGTGGGCGTGGCCGTGTCGCTGGGCCTGTTCCTGTACCGCACCAGCCGACCCCACATGGCTGAGGTAGGGCTGGTGCCGGGCACCGAGCACTTTCGCAACGTGTTGCGGCACCAAGTGGGCACCAGCCCCAGGCTGGTGAGCCTGCGCGTGGACGAGAGCCTGTACTTCGCCAACGCCCGTGCCCTGGAAGACTGGGTCAATGACGTGGTGGCCGAGCACCCGCAGGCCCGGCACATCGTGCTGCAATGCTCCGCAGTCAATGACATCGACGCCAGCGCGCTAGAGAGCCTGGAGGCGATCGACCGGCGCCTGCGTGACGCCGGTATGGCTTTTCACCTGAGCGAGGTCAAAGGACCCGTGATGGACCGGCTCCAGGGTACCCACTTTCTGCAGGCGCTCAGTGGCCGGGTGTTTCTCAGTCATTACCAGGCGGTCCAAGCGCTGGCGACTGAACCTGTGGGCGAGTCGCGGGGATTGGAGCCATGATCAGCTGGATTGATACCCACTGCCATCTGGACGCCACCGAGTTTGCCAACGACGTGCTGGCGATGCGGGCTGAAGCGGCGCGAAAGGGCGTGGTGCACTGTGTGCTGCCGGCGGTGGAGGTGTCTAACTTTGAGGCTGTTCGCAGCCTGGCCTACGCCCATGGCGACAGCTATGCCTTGGGCATTCACCCGCTCTACGTGGCACAGGCCGGTGAACATGACCTTGACGCCTTGGACGCCGCCCTGACGGCGCAGCGCGATGACCCGCGCCTGGTGGCGGTGGGTGAGATTGGTCTGGATTACCTGGTGCCGGCGTTGTGCCAGAGCCCGCTGCGGGAGCGGCAGATGCACTTTTACCGGGCGCAGCTGCGCTTGGCGCGCAAGCATGGTTTGCCGGTGATCCTGCATGTGCGGCGTTCGGCCGATCAGCTGTTCCAAGGTTTGCGCGAAGTCGGCGCCGGGGCGGGCCCGTGGCAGGGCATCGCCCATGCCTTCAATGGCAGCAGCCAGCAGGCTAAGCGCCTGGTCGGTGTCGGCCTCAAGCTCGGCTTTGGCGGCGCCTTCACTTATGACCGTGCGCTGCAGCTGCGCCGGCTGGCGGCCGAGCTGCCGCTCGAAGCGCTGGTGCTGGAGACGGATGCGCCTGACATGCCGCCGCACTGGCTGTACACCACGGCGGCCGCGCGCGCCGCCGGGCAAGCGCAGGGCCGCAACAGCCCTCAGCAGTTGCCACGCATTGGTGCTGCCCTGGCAGCGCTGCGTGGCATCACGCCCGAAGCCATGGCGCAGGCCAGCACAGCCAATGCAGTGGCGGCGCTGCCGCGCCTAGGCCTGTTATTGGAGGGAATCAGGCCCAACTTACACTGAGCGCTCAAGTTTCTTTAACCCGAACCCACCCTACCGAACAAGGAACCCTTGCCATGGCAGACAACGCCTACGAAGCCGGCCGCCTGAACCTGCCCTTTGTGGGCCACTGCACCTTTGCCAAGGCGCCGCCCGTGACCGACTGGGACCAGATCAATGCCGATGTGGCGGTGCTGGGCGCACCGAACGACATGGGTACCCAGTGGCGCGCTGGCGCCCGTTTTGGGCCACGCGGCATCCGCGAGGCGTCCACCCTGTTCTCGTTTGGCCACGCCGGGGCCTATGATTTTGAAGACGACGTGATGTACCTCACCCGCGAGGAGGTACGCATCGTGGACGCGGGCGACGCCGACATCATCCATACCGACATGGCCGGCAGCAATGCCAATATTGAGCTGGCGGTGCGCAAGATGCTGGAGCAGGGCGCTATGCCGGTGGTGCTGGGCGGTGACCATTCGGTTCATGCGCCGGTGATGAAGGCCTTTGAAGGGCGCGGCCCGATCCATATCCTGCATGTCGATGCCCACCTGGATTTCGTCGATCAGCGCCACGGCGTGCGCTACGGCCACGGCAACCCGCTGCGCCGTGCCTCCGAGATGGACCATGTGGTCGGCATGACGCAAATTGGCATTCGCAATGTGTCCTCGTCCAACCGTGACGACTACGCTGCTGCCCGCGCCGCCGGCTCTCAAATCTTGTCGGTGCGCGATGTGCGCCGGCTCGGCACCGCCGGTGTGCTGGCGCAAATCCCGACTGGGCTGAACTACTACCTGACGATCGACATTGACGGTTTTGACCCGTCGATTGCGCCTGGCACCGGTACCC
>CALPLW020000091.1 GCA_943324505.2 Comamonas sp. lk
CTGCGCGCCAGGCCGTCGTGCGCCACCTGGGCCAGCCGGTGCGCCTGCGCCTTGGTCAGAATCGCGTCGGTGGCGATCACGCCGATGGTGGTGTTGGTGCCGGCCAGCAGCGGCTGGGGCTTTTCGCCGGCCAGAATGGCGCGCCGGATGTTGAGCAGGGCTTTGCCGTCGGCCGTGCGGGCGCCGGCAATCACCTGGCCGGTGTCGGGGTCGATCACATCGCCCAGGGCGTTGCAGGCCACCAGGGCCCCCACGGTCACGCCGTCCAGCGTGACAGACGCGCTGCCAATCCCGCCGCGCATGGCGCGTGCCAGACCAAACAATTTGCCAACCAGGGCGCCAGCGCCAGCACCGACATTGCCTTGCGCTGGCGGCTGGCGGCTGACGGCTTGGCAGGCCAGGTAGCCGGCCTGCGCGTCGGGCCGGATACGGGCATCGCCCACAGGCAGGTCAAACAACACGGCGGCAGGCACGATGGGCACCAGTCCAAACTTCACGTCCAGGCCAATGCCCTGTTCCTCCAGCCAGCGCATGACGCCCGCGGCGGCGTCCAGCCCCCAGGCGCTGCCGCCCGCCAGCAGAATGGCATGCGCCCTGTCTACCAGGTTGGAGGGGTGCAGCAGGTCGGTCTCTCGGGTGCCGGGCGCTGCGCCCCGCACATCCACGCCGGCCACGGCGCCGGCGCGGGCAATGACCACGCTGCAGCCGGTGGGGCGGCGGGTGTCGGTGAACTGGCCGACCTCAATGCCGGCCACCCGGGTGATGCTGTCAGCGCTGGTAAATTGAGAATCGGACATGGCGGTCGGATTATCCACGCCGCCTTGCCGCTCAGTGCCCACCTTTACTTGGCCGGCTCCAGCGTCAGCACCGTGTAGGCGCCGTTGACCTTGTCTGCAGTAAAGCGCACCTTGTCACCGGTCTTGATGCCACCCAGCAGCGCGGGGTTGGAGACCTGGAACACCATGGTCATGGGCGGCATCTCCAGGTTCTTGATCTCGCCATGTTTGAGCGTGATCTTGCGCGCGCTGAGGTCTACCTTGCGGACCTCAGCCTCGGTGGGTTCAGCAGCGGTGGCTGCCAGGCCGATGCCGAACAGCAAAGTAGTCAGCAGCAGTGGGCGAAATTTGGTCATGGCTTGACGTCCTTCATGGGTAGTTTTGATAAACCGATTGGCGGCCATCGCGCT
This sequence comes from Comamonas sp. lk, assembly GCA_943324505.2. Taxonomy (GTDB): domain Bacteria; phylum Pseudomonadota; class Gammaproteobacteria; order Burkholderiales; family Burkholderiaceae_C; genus Rhodoferax. Next base: position 1,187 of record CALPLW020000091.1, read on the forward strand.
GGACCAGCACGACGGCAAACTTGTCGCGCCGGGTGCCGTATTCCGGGCCGTCCATGCCCGGTGAGCCCACCGGCATACCGGGAACTGTCAGCCCCACCGCCTGAGGCCGCTCTTTGAGCAGCCGGCTGATCTCCCGAGCCGGCACATGCCCCTCAACCACATAGCCGTCCACCACAGCGGTATGGCAGGAGCCGAAGGCCTCGGGCAGGCCGAGCTGCTGGCGCTTTTGGCGTTTGGCGTCGTCGCTCACATCATGGGCCTTGACCTCAAAGCCGGCTGCCTGAACGTGCTTGACCCAGTCTTTGCAGCAGCCGCAGCTGGCGGTCTTCCAAACCTCCAGCCGTGGCCGGGCGGGGCTTTGGGTCTGGGCTTGGCTGGCCAGGGGCGCAAGACTCAGCAGCACGCAGGCGTGGGTCAACAGATGTCGACGGTTCATGGTGTGATCCTCAAGGTTTTGGGGTGCTTGCTGCGCTGACCTTGATCTTGCCGACCATGCCGGCCTGGTAATGGCCGGGCAGCAGGCAGGCAAATTCAAATTCTCCAACGCGGTTGAAGGTCCAAATCAGCTGGTCGGTCTTGCCCGGTTTGACATGGGTCATGTAGGGCTCGCTGTGCTCCATGTCCGGGAACTTGAGCATCAGCGCGGCATGGGCGTCTAGCTCGGTCTTGGTGCCGATCACCAGTTCATGCAGGCCCTTGCCTGCGTTGCGGACGACCAGTTTGACAGTGTCGCCCGCGCGGATTTGCAGTTCGGCCGGGATGAAGCGCATCTGGTCAGTCATGGTCACCGTGATGGTCCGGTTAACGGCCTTGGCGTCACCGGCAATGCCCCAGGCAGTCTGCACTTTCTCGACTGGCGCGCTGGAGTGCGCCGAATTATTATGAGCAAAAACGGCTGTAGCCCCCGTGGTTATTGAGAGTATTGCTATCAATTTTAGTATTTTCATCATGATCTCGTTCAGTGCTTGTGGCCGGTTGCAGGTTTTTTGACGTTCATGGCTGGGGTGGTGGCCGAGGCCGCCAGAGGCTCGCGTTGACGGCTGGCGGCCGGCAGGGCGCCGGTCCATTCAAAGGCCCGGGTGCCGGGTGGCTGGGTGAACGGGCCCGGGTCGCGGTAGTCGCCGGGGGCCTGGTCCCGCCGCACCTTCAGAGTGGTGAACATGCCGCCCATCTCCAGCGCACCAAAGGGGCCGGTGCCGGTCATCATGGGCAGGGTGTTGTCGGGCAGGGGCATTTCCATCTCGCCCATGTCGGCCATGCCGCGCTCGCCCATCACCATGTAGTCGGGGAGTAGCTTCTGTATTTTTTTCACCAGGCCCACGTGATCGACGCCGATCAGGGTGGGCACGGCGTGCCCCATGGCGTTCATGGTGTGGTGGCTCTTGTGGCAATGCAGGGGCCAGTCGCCTTCCTCGTCGGCCACAAACTCCAACTGGCGCATCTGGCCGACGGCCACATCGACGGTCACCTCGGGGCAGCGTGCGGCCAGCGGCCAGGGACCGCCATCGCTGCCGGTGATCTCGAACTCATGCCCGTGCAGGTGGATCGGGTGGTTGGTCATGGTCAGGTTGCCCACCCGCAGCCGCACCCGGTCGCCCAGGCGCACGTTGAGCGAGTCGATACCCGGAAAGGCCCGGCTGTTCCAGGTCCAGAGGTTGAACTCGAGCATGGTGTTGACCTTGGGGGTGCTGGCACCCGGCTCGATGTCGTAGGCATTGAGCAGAAAGCAGAAGTCGCGGTCTACCTCGCTGATCAGCGGGTGGGGTGCTTTCGGGTGGGTGACCCAGAAGCCCATCATGCCCATGGCCATCTGCGTCATTTCGTCCGCATGGGGGTGGTACATGAAGGTGCCGGGACGGCGCGCCACGAACTCATAGACAAAGGTCTTGCCGACCGGGATCTGCGGCTGTGTCATGCCGCCCACGCCGTCCATGCCGTTGGGCAGGCGTTGGCCGTGCCAGTGGATGGTGGTGTGCTCGGGCAGCTTGTTGGTGACAAACACCCGCACCCGGTCGCCCTCGACCACCTCGATCGTCGGCCCCGGGCTTTGCCCGTTGTAGCCCCACAAGGTGGCCTGCATGCCGGGGGCGATCTCGCGCACCACCGGCTCAGCCACCAGGTGGAACTCCTTCACGCCATCCTTCATGCGCCAGGGCGCGGTCCAGCCGTTGAGCGTGACCACCGGCCGGTAAGGCCGGCCCGTGGTGGGGGCCAGTGGCGGTGCCGTGACGGCGCCGCGCATGATGACCGGCTCGGGCAGGGCCGCCAGCGCCCCCCGGCTGATGCTGGCCACGGCCACTGCTGCCGTGGAGACAGCGGCGCTGGTAAAAAAATGTCGTCGTTGCATTGTGCTGTCCATCGTCAAAGGTCAAAGGTCAATGGGCCGGTTGGGCATTGGCGCCCTGCGCCGGGCCAGCGGCTTCTGCTGAAAAATCAATGTCCAGGCCCGCTATTACGCCTTGCAGGTCGGTATGGGCCAGCCAGAAATCGCGTTGGGCCAGCAGGGCGGCGTTCACACTGCGGATGCGGGCGCCAGCGCTGGCCAGCAGGTCCCAGGTGCTGAGCAGCATGCCGTTGTAGCGGGCCTGGGTTTCCTCCTGCAAGGTGGTTCGCCACGCGACGACGTCGTCGCGCTGATGGCGTGCCAGGTCGTAGGCTGAGCGGTAGCGCCCGTAGGCTTCGCGGGCGCGGCTGCGCGTGCTGCTGGTGAGCGTGTCAGCCTCAACCAGGGCGGGGATGGCATCTTCCAGGGCGTGGCGCAGGGCATTTTGGCGGGTGTCGAGCACTGGCGCCTGGGTGAGTAAGGTGGCCAGTGCTGCGGTGTCATCCTGGGCCGATTCGCGCCAGGTCGGTGTGATGCCCGCTGCCAGAGCTTGCCAATCGACCAAGCTCTTGGCGCTGACCGCGGCACGCTGCCGATCAGCGTGGGCCTGCGCCAAGGCGGTGGGCAGGTGTTGGCGCAGGGCGGCTTCCTCCAGCCCCTGCGCTGCCATGGGCGAGGTTGGTAAGTCGGGCAGCCGGGTCGGCAGGCCAAATTTGGCGGCCTCGCCCCACAAGCCGAGCAAGCGCACCAGCCGTTCCCGGGTGCTCAAAGCCTGCTGCCGTGCCACGGCAAGCGCTGTGGCCGCGTCTGATTGCAGTAGCTGGGTCTGGACGCGCTGCATCTGGCTCCAATTGCCCACGGCAGCCATGCGCTGTGCCAATTCGGTGCCCGCTTCAGCGGCTTCCAGCGCGTCCTGCAGGTAGGCCGCGCTTTGGTTCGCCGCCACGGCCTCGACCCAGGCACGACTGACCTGGTGGCTGAGTTGCGCCACTTGCGCGTTGATTCGCGCAGTTTCCAGCGTATTGAGGGCCGGGCCCAGCCATAAATCCGGGCGCTGTCGCAGGGCCATCGTGGTGGCTTGGCGCAGACTCAGAACAGGCCCAGCCGCGCTGGCTCGTTGGCCCGCCACCTTGGCTTGGGCAGCCTCCTGGGCCAGGATGTCGGCATGGCCACGCTGGTGCTGGCCTACGGCAGCATTGGCACGGCGCCAGGCTTGGCCGTCAGGCTCGGTGACGCTGGACTGCGCCCACCCTGAAACTTGCAAACAAGCCCAGGCACAGGCCAGGGCAACATTGACTTTCATGTGAATCTCCTGAGTGACGGATGCCGAAGGCATACTTCGGCGTCGTGCGCATCGGCGAGGCTGGCAACCCGTCATTCAGACGTGGCTGTGCTCGCGAGTTCAGGAAATGGGTGGCTTAAGGCTGGGCGTGTCGGTAGCGCTGGCAAACGGCGTCGCCTTGTCTTGGTAGGACGCTTGGGGCAGGGCCGGGGCCACTACCAAGTGCCACTCCGGGAGTAAAGCGGGTGTCTGGCAGCAACTGGCGTAAGTCTCGCAGTTCTGGCAGTGGGTGCCTGCCAGGCCCTGTTCATCCGTGCGTGTCGGGTTGGCAGCAAACTGGCTGGGGGGTTGCGACAGTGCCACCTGATGACCCTGGGCCCCCGTTTGCGGCGGGTTGATCAACAGTGCTGGCGTTGCGGTCGTGTAGGCGCAGGCCCATGAACCCAGTGAGAGCAGACTCAATGCGAGAGCGACGAACAGAGAGCGCAGGGCGACGGTGATCACAGTGCCGTTACTGTACCGCAGCTGGACCGGTGCGATTTGCCGCCGGACAATAAACCAGATCAGTGAGCCAGGATCTTGGACAAAAAGTCGCGTGTGCGATCACTCTTCGGATGGTTGAAGAACTCGTCGGGCGTGTTTTCTTCAACAATTTGTCCGTGGTCCATGAAGATCACCCGGTCGGCCACAGAGCGGGCAAAGCCCATTTCGTGCGTCACGCACAGCATGGTGATGCCTTGATGCGCCAACTCTTTCATGACGTCGAGGACTTCATTGATCATTTCCGGGTCGAGCGCGGAGGTGGGCTCATCAAACAGCATGATCTTGGGTGTCAGGCACAGGGCGCGGGCAATGGCCACGCGCTGCTGTTGGCCGCCAGACAGTTGCAAGGGGTACTTGCTGGCCTGTTCGGTGATCTGCACCCGTTGCAACTGCTGCATGGCGCGCTCTTCGGCTTCTTTTTTGGGAACACCGCTCACCCACATGGGCGCGAGTGTGAGGTTTTCCAAAACGGTGAGGTGCGGGAACAGGTTGAACTGCTGAAACACCATGCCCACGCTTTTGCGTATGGCGTTGACTGCCTTGATGTCGTCACTGAGTTCGGTGCCGTCCACCACCAGCTTGCCTTCCTGGTGCTCCTCAAGCCGGTTGATACAGCGGATCAGGGTTGATTTGCCCGAGCCCGAGGGCCCGCAGATCACGATGCGCTCACCTTTGGCGACCCGAAGGTTGATGTCGCGAAGCACATGGAACTCACCAAACCACTTGTTGACGCCTGCGAATTCAATGATGGGAGATTCTGTAGTCATTGTTTAGATCGTCTGAAAAAATTATTGGCGGCGGGTGCCGGTGTTGAGGTGGCGCTCAATCCACAAGCTGTAGCGCGACATGGCGTAACAGAACACAAAGTAGATGGCCGCCACAAACAACTGGCCTTCAAAGAAGAACTTGCGCCAGTCGGCGTCGCCCAAAGCGAGCTGCAGCGCGCCGGTCAGGTCGTACAGGCTCACGATGGTGACCAGTGACGTGTCCTTGAAGGCGCCAATGAAGGTGTTCATGGTGGCGGGCACCACCAGGCGCAAGGCCTGAGGCAGCACTACCTTGAAGGTGGTTTGCCAGTAACCAAGCCCGAGCGACTGCGCGGCTTCGACCTGGCCCTTGGGCAAGGCCTGCAGGCCGCCCCGAACCACCTCGGCCAGGTAAGCGGCGGTAAACAGGGTCATGCCGATGAGCACCCGCACCAGCACATCGATGGTGCTGCCTTGCGGCATGAACAGCGGCAGCATGAAAGAGGCCATGAACAGCACTGAGATGAGCGGGACGCCCCGAATCAGTTCCACGTAAAGCACGCAAATGGTGCGTATGCCGGCCATTTTGGACTGACGTCCCAAGGCCACCAAAATGGCCAGCGGGAAGGCAATCAGCAGACTGACCGTGGACAGCATGACGGTCAGGGGGAAGCCGCCCCAGCGCGAGGTCTCCACCGGCACCAAGCCAAAGCGTCCGCCCATCATCAGCACGAAAAACGCGCCAAGCACCAGGGCCCACAGGCCAATCAGCCAACCGCGCCAGAAGGGCCGGTAGCAGCTGGCAACAATGGCGCCGATCATGAGGGCGCAGGCCACCATCGGCCGCCACTGTTGCTCGTACGGGTAGCGGCCGAAAAAAATCAGCCGGTATTTCTCGGCCACCACGCCCCAGCAGGCGCCTTGGGGTGAGGCTGCGGCGGCGGCGCGGCAGGCGGCATTGTCTGGGCCGAACACGGCATTCAGCAATCCCCATTGCACTATGGGCGGGACCGCCAGCGCCAGCAGCGTCAGTATCAGCAGGGTGATCAGGACATTGGTCCAGCCGTCGAGCAGGTTGCGCTGTATCCAGGGCAGCAAACCGCCCACCGGTCGTGGGGGTGGCCGGCTGGCGACGGTTTGAAAGACATAAGGCTGTTGGGACATGGCGAGACTTCAGCGCTCTTTGAGCAGCGAGCGACGGTTGTACGCGTTCATGAACCAGGAGGTCAGCAAGGACAGCGTCAGGTAGCAGGCCATGATGATGGCGATGCACTCGATGGCACGGCCGGTTTGGTTCAGGGACGTGGTGGAGATCGACACCAGATCGGGGTAGCCAACGGCCACCGCCAAGGATGAGTTTTTGGTCAGGTTGAGGAACTGGCTGGTCACCGGCGGGATGATCACCCGCAGCGCCTGCGGCAGCAGGACCAGCCGCACTTCCTTGCCCCGCGACAAACCGAGCGCGGCGCTGGCCTCGTGCTGGCCAAACGGCACAGCCTGGATACCACCACGCACAATCTCCGCAATGTAGGCAGCGGTGTAGATGGTCAGCCCAACCAGCACCGTCATGTACTCGGGCGTGACCGAGCCACCACCCACGACATTGAGCTCGGATTTTTCGGGGATGTCCAGCGCCGCTGGGCTTCCACCAGCCAGCCAGCCCAAGAGCCCCATGCCGATGATCAGCAACAGGCCAGGCAGCCAGACAGGACGCGATCGACCGGTGGCTTCGAAATGCTGACGGGTCTGACGACCCCACCACCAGGCACTGAGCAGGCCGAGGCCAAAGCCGGCCAGCGTGAAGACATGGCTGTCCGCCCAGACCGGGATGGCAAATTGCAAGCCGTTTTTACTGAAAAAGACGCCGGGCAGCGGCCGCAGTGCCTCTTCAATCGTGGGCAGGGTCTCGGTCAGGATGAAATACCAGATGAACAACTGCAACAGCAGCGGCACATTTCTGAAGAATTCGACGTAGGCGCCACAGAGCGAGCGCAACAGGACGTTGCGCGACAGTCGGCCAATGCCGATCAGGGTGCCGAGCAGGGTAGCGAGCACAATGCCCACCACAGCGACGCGCAGGGTGTTAGATAGGCCAACAGCAAACGCCTTGCCATAGCTTTCTGCGGAGTCAAACGGAACAATGCTTTCGCCGATGCCGAAACCGGCCGGCTGCGTGATGAAGTCAAAGCCACTCTTGATCCCGCGCAAACGCATGTTGTCAAGCGTGTTGCCCAGCAGGTAGTAGCCGGCGCTGAAGACCAGCGCCAGCGCCACCACCTGGTACAGCACACTGCGAAGTGCCTGGCTTCGCCAAGACCAGTCCCGCTTTTTCGGCGGGGCTGGTCGGGCGGGCTTCATGCCCGTTGGGTTCAACGCACTGGCGGGGCGTAGATCAGTCCGCCCTTGCTCCAGAGGTTATTGGCGCCACGCGGCAGCTTCAGAGTCGAATTCGGCCCGAGGTTACGCTCAAACATTTCGCCGTAATTGCCCACGGCCTTGATCGCGCGATACGCCCATTCTTTGTCCAGACCCAACAGCTTGCCAGTGTCTTCCGAGGTGCCCAGAATACGTTGCACGACCGGGTCGGTGCTGGATTTCATCTGGTCCACATTGGCTTGGGTGATGCCATATTCTTCGGCTTCAATCAGAGCAAACACCACCCACTTGACGATGGCAAACCACTCGTCGTCACCGCGGCGCACCGACGGGCCAAGAGGTTCTTTCGAGATCAGGTCCGGCAGGATCAGGTGGTCAGCGGGGTTGGTGGCTTCTTTGTTACGCACCGATGCCAGGCCCGAGGCGTCGGTCGTGTAAACCTGGCAGCGGCCAGTGAAATACGCCTTGTTGGTGGCTTCCTGGGTCTCGAACACGACTGGCTTCATGTTGAGCTTCATGGCCTTGGAGTAGTCGGCCAGGTTTTTCTCAGTGGTGGTGCCCGATTGCACGCAGACCGTGGCGCCCTTAAGCTGCTTGGCGCTGGTGATCTTGGATTTTTTGGTGACCATGAAGCCCTGGCCGTCATAGTAAGTGACGCCGGTGAAGTTCAGGCCCAGCGAAGCGTCGCGGGTCAGGGTCCAGGTGGTGTTGCGCGACAGCACATCGATTTCACCAGCCTGCAGAGCAGCGAAACGTTGCGATGCGTTCAGGGGGGTCCATTTGACTTTGGTCGCGTCGCTCAGGACGGTGGCCGAGACAGCTTTGCAGATATCGACGTCAAAGCCGGTCCAGTTGCCTTGGCTGTCGGCAGCCGCGAAGCCCGGCAGGCTGGGGTTGACGCCACAGATGACTTGGCCGCGTGCCTTGATGGCGTCAATGGTCTTGCCCGCGTGGGCCGGTGTGGCTGTCAGTGTGACCACGGCAGCCGCAGCGGCTGCAAGGGTGCTTAATTTGCTCAGTTTCATTGAAAAACTCCAGTGTAAATAATTGAACCAACAGGGGGACCTGGGCAGGTGACTGCAAAGACGTCCTGGATGTCGACTTTAGCAGCACCGATTTACGAAAGCATTCGGGTTTACGCTTGAAGGTCATGCGAAAAATACATAAGCTGACCCGGGTCACAAAAACCTCGAGGTTAAATACGCAATATCAGTGCCAATTTTCCATCCCCAAGCCCGGTCCCGGCTGTGACACCAACTGGGCTTGTGCAGGCCGGCGTCCCGTATTCTCGCGTTTGTGTAAGCCAGCGTTTGTTTCGACCGCCTGAATAGGAGAGCTCCCCATCATGGATCTGGATCCGACACAGCCCGCAATGCCCACGCCAAGCAGCCTACGTGCCCACCATCGTTTCTGGCCGAGCCGGCTGCCGCATGCGATTACGCCGCCGGCCACCTCGCTGTGGGACAACCTGGAGACCAGCGCGCGTCGCTACCCGCACAAGGCCGCCCTGGTGTTTTTTGGCCGGGTCATTAGCTACGCCCAGTTGCTACAAAAAGCAGAGCGCCTGGCCGCCTGTTTGCAAGGGCTGGGCGTTAATTCGGGTGATCGCGTGGTGCTGAACATGCAAAACTGCCCGCAGCTGGTGATTGCCCATTTTGCGATCCTGCGGGCCAATGCGGTGGTGGTGCCGGTCAACCCCATGAACCGCACGGAGGAACTCAAGCATTACATCACCGACCCCGATGCCCGGGTGGCCATCACCACCGCAGACCTGGCGGCCGAGCTGGCGGGCGCTAGCAATGCGCTGGCGCCAACGCTGCGACTGGCCCACTTGCTGGTCAGCCATTTCACCGACGCTTTTGATGCCGATGTGGCCGGTGAAGACTCGCCGCCCGCCGCCTGGACCGACTGGTTGCTGACCCGTCACCCGGCGCCTGTGCTGGTCGGTGGCCAGCTTCACGAATGGACCGGGGCGCTGGCCAATGAGCTACCTCTCGGGCCGCTGACGGCGGGCCCGGCCGACCTAGCCATCCTGCCCTACACCAGCGGCACCACGGGCCTGCCCAAGGGCTGCATGCACACCCACGCCAGCATCATGCACAACGCGGTCGCCAGCGGCCTGTGGGGCAATGGGTCGGCCGAGAATGTGGTGCTGGCGGTAGTGCCGATGTTCCACATCACCGGCATGGTCAGCATGATGCACACCAGCATTCGCAGTGGCGCTACCCTGGTGCTGATGCCGCGCTGGCACCGCGAGCTGGCTGGCCGGTTGATTTCGGCCCGGCGCGTCACGCACTGGACCAACATCCCCACCATGGTCATCGACCTGATGGCAAGCCCGAACTTTGCGGGCTTTGACCTCTCCAGCCTGGTCTACATCGGCGGCGGTGGCGCGGCCATGCCGCAGGCCGTGGCACAGCGCCTGTTCGAGCAGTTCGGCCTGCGCTACATCGAGGGCTATGGCCTGACTGAAACCGCCGCCCCCTCGCACAGCAACCCGCCGGATGCGCCCAAGCAGCAATGCCTGGGCATTCCCTTCATGGGCACAGATGCCCGCGTCATTGACCCGGAAACACTGTTGGAGATGCCAGTGGGCGAGCAGGGCGAAATCATCATGCACGGGCCCGAGGTGTTTCAGGGCTACTGGAAGCGCCCGGAGGCCACGGCCGCCGCCTTCATCACGCTGGAGGGCAAACGCTTCTTCCGCTCGGGCGATCTCGGTCACGTCGATGTCGACGGCTATTTCTTCCTGACCGACCGGCTCAAGCGCATGATCAATGCCTCGGGCTTCAAGGTCTGGCCGGCCGAGGTCGAGGCCCTGATGTTCCGCCATCCCGGCATTCAGGAGGCCTGCATCATCGCCACGCGTGACAGCTACCGCGGCGAATCGGTCAAGGCGGTGGTGGTGCTGCGCGCCTCGCACCGCGGTACCGTCAGTGAGGCCGACATCATCAGCTGGTGCCGTGAGCACATGGCCGTCTACAAGGTGCCGCGCGTGGTGCAGTTTGTCGAGGCGCTGCCCAAAAGCGGCAGCGGCAAGGTGATGTGGCGCGCGCTGCAGGAAGCCGAGGCCGCCTGATGGCCAGTCGAACGACGGCGGGTGAACTGGGCAAGCCCCTGGCCGGCTGGCGCCTGCGCCTGTACACCATCATTTTTGAGGCGGACACGCGGGGTGGACGCCTGTTCGACCAGGGCTTGGTGCTGTTGATTTTGTGCAGCATTGCAGCGGTCATGGCCGGCAGCGTGCAGGCTATCGCTGCGACCCATGGTCGGACCTTCGCCATGCTGGAATGGTTTTTTACCATCGCCTTCACCCTGGAATACCTGGCCCGCCTGGCCTGTGTGCGCCACCCCTGGCGCTATGCCCGCAGTTTTTATGGTGTGATCGACCTGCTGGCCCTGCTGCCGACCTACCTGGCGCTGCTGGTGCCTGAGGTGCACGCGCTGATCGATGTGCGGGTGCTGCGCCTGCTGCGGGTGTTTCGTATTTTCAAGCTCACCGCCTACCTGGTGGAGTTTCATTCGCTGGGCCGTGCCCTGGCGGCCAGCCGGCGCAAGATTCTGGTTTTCTTGTCTGCGGTGCTGATGATCGTGTTGATCATGGGCACATTGATGTATGTGGTGGAGGGGCCAGACAACGGCTTTACCAGCATCCCGACCTCGGTCTACTGGGCCATCACCACCATGACCACCGTCGGCTTTGGCGACATCACGCCCAAGACCGATCTGGGCCGGCTGATCGCTTCCGTCATGATGCTGCTGGGCTGGGGCACGCTGGCAGTGCCCACTGGTATCGTCACGGCCGAGATGACGGCGCGCCGCATGGCGCCGGCACCCACCACCCGGACCTGCCAGGAGTGCCTGAGCGAAGGTCATCTGCCCGAGGCGGTGTTTTGCCAGCACTGTGGCGCCCGCCTGCCGCGCTATATGACCGACGCCGCCGGCTGAGCGGCGGTGCCAGGCTGCCTGCTACTGGCCCGACAATCAGCTGTCACAGCCCTTTTAACCTGGA
>CALPLW020000092.1 GCA_943324505.2 Comamonas sp. lk
ATTGCATCTGATCTAAGTTTTGGCTAAAAGCCGCTGTGAGAACAGCGGCTTTTTTTTGCCATAAATGTGCTCGGGCCCAAGGCATCAAATAGGCAGCGCCACAAGGTCATGCCCCTGCGTCGCAACGATCTTGGCCCGCGTGAACTCCCCCATTTTGAGCGTCTTGCTGATCTTCTCTGGCGGGAGCAACTTGACCACACCATCGATCTCCGGCGCATCGGCATAAGATCGTCCGGTGCCACCTTTTTTGCCCATTGAAGGCGCTGAGTCGACCAATACCTGCATTGTGGCGCCAACGCGTCGCTTCAGTTTGGCCGTGGAGACAGCCTCAGCAACAGCCATGAATCGCACACGCCGCTCTTCACGCACCTCAGCCGGCAACATACCGCCGATATCATTGGCCACCGCCCCTGAAACCGGACTGTAAGCAAAGCAACCTGCCCGGTCGATTTGAGCTTCACGAACGAAATCGAGCAAATGAGCAAACTCTTCTTCTGTCTCTCCAGGGAACCCAGCAATGAACGTGCTGCGAACAATGATTTCTGGACACGTCTCACGCCAACGCTGAATCCGTTCCAAATTCTTTTCGCCGCTGGCCGGGCGCTTCATGCGTTTAAGTACGTCGGGATGGCTGTGCTGAAAGGGCACGTCCAAGTAGGGCAGCACCTTGCCTGAGGCCATCAAGGGGAGTACCGCGTCAACGCTGGGGTAGGGGTAGACATAGTGCAGTCGCACCCAGGCACCGTAAGGTTGCGCCATATCGCCAAGGGCTTGCGCGAGTTCCAGCAGTCGCGTCTTGACGGGCGTACCGTTCCAGAAACCTGTACGGTATTGAACGTCAACGCCATAAGCTGACGTGTCCTGGCTAATGACCAATAACTCTTTGACGCCGCCCTCCAACAGTGCTTGCGCCTCCCGAAGTACGTCCCCAATCGGGCGAGAGACCAAGTCGCCACGCATCGACGGAATGATGCAAAAAGTACAGCGGTGGTTGCAGCCTTCGCTGATCTTGATATAGGCGTAATGCCTAGGCGTCAATTTGATGCCGGCGACGCCAAAGGAATTGGGCACCAAATCCTGAAACGGATCATGCGGCTTAGGCAAAGCCGCATGAACAGCATCCATCACCTGCTGGGTCGCCTGTGGGCCAGTCACAGCGAGTACGCTTGGATGCATCTGCCTGACCAGGTTTCCACCTCCGTCACCCTCTTTGGCACCAAGGCATCCCGTTACGATCACTTTGCCATTGATAGCCAAGGCTTCCCCGATGGTATCCAGGCTTTCCTTGACAGCGTCATCAATAAAGCCGCAGGTGTTGACGATGACCAAGTCGGCGTCATGGAAAGTCTTGGAAGTCTGGTAACCCTCGGCATTGAGCTGCGTCAAAATCAGCTCTGAATCTGTCAGCGCCTTGGCACATCCCAGACTAACAAACCCGACCTTAGGCCCCATGGCACTTTTGCTTTTAACAACCAATTCACTCATCTGCTGATGACCTCATACATTACGCAAATCAACGCTTGATGCCAAACGCACCCAGCATTTGCCCTGTTTGCTTTTGCATTTGCTCCTGCATTTTTTCAAACATCTTTCGAGACTGTTCCAAGTTACCACCCAACACGCCTTGCAGTGCCGGGGCCTGAATGGCTAAACGCTGCGTCCAAGTTTCCGGTGTCAAGCCTTTGGATTGCTCAGCAAAGCGAACCTGAAGGTCCACCAAAGTCTGGATATTATTTTCGAGGTAACCACCCATGAGCCCCTGCATCGAGTGCCCATAGAAGCGGATCACACTGGCCAAAACTGGGGCGGTAAACATCGGCGAGCCGCTCGCCTCCTCTTCCAGGATGATTTGCAACAAAATGCTCCGGGTCAGATCTTCACCAGTTTTGGCATCGCGAACAACAAAGGGCTCGCTCTCCATCACCAATCGTTTAACTTCCGTCAAGGTGATGTAGCTCGAGGTGTCTGTGTCATAAAGCCGTCGGTTCGGGTATTTTTTAATGACCCGCACAGTACTCGAGGGCTCGACGATTTTTTTTGACTGCATGGGGGCTCCTACAACTGCGTCCAAGGCCAGTTGCACCTTGGCGCGAAGAGACACATTCTAGGGATGGACCCATTCCACGCCTCACAAGGTTTACCCTGAGAAGCCATGGAATGAGACAGAGAAAATTGGTAGGCGCGATTGGACTCGAACCAACGACCCCCACCATGTCAAGGTGGTGCTCTAACCAGCTGAGCTACGCGCCTAAGGATTGCCCGAAGAGCCTGAGTATAGCAGCAAAACCTGCATCGCTTGAACTTGTCGTCACGCCGCTTTCACGGATTCAGACCATGTCATGAACGGTTTGGCAGACACGATCGATGGGTCATAATTGACGTGGACGTCAACAGAAATCACGGAGAACACCATGGACATCGCGGGTAAGGTATTCATTGTCACGGGGGGAGCCTCAGGGCTGGGCGAGGGCACGGCGCGCATGCTAGCGGCTCATGGCGGACTGGTGGTGATTGCTGACATGCAAGTCGACAAAGGCGAGGCCGTGGCGCGGGAAATCGGAGGCGCATTTGTCAGGTGCGACGTGAGCAACGAAACAGACGGCCAAACCGTCGTAGCAAAGGCCCTCAGCTTGGGGAAATTGATGGGCTTGGTTAACTGTGCTGGCATCGCGCCCGCTGAGAAAACCGTGGGCAAGCACGGCGCCCACAGCTTAGGCGTCTTTACCAAGTGCATCACGGTGAATCTGGTCGGCAGCTTCAACATGATTCGTTTAGCGGCCGACGCGATGTGCAAGAACGAACCAGAATCCACCGGGGAGCGCGGCGTCATGATCTCGACCGCCTCGGTTGCCGCCTACGACGGCCAGATTGGTCAAGCTGCCTACAGTGCTTCCAAGGGTGGCATCGTGGGTATGACGCTGCCAATCGCGCGTGATCTCGCCCGCAATGGCATCCGTAACATGACGATTGCTCCTGGCATTTTTGGTACGCCCATGATGTTTGGGATGCCCAAGGAGGTGCAGGACTCTCTGGCCGCCAGCGTACCTTTCCCTTCCAGGCTCGGCACGCCCGGGGACTACGCCAAACTGGCGAAACATATTTTTGAAAATGACATGTTGAATGGCGAAGTAATCCGTCTGGACGGTGCAATCCGTCTCGCACCGCGATAACTCCGCTGAATGGGCGCGATTGGGCGCATGACCAGCCCTCGTCGGGTATCGGTTTTTATCCGGGATAACTTGGACCTCCAGTTAACGTAGAGACCATGAGAGAAAAACTGCTTTTGATCGGCCTAGTCGCAGCCCTGGCGGGCTGCACCACAGCCTCTAATTTTCGTTATCAGGTACCCGAACAACCCGAAGGGTCCTCGGCCTATACAGAAAAACCTGGCTGGTCAGCCCAGCGATTTGCGGTGGCTGCCGCCAACCCACTGGCTACCGATGCGGGTTACCAAGTGCTTCGGGCCGGCGGCAGCGCGGTCGACGCAGCGATTGCCGTACAGATGGTGCTGAACTTGGTGGAGCCGCAGAGCAGCGGCATCGGCGGCGGAGCGTTCCTAATGCATTTCAATGGCGCTGACGTCGAGGCTTTTGATGGGCGGGAGACCGCTCCCGCTGCCGCTGATGAGCGTCTTTTCCTGGGCACTGACGGCAAGCCAATGGCTTTTTATGACGCAGTCGTGGGCGGTCGAGCCGTGGGAGCGCCTGGGACTGTGCGTATGCTGGAAATGGTGCATGGGCAATATGGCACGCTGCCATGGGCAACTTTGCTAGAGCCGGCCATTGTGCTGGCGGAAGGAGGTTTTAAGGTTAGCGCTAGGCTGAACGCTCTTTTGAAAACCGAGGTTCATCTTAAAAAAGACCCGGTGGCAGCCGCCTATTTTTATAGGCCGGACGGCACACCCCATGACGTAGGGTATGTTCTACGTAACCCAGCCCTTGCAGCAGTACTCAGAAAAATCGCATCCGGGGGATCTAAAGCTCTGCATGAGGGAGAGATTGCGCAGGCCATCGTCAATAAGGTGAGACTGCACCCAAGCAACCCAGGTCAGCTGAGCATGGCTGATCTGGCTAACTACAAAGCTATCAAGCGCGCGGCCCTTTGCCATGACTACCGCGCAAATACACGCGACTACCGAATCTGCGGCTTTCCGCCCCCAAGCTCTGGCGCAATCGCAATTGGCCAGATTTTAGGCACCCTGAACCAAACCAACGCGGCGCAGCTGCCTTTGGAAGCAGGGCTTCCAGGCACTCAGTGGCTACACCTGTACACCGAAGCAGCTCGTTTAGCATTTGCCGATCGGGCCCAGTATCTCGGGGACCCTGATTTTGTTTCCCCGCCCGCTGGCAGCTGGTTGAGTCTGCTGAATCCAGACTACCTGGCCGAGCGCGCCCGGCTAATCGGCCAAAATCCTGGCGCATCAAGCATGAAGACTGCCAAGCCTGGAACCCCCAAGGGGACGCAAACCGCATTTGCCCCTATGTCTGATCAGATGGAATACGGTACCTCCCACATTTCCATCATTGACGGCAATGGGTGGGCCGTTGCCATGACCACCACCATCGAAGACGCCTTCGGCGCACGCCAGATGGTCAATGCACAACCCGGCTTGGCGGGTGGCTTTTTGCTGAATAACGAACTGACCGACTTCAGCTTCGTGCCGCGCGACAGCGCTGGCCTTCCTGTGGCGAACCGGGTCGCGCCAGGGAAGCGTCCACGGTCATCGATGGCGCCGACACTGGTATTTGACAAAGGCACTGGCGCCTTACTGATGAGCGGTGGCAGCCCCGGTGGTGCCCTGATCATCCACTTTGTCGCAAAAACGCTTTACGGCGTACTCAATTGGGGATTAACGCCACAGACTGCGATCAATCTTCCCAGTTTCGCGTCGCTGAATGGGCCCACGGTTCTGGAAGAAAAGCGTTTCCCTAAAGCAACTATCGATGCGCTCAACGCGCGAGGGCACGAGGTGCGTGAGGCCAACATGACCAGTGGCCTGCAGGCCATTGCCCGAGACCAAGGCCAGGCCAGACCGGTATGGCTGGGTGGCGCCGACCCGCGACGCGAAGGCATTGTGATGGGCGACTAAGGCACCACAAACAGCGCTGCAACCGTGGCCATTCCCCAAACCTTTATTCAAGAGCTGCTGGCACGCGCTGACGTGGTCGACATCGTCGGCCGTTACGTGCAGTTGAAGAAAGGCGGGGCCAATTTCATGGGGCTTTGCCCTTTTCATGGCGAGAAATCGCCCTCCTTCTCGGTCAGCCCCAGCAAGCAGTTCTACCATTGCTTTGGCTGCGGCAAGAACGGCAACGCCATTGGCTTTTTGATGGACCACGCCGGCATGAATTTTGTTGAGGCTGTTCAGGACTTAGCCCAGCAGTACGGGATGCAGGTGCCAGAAGACGAAGCCAGCCCGCAAGACAGGGCACGAGCCCAGGAGCAACGGCAAAAGCAGAACACCCTGACCGACGTGCTGGAGAAGGCGGGCGAAGCCTACCGGAAACACCTCAAGGAATCGCCCAAAGCGGTGGACTACCTTAAAGGACGCGGCCTGTCTGGCGCCGTCGCCAAGGAGTTTGGCTTGGGCTATGCGCCCCAGGGTTGGCGCGCCCTGGCCGGCGTTTTTCCCAATTACGATGAACCGCTGCTCGTGGAGAGTGGCCTGGTCATTTTGCAGGCTGAGGACGGTGAGGACGAGAAACGTTACGACCGCTTTCGCGACCGCATCATGTTCCCGATCCGCAACGTCAAGGGCGAATGCATTGGTTTTGGTGGGCGCGTACTTGGCGACGAAAAGCCCAAATACCTCAATTCCCCCGAGACGCCGGTGTTCAGCAAGGGCCGCGAACTGTATGGTTTGTTTGAAGCGCGTCCGGCCCTGCGCGAAGCAGGTTATGCCCTGGTGACCGAAGGCTATATGGATGTGGTGGCCCTGGCGCAATTGGGATTTCCAAACGCAGTCGCCACTCTGGGCACCGCCTGCACAGTTGACCATGTGCAAAAACTATTTCGTTTTACCGACTCAGTGGTGTTCAGCTTCGACGGTGATGGTGCCGGACGGCGTGCTGCGCGTAAGGCGCTGGACGCGGCACTGCCCTATGCCAACGACGGGCGCACCGTCAAGTTCTTGTTCCTGCCAGCTGAACATGACCCAGACAGCTTCATCCGGGCGTTCGGCCGTGAAGCATTCGCCCGGCACATCAGCGATGCCGTTCCACTGAGCAGATTTTTGATCGACTCGGCCCGCGATGGCTGCGACCTGAACACCGCCGAGGGCCGGGCGCAACTTGCTGGCAGAGCCAAACTCCTCTGGATGCAACTGCCCGATGGTGCCCTGAAGCGGCAATTGCTCGGTGAAATCGCCGATTTGGTGCAACTGGCCGCACGGGAGCTGACCGAGCTGTGGACACCCAAGACCGCCTCAGGTAAATCCGGAAAAGCAAGAAGCTATTTAATTGATAGCAACAATATCAATGAATTCAAGGGCTACAAGCCTTTTTTACCATTAAAATCGCCCCAGTCGCCGCGTTGGGGAGGTCGAGCACTACCGGCGAGTCGAGCCGATCATGCAGTGCGCCTGCTGATGGGCAACATGACTGGACTGGCCGCGTTGACGGCAGAGGAGCATGCCATGCTGTGTGAACTCCCGGCGCCGCATGGCGCCTTGTTTGTTTGGCTGGAAGGTCAACTCCAGGAGCATGGCAACCAACCGTGGGTCGCCTTGCGCGAAGGCTTACGTGGACATGGTCTGGAAGAACTCGGGATACGCCTGATGGGTGACCACGAGCTGGATTCGCAGCAACTGGCGCAGGAATCCAGCCACGAGCTAAGACAACTGCTCGACAGAATGCTGGTAGAGCGTCTCAAAGCGCAGGAAACCGAGGCCATAGAGGCAGCGCGGCTTGACCCGAATGCACTGGTTCGTTACCGCGAAATTCAGGCTCGCCGACGGCAATTGGAATTGGCAGGCGAACGTGCCGATACGGCCACTCAAGTGCCTTGACCAATCTAGGCCGATTACGCGCCTCTCACTGAAAAAAGGTATAATCCGATTTCTCTGATTGCAAGCGCGACAGCAGCACCTCCGGATCAGGCCCAGCGATGACTCAGATCACGACCGGCCACCTCACCGCAAGGACTGCACACCAAATGTTCGCCCAAACAACTTGCGCTGGGTCATCTTGTTGCCGTAGCAGCCTTCGCCAATGATCGCGGCAGCGTCACATGCTCATGTTTTTGATCTCCCGAGGTTTTTAGATGCCTACCAAAAAGTCCACCGATTCCGTCGTTCCCAAACCAAAAATCGCAAATCTGTCCACCTCAAAAGCGACGGTTAAGCTGGTTCCGCCTGTCGCCACCGGCAAGGCCACTAGCAAGGCAGCTGTGGTCGTACCGGCCGGAAAAGTCAAGCCACCCATAGACAACAAGACAACGGCTAAAGCGCCCGCCATCAAATTGAAACTTACCGCGGGTCTACCGAACGACGCAGACACCCTGACGAAAAAAAAGGCGGGGCGTCCGCAGAAACCAGGTACCACCGAGCTCGACGGGGCTCCGCCAGACAGTCCGAAGAGGGGTAAAAAACCATCAGCCACGCTGGTGGCCGATCCGGTCGAAGATGTCGATATGGCCGACATAGAAGCCGACTTGGTCGGAGAGCCGGTTGCCGCTGGCGAAAAGGTTAAACCGCTTCGCATGAAGATCAGCAAGGCGAAAGAGCGCGCCTTGATGAAGGAGTTTGGCCTGGATGAGGCGGTTTTGTCTGAAGAAGACATGGCCAAGCGTCGCCTGCGCCTGAAAGCGCTGATCACCATGGGCAAAACCCGTGGCTACCTGACTCACGGCGAAATCTCGGACCACTTGCCCGACAAACTGGTGGATGCCGAAACCATGGAGGTAGTGATCACCATGTTGAACGACATGGGCGTCGCGGTCTATGAGCAGACTCCGGATGCAGAAACACTGCTGCTGAACAACAACGTCTCGACTGCCGCCACGGTGGAAGAAGCAGAAGAAGAAGCTGAAGCGGCCCTGTCCACCGTTGACAGCGAGTTTGGCCGTACCACTGACCCGGTGCGCATGTACATGCGGGAGATGGGCACCGTTGAGTTGCTGACGCGCGAAGGCGAGATTGAGATCGCCAAGCGCATCGAGGGTGGTTTGATGGCGATGATGGAGGCGATTTCAGCGTCGCCCGCCACCATTGCCGAAATCCTGCGTTTGAGCGAAGACATCCGCGACAACAAGGTGGTCATTACCACCGTGGTCGACGGCTTCTCCAACCCAAATGAAGCCGACGATTACGTGGCCGAGGAAGACTTCGACGAGTTTGATGCGGCAGACGACGACGACGGCAAGGGCGGCTCCAAGGCCCTGACTAAAAAATTAGAAGAACTCAAGCGCGAAGCCCTGAGCAGGTTCGATAACCTACGCGATCTGTTTGAAAAAGTGCACAAGGTCTATGACAAGGAAGGGTATGGCACGCCAACCTATGTGAAGACACAGCGAGCCCTTTCAGACGAGTTGATGTCGATCCGCTTTACTGCCAAAACGATCGAGAAATTGTGCGACATGGTGCGGGCCCAGGTTGACGACATTCGCAAGAAAGAGCGTGAACTGCGCCGCATCATCGTCGACAAGTGCGGCTACCCCCAAGAGCATTTCATTGCCGAATTCAGTGGCCGCGACAAGCACAACAACAAGGTGGCCAGCCAGCTGCTCAATCTGAAATGGATTGAAAAACAAGCCGCTGCAGGCAAGCCCTGGAGTGCGATCATGGCGCGCAACATTCCGCCAGTGCAAGACTTGCAGCAAAAGCTGACCGATCTGCAGGCACGGGTGGTGGTGCCACTGGACCATTTGAAAGACATCAACAAGCGCATGAACGAAGGCGAGGCATCTTCACGCGCCGCCAAAAAAGAAATGATCGAGGCCAACCTGCGCCTTGTTATTTCGATCGCCAAAAAATACACCAACCGGGGCCTGCAATTTCTGGATCTGATCCAGGAAGGCAACATTGGTTTGATGAAGGCGGTAGACAAATTCGAATACCGTCGAGGGTATAAATTTTCGACCTATGCCACCTGGTGGATTCGGCAAGCTATTACCCGCTCTATCGCCGACCAGGCCCGTACCATTCGGATACCGGTGCATATGATCGAGACCATCAACAAGATGAATCGCATCAGCCGTCAGCACTTGCAGGAGTTCGGTTTTGAACCAGATGCCAGCGTGCTTGCCGCCAAGATGGAGATCCCCGAAGACAAGATCCGCAAGATCATGAAGATCGCGAAAGAGCCAATTTCGATGGAGACTCCTATTGGGGACGACGACGACTCGCACCTGGGTGATTTCATCGAAGACAGCGCCAACACCGCCCCCATGGAAGCCGCCATGCAGGCCGGTCTGCGCGATGTGGTGAAGGATATCCTGGACAGCCTAACGCCTCGGGAGGCCAAGGTGCTGCGGATGCGTTTCGGCATCGAAATGACCAGCGACCACACCCTGGAGGAAGTGGGCAAGCAGTTTGATGTGACCCGCGAGCGGATTCGACAAATCGAAGCCAAGGCGCTGCGCAAGCTCAAGCACCCCAGCCGCTCAGACAAGTTGCGCAGCTTTACCGATAATTTGTAATTCAAATTCAAGCCCAGCCCTTGCTGGGCTTGAATAGTTTGCTATATTTTTTGAAGATAAAGCTCGCGCAAGCGCTGCAGTCGTGACGCGTCGAGGCCGAGCTGGTTTTTCAGGTAACGCTCTACCCCACCAAACTCGGTGTCTACCGCATCAAACGCTGCCTCCAGGAAACCTTCCTGAACACGCCAGAGAACGTTCAGGACATCCTGTGACAATGTAACGGTCGTCCGCTCCGGCATCTGATAGTGCGTATTGGTCAGCAGGTAGTCCTTCATGACGACATCCCGCGACGCACCCAGGGCAGACAAAATCAGGGCGGCTGCAAAACCGGTTCGGTCTTTGCCGGCTGTACAGTGAAACACCAGAGGGCTGTCGTCCTCCAGCAGGTAATCAAACAAGTCAGCAAAGCGGGAGGAGTTAGCGATCACAAAATCGCGGTAAGTTTGCTTCATCAGGTCAACGGTCAGAGCCGCAGTCACTGACTCGCCAGCATCGAGCAGTGCCTTCATGCCTTGAACGACTGTCGGCTCGATCGCCAGCGAATGCACTGTAGCGTCAGGCAAGCTGCAGACCAGTTCAGCGCGCTCAGAAACACCGCGGAAGTCACATACCCGGTTTAAACCCAGAGCCGTCAGGACGGCCCGATCCTCGGTGGTGAGGCCAGCCAGATGATCGGAGCGAAACAGCCGACGCCAACGAACGATGTGACCATCCTGCGTGGCATAGCCGCCCAGATCACGAAAATTGGTGGCTCCTGCAAGCGGCAAATGCCGGGACAGCGCTGAAGAAGGGCTTGTCGTCACGTTCACGTTAGTCATACGATGACGATAGCACGAAGCGACTCCATTGCCTTAAAACGACTCTGTATCCACCTCACCGCTCGACTGCGCCCCATAACGGGCACCGTGCACAGTTTTCTGGTTGATCAAGCCATCCAGCCGGGTCAGCAGGTCGGGCGCCAGCGTGACGCCACTCGCGCCCAGGTCATCTGTCAGGTGGTCCACATTGGTGGTCCCAGGAATTGGCACGATGTAGGACTCTTGGTGCAGTAACCAGGCCAGCGCCAGCTGGGCCGGGGTGCACCCCGCCTCTCGCGCCAGAGCCAAATAAGCGGGTATCAGACCCAGGTTGGCCGCATAGTTGGCCGGCTCAAAGCGCGGCATGCTACGCCGGATGTCCTTGGCGTCCAGTGCGACCAAGTCCAGCGGGGAATTACACAAAAACCCGCGTGCGACCGGGCTAAATGCGACAAACGCGGTCCCCAGCTCGCGGCAGGCGTCCAGCACCGCGATCTCCGGGTTGCGCGTCCACAGTGAATACTCGGTCTGCACGGCGGCGATCGGATGCACCGCGTGCGCCCGACGCAAGGTGGCTGCTGATACTTCAGACAGGCCAATGGCACGCAGCTTTCCGGCCTTTACCAGGTCGGACAAGGCTCCAACGCTGTCTTCAATCGGCACAGCTTTGTCCCAGCGGTGCAGGTAGTACAGGTCGATCACTTCAGTCTGCAGACGGCGCAGACTGTCTTCGCAGTTGCGCCGCAGCGCCTCTGGCCGGCCATCAATGACACGCTTCATACCATCGGAAAACTGCACGCCGGCCATGCCACCCTTGCTGGCCAGGGTAATCTTCTGTCGGTGGGGTTTGAGCACCCGGCCAACCAGCGTCTCGTTGGTGCCAAAACCATACAGGGCGGCCGTGTCAAACAGCGTCACGCCGGCATCCAGCGCGGCCAGTAAAAGGCGTTCGCCTTGCTCCATCGAAATCGGCGTACCGTAGGCATGGCTCAAATTCATGCAGCCCAAACCAATGGCGCTGACACTGAAGGGCCCAATTTGTCTTTGCTGCATGTCTGGATGATCCGTGTTGGCTTGGGTGAAGTTGGGTTGTGTACGGGATTGTGACCTTAACGCCGCGCCCGGTCATGCACCCACTTAGGCAGCGGCAAGGCCCGGTGCAATACATCCTCGCGCAGCCACAGCGTGCTGCGTCGCGCCCGCTGGGCCACGGTGTCCAAGGGCAGCTGCTGGTAGTCGTCATTGAAGACTTCGTAGCTGTAGTCGCCCCGGTAGCCCATGCGGTCAAGCCTCAGTACCAAGTCGGCCAGTTCGTTGCTGTGCACGCCCTCGCCCGGAAACACGCGAAAAGTACGCGCGGTAGCCATGCGCTCTTCAAAGCTCGGCGTCTCTTGCCACATGAAGTCGGACAGTTGCACCAGAAAAATACGTGCCGGGTCCAGCGTGTCGATGGCGTCGAGGGGTGTCTTGGCGGCAAACACATGAAATGAATCCAGCCCCAGGCCGAGGTTGGGGCAATCGGCCATGCACACCAGGTCCCATGAGGTGGTGAACTCATTCACGGTGCGGCCCCAGGACAGGGCCTCATAAGCCACCTTGATGCCCAGGGGCACGGCCAGCATGGCCAGTTTGCGCAGGTCACGGGCGATGGCGTCCAGGTCTTGCGTGGCATGCCTAGAGGTGGACGAGCAGGCCAGCAAAACCTCGCTGCCCAGGGCGGCGCACATTTCAAGCATGGACTTGGCGATGTCAACTTTGTAGCCGTGCAGATGGCCCGACAGACCCTCAAAGTCCCGCAGCACCTGAAACCCTGTGGGACGCAGGGCGCTGGCGCGCACCGCCGCCACCGCTGCTGGCACACCGCCTGGGTGCCCAACGATGTCACGCGCGCTCAGCATCACCTGGCTAAAGCCGGCGTCGGCCATGGCGGCCAGCTTGGCCTCCAGGGGGCCAGCCAGGGTGATGGTGTCCATCCCAAATCCGTCAAGCATGCCCATGGC
>CALPLW020000093.1 GCA_943324505.2 Comamonas sp. lk
GACCGTGACCATCGTGTGCAAAGGCCTGATTGACCACTCTGACTCATTGGGCGCCCGCGCGCGGTGTGGCCAGGGCGATGTGCAGTGGCTGACCGCCGGTCAGGGCGTGGTGCATTCGGAGATGTTTCCGCTGCTCAACACCGCAGCGCCTAACCCGCTGGAGTTGTTCCAGATCTGGCTCAACCTGCCGGCGGTGAACAAGATGGCAGCGCCCTACTTCACCATGTTCTGGGCCGACCGCATTCCCCACGCGACCGTGGCCGACGATGATGGCCGTGAGACTGAGGTGGCGGTGATTGCCGGCAACCTGCCGAGTGCCAACACGCCACTGGCGGCGCCACCTGCCTCATGGGCTGCGCAGGCCGATGCCGATGTGGCGATCTGGACCCTGCGCATGGCACCCGGCGCGCGCTGGACCCTGCCGCCAGCAGCCAGTGTCGCCACCCGGCGCCATTTGTATTTCTTTAAGGGCGGCTCGGTCAGCATTGCCGGCCACCCGGTGCAGCAGCATGGCGCGATTGAGCTGCGTGGCGATGCGTCGGTTGAGTTGGCCAACGGCGACAGCGAGAGTGAATTCTTGCTGCTGCAAGGCCGTCCGATTGGCGAGCCGGTGGCGCAGCACGGGCCCTTTGTGATGAACACCCGCGCGGAGATCATGCAGGCGTTTGAGGATTACCAGCGCACCCAGTTTGGCGGCTGGCCCTGGCCAGACACGGCCCCGGTGCATGGCCGCGACCCGGCGCGCTTTGCACGGCACCCAGACGGGCGCGAAGAGCACCCCGGCAATTGACATGACCGAATTAACCAGCCTGTCAGCCATCGAGCTGCGTCGGCGCATTGGTGCCAAGCAAATCTCGCCGGTGGAACTGATGCAGGCCTTCATCGCCCGCATCGAGCGGTTCAACCCAGCAGTCAATGCCATTTGCGCTACAGATTTTGAGCGCGCCCTGCAAGCCGCAAGACAAGCCGAAGAGGCTGTGATGAAAGGCCAGTTCTTGGGGCCTTTGCATGGCTTGCCACTGGGCGTCAAGGACTTGCAAGACACCGCCGGCCTGCTAACCACCTACGGCAATGTTCGCTTGCGTGGCAATGTACCCAAGGCAGACAACGCCTTGGTAGCCCGCTTGCGCCAAATGGGAGCCATCGTCACAGCCAAAACCAATGTCCCCGACATGGGCGCGGGTGCCAACACCCGCAACCCTGTCTGGGGAGCAACGGGCAATCCGTTTAACCCCAGCTTGAATGCGGGCGGCTCATCAGGAGGATCAGCCGCAGCACTTGCCACCGACATGCTGCCTTTGTGCACCGGCTCTGACACCGGTGGGTCGCTGCGTATCCCCGCTGCCTTGTGCGGCGTGGTCGGTCTGCGCCCGTCGCCCGGCCTGGTCGCCAACGATGCCCGCCCTTTAGGTTGGTCAGTGCTGTCGGTGCTCGGCCCCATGGCGCGAACGGTGGCGGACACCGCGCTGCTCTTTTCGGCCAGCGTCGGGCCGCATGCCATGGACCCGTTGAGCATCCCCGCTGACGCACAGGCCTTCCATCCCCTGCCTCATGTGGACCTTTCGCGCTTGCGCATTGGCACCACGGAAGATTTTGGTGTGTGCATCGTGGACCCAGACATCCGTCGGGTTTTCCGTCAGCGTGTCGATGCGATTCGGCCCATGGTGTCGGTGTGTGAGCCTGTGGACCTGCAGTTCGGTGACGCTGATCGCGCCTTTGACATATTGCGTGCCGAGGGTTTTGTGGCCGCTTTTGCCGAGGTCTACCGAACTGCGCCTGAAACCTTAGGCCCCAATGTGCGCAGCAATGTGGAGATGGCAGCGGCCATCACCTTGGCTGACCGGGCTTGGGCCCATTTGGAGCAAACCCGAATTTCACGCCGTTTTGCCCAGGCCTTGCAGCACTACGACGTGATCCTGGCACCAGTGACGCCGGTCAGCCCCTTCCCATGGACCCAGCTCTATGCCGAACGCGTGGACGGGCAAGTCATGCAGAACTATTACCACTGGTTGGCCTTGGCCTATGTGGTGACCTTGGGGACCCAACCAGCGCTGTCTTTGCCCTGCGGGCGCGATGAGCATGGCATGCCGTTTGGCTTGCAGGTGATTGGTCATCTGCACGGCGATGCGCGCATGCTGGGCGCGGCCCATGCCCTGGAACAGGCATTCGCCTCAAACCCTGAGCTTGCTCGCCCCCAACCTGACATGCTGAAGCTGCAAACGCCGAACGAGAGCTTGAAATCTATCGTGACCAATCCGCCGCAGATGGCCTTGGGTGGCCAGGGCGGGTCCGCACACAACGCCGTTTAACGCTGGCAAACCAGCGCCATCGACTCAGTGATCAGCAGGTCCACCGGTACGTCGTGCGGCTCGGCCGGCACGCGGTCCACCAGCAGGGCGTCATGCACGCAGGCCACACGCAGGGCCGACGGCAACAGCCGCAGGAAAAGCCGGTCATAAAAACCGGCACCGTAGCCCAGACGATTGCCCCATCGGTCAAACGCCACACCCGGCACCAGCACCAGGTCAATCTGGGCTGGGTCTAGAAGCGGGCAGCGTTCAGGTTGCGGCTCGGGGATGCCCCAGCGGCTGGGCGCCAGGTCTTGCGTCAGATCAGCCACCTGGCGCAGCTCGAGCGCGCGGCCCTGCGTCGGTACCCGGGGCGCGACCAGCAGGCGGCCCTGCTGCAGCAGTTCACGATGTAATTCGCCCAGATCCAACTCTGAGCCAAAGGCCATATAGCTCAGCACACCCCGGGCCCTCTGCCAGGCTGGCAGGCTGCGCACCCTCGCCACAATGGCTGCCGAGGCCGCCGACCGTTGCTCGGACGTCAAACCGTCGCGCCGCGCCACTTGCGCGGCCCGCAGGGCGGTCTTGGCCTCAGCCATGTGGGCTCAGGCGACGACGCGCACCATCTCCAGGCACTTGTTGGAATAGCCCCACTCGTTGTCGTACCAGGCCACGATCTTGACAAAGGTGCTGTCCAGCGCGATGCCGGCATCGGCGTCAAACACGCTGGTGCAGGTCTCACCGCGGAAATCGGTGGCCACCACCTTGTCTTCGGTGTAGCCCAGCACACCCTTGAGGGCGCCCTGGCTTTGCGCCTTCATCTCGGCGCAGATCTCTTTGTAGCCGGCCTCAGTGTTCAGTTCTACCGTGAGGTCGACCACCGACACGTCGCTGGTCGGCACCCGGAACGACATGCCGGTGAGCTTTTTGTTGAGTGCCGGGATCACCACGCCCACCGCCTTGGCCGCGCCGGTGCTGCTGGGGATGATGTTTTCCAGAATGCCGCGGCCACCGCGCCAGTCTTTGTTGCTCGGGCCGTCCACTGTTTTTTGCGTGGCGGTGGCCGCGTGCACGGTGGTCATCAGGCCACGCTTGATGCCCCACTTGTCGTTGAGCACCTTGGCCACCGGGGCCAGGCAGTTGGTGGTGCAGGAGGCATTGCTAATGATGGCCTGGCCCGCGTAGGTAGCGTGGTTGACACCAAACACGAACATTGGCGTGTCGTCCTTGCTGGGCGCCGACAGAATGACTTTTTTGGCGCCGGCGGCCAGATGCTTTTCGGCGGTGACCTTGTCCAGGAACAGGCCGGTGGACTCGATCACAACGTCAGCGCCGACCTCGTTCCACTTCAGGTTGGCTGGGTCGCGCTCTTGGGTCAGGCGGATGCGCCGTCCGTTGACGATCAGCGTACCGCCATCCACATTGACATCGCCCTTGAAGCGGCCGTGCACGCTGTCGTACTGCAGCATGTAGGCGAGGTAATCAGGCTCGAGCAAGTCATTGATGGCCACCACCTCGATATCTGAAAAGTTCTGCAGCGCGGCGCGCAGCACATTGCGGCCGATACGGCCAAAGCCGTTGATACCCAGCTTGATAGTCATGGAACACTCCCGATGATGTGAATGGGGTTACGCTTATTTGCGGGCCAGTGCCGCCTGCACGGTGTCAGCCACGTTCTCGGGCGTGAAGCCGAAGTGTTTGAACAGCACCGGCGCTGGCGCTGACTCACCGTAGGTGTCGATACCGACCACCGCCGCACAGCCGTATTTCCACCAACCGTCGGTGGCACCCATCTCCACCGCCACACGCGGCAGCCCCTTGGGCAACACGGTGCTTTTGTACGCGGCATCCTGCCGGTCAAAGGTGGTGGTGCTGGGCATCGAGACCACCCGCACGGCGATCTTGCGGGCAGCCAGCAACTCCTGCGCTTTGAGCGCCAGTTGCACTTCGGACCCGGTAGCGATGATGACCGCTTGGGCTTTTTTCTTCAAGCCGACCTCGCTCGGCTCGGCCAGAACATAGGCGCCGCGGCTGATGTCGCCAAGGCCAGCCTTGGGGGCGTAGCTGATGTTCTGGCGTGACAGCAGCAAAGCGGTCGGCTTGGCCTTGTTCTGCAACGCCACGGTCCAGGCCACGGCGGTCTCGGCGGTGTCGCCCGGGCGCCAGACGTCCAGGTTGGGGATCAAGCGCAGGCTGGCCGCGTGCTCGATCGACTGGTGGGTGGGGCCGTCTTCGCCCAGGCCAATCGAGTCGTGGGTGAACACATGCACCACCCGCAGCTTCATCAGCGCCGCCATGCGGATGGCGTTGCGGCTGTAGTCGCTGAAGGTCAGGAAGGTGCCGCCATAGGGGATGTAGCCGCCATGCAAGGCAATGCCGTTCATGATGGCGGCCATGCCGAACTCGCGCACACCGTAGTTGATGTGACGCCCGCCGTTGCCCTTGCCCTCAAAGTCAAAGCGCAGGTTGGGGGTGCTCTTGGTGTTGGTCAGGTTGGAGCCGGTCAGGTCGGCTGAGCCGCCCAGCATCTCGGGCAGGCTGGCAGTGAAGGCTTCCAGCGCCAGCTGCGAGGCCTTGCGCGAGGCCACGGTCTCGGCCTTGGTATGGGCCGCCACCACGGTGTCCACCGCCAATTGGTTGAACTTTTTCGGCAGATCGCCCTTCATGCGGCGCACCAGCTCGCGCGCCAGCTCAGGGTGGGCAGCCTGGTAGGCCTTGAAGCGTTCGTTCCAGCCCTGCTCGGCGGCAGCGCCGCTGGCCTTGGCGTCCCAGGCGGCATACACCGGCTTGGGGATAACAAAGGGCGCGTGCGGCCAGTTCAGGGCTTCACGTGTGAGCTTGATCTCTTCTGCACCCAGCGGCTCGCCATGGGCCTTGGCGGTGTTGGCGCGGTTTGGGCTGCCTTGGCCGATGGCGGTCTTGCAGATGATCAGGGTGGGGCGCTCGGTGGATTTTTTGGCCTCCACAATCGTGGTCGCCACCAGTTCGGCGTCATGGCCGTCGATGGGGCCCAGCACGTTCCAGCCATAGGCCACGAAACGCAGCGCGCTGTTGTCCACAAACCAGGGCGCCACCTGACCGTCGATCGAGATGCCATTGCTGTCGTACAGCGCAATCAGCTTGTTGAGCTTCCAGGCGCCAGCCAGTGCGGCGGCTTCGTGGCTGATGCCCTCCATCAGGCAGCCATCGCCCAGGAACACATAGCTGTGGTGATCGACCACGTTATGCCCGTCGCGGTTGAACTCTTGCGCCAGCAGCTTTTCAGCCAGCGCCATGCCCACGGCGTTGGTCAAGCCTTGTCCGAGTGGGCCGGTGGTGGTCTCGATGCCCGGGGTGACGCCCACCTCGGGGTGACCCGCGGTCTTGCTGTGCAATTGCCGGAAGTTTTTGAGCTCTTTCATCGGCAGCTTGTAGCCGGTGAGGTGCAGCAACGCATAGATCAGCATCGAGCCGTGGCCATTGGAGAGCACGAAGCGGTCGCGGTCAAACCAGTGCGGGTTGGCCGGGTTGTGCTTGAGGTGCTGGCCCCACAGGGCAACGGCCATGTCGGCCATACCCATAGGCGCGCCGGGGTGGCCCGAGTTGGCCTGCTGGACCGCGTCCATCGCCAGGGCGCGGATCGCGTTGGCCATGTGGGCGTTGTTCGCGACGCTGGTCTGTTCTGTGTCTGCCATGGGGTGCGGGCTCCGGAGGGGTAGTTGGGTGTGGGCGAAGAAGAATCGCGGTAATTTTACCGGGCGGCCGGGCTTACCTCAGGGCGTCGTGTAGCGCCACAAGCTCCTGCGTCAGGGGATGGCGCGGGTCTAGAAAGATCATGGGCAAGGATTGCTCATGCGATTCCCGAATCTTGACCGAGGCCCGCAGGTAGGGTTGCAGCACCGGCAGACCTTCGTCGATCAGCTCCTTCACCATGCGCTGCGGCAGATTGGCACGCGCTTGAAACTGGTTGACGATGATGCCTTCCACCACCAGCCCCGGGTTGTGGTCAGCCTTGATCTCGGCCACGTTCTCCAGCAGCGCGTACAGCGCCCTGCGGGAAAAATCATCGCAGTCGAACGGGATCAGGCAGCCCTGCGCGGCGATCAGGGCGCAACGGGTGTAAAAGTTCAGGGCCGGTGGCGTGTCGATGTAGATCTGGTCGTAATCGTCAGCCAACTGCGCCAAGGCATCACGCAATTTGTAGATCTTGTGGCGCGACTCCAGCTTGCCGTGCAGTTCATCAAGCAGCGGGCTCGACGGCATCAGGTCCAACCCCTCCCAGCGGGTGTTGACGATGTAGTCACCAGCCGGTTTGTCACGCACCGTGAACTTCAGGCTTTGCTCAAAAAACTCGGCCACATTGGGCTGGTCTTCTGTCGTGTCACTGCCCAGCAGGTAGCGTGTGGAGTTGCCCTGGGAGTCCAGATCGATCACCAGCGTGCGCTGGCCCTGCCAGGCGCTGATGGCGGCCAGGTTGCAGGTGATGGTGGACTTGCCCACGCCACCTTTTTGGTTGAATACGACATGCTGCATCTAAGTTCCCTGATTGCCATCGGCCGTGATCGGGCCTGAAAGGACAAGTTTAGCGGGGCTACCCGTCAGGGAACTGACGGGCAATGCGCACTGGGCCTCGCGTGTGCCATCAGGGCTAAACTCAATCCGTCATTCGCACCTCCATGCCGTCGCTACCCCACCAGCCGCCTTCTAATGCCAGACAGCCTGCAAGCGCCATGCTGCTGGCCGCTGGCCGTGGCGAACGCATGCGGCCGCTGACCGACAGCTGCCCCAAGCCCCTGCTGCCCGTACGCGGCAAGCCGCTGATGCAGTGGCCTCTGGAGGCGCTGGCACGGGCCGGCGTAGAAGAAGCGGTGGTCAACACCGACTGGCTGGCCGACCAGATTGCGGCGGCTTTTGGTGATGAAATTGGCCCTAAGGCCCCGTCGTTATTGACAAGTTTGCTACATAAATCAGAGCAATCTCAAAGTTTGCGCCTGCGGTACTCGCACGAGGGCCGGGACTTTGGCGGCGCCCTGGAGACCGCCGGTGGCATTGTGCGGGCACTGCCGCACTTGGCCGAGGTGTTTTGGGTCTTGGCAGGCGATGTGTTTGCGCCTGATTTTGTCTTCAGCCCAGACGCACTAGCCCGCTTTGCCGCCAGCGACAGGCTCGCCCACCTGTGGCTGGTACCCAACCCGGCGCACAACCCAAACGGCGATTTTGGCCTGAGCGACGCTGGTCTGGCCTTGAACCAGGCTGAGCAACGTTTCACCTATTCCACCATCGGCCTGTACCGGCACGGCCTGTTTGCGCCACCGTTTTGCGACATCCCTCCTGGTAACCCGAAGGGCCTGAAAGCGCCGCTGGCGCCGCTACTGCGCGCCGCCATGGCGCAGGGCCGTGTCAGTGCCGAGCTGTACACCGGCGCCTGGACCGATGTCGGCACGCCAGAGCGGCTGGCTGCGCTGAATCTGCCGAATCCTTGACGGATCAAAAGCGAACCGGGATTGAAAAACCATTCCAAGGATTTGGATTTTCAAGGTAGTATTCATAACCATGATAGAACGCCAAGACCTTTTCGACGCCATGAGCAGCCGCTTGGGCGAGTCGCGTGCGCTGGCTCTACTCGGTGCCCGGCAGGTCGGCAAGTCCACCCTGGCAAAAAAATATGCGCGCCTGCATGGTTGCGCCTACTTTGACCTGGAAGACCCGGCGTCGCTGGAACAGCTCAGCGAACCCGCGATCACGCTGGGTGGCTTGCTGACGCAGGGCCGCACCATCGTGATTGACGAAGTGCAGCGTCGGCCAGACCTGTTTCCGGTGCTGCGCACGCTGCTGGACCAGTTCGAACGCCATGCCCAGTTCCTGTTGCTCGGCAGTGCCTCACCCGTCCTCATGAAACAAGCCGGCGAATCACTGGCTGGCCGCATGAGCCTGCTCTTTGTCAGCGGGTTGGGGTTGCATGAGGTCAGGGGGCTGGACCCCGCCCAACTGTGGTTACGCGGCGGTTTTCCGCGCGCCGTTCTGGCCAGCAGCCCCCGTGCCGCCATGCGCTGGCTGCGGGACTACCTGTCGTTGATCATCGAGCGGGATCTGCCCATGCTGGGCCTGAACGTTGCAGCACCAGTGATGCAACGTTTTTGGCGGCTGCTGGCCCATTACCACGGTCAAACCTGGAACGCCGCAGTACCGGCCCGCAGTCTGGGTGTGAGCGAGCCTACCGTGCGCAAATACCTCGATTTCCTGACTGGGCTACAACTGGTGCGACAACTGCCACCATGGCACGAAAACCTGGGCAAACGCCAGATCAAGGCGCCCAAGGTCTACATCCGGGACAGCGGTTTGCTGCATTACCTGTGGGGCATTGCCGACACCACCGCCCTTTGGCAGCATCCACGCAGCGGCGCCAGCTGGGAGGGTTTTGCCCTTGAGCAGGTGCTGCACACCGCTCAGCCAGACGAAGCCTATTTCTGGGGTACCCATGCCGGCGCCGAACTCGATTTGTTGATGTTCAAGCACGGTTTACGTGTGGGCGTCGAGTTCAAGCGCGTGGATGCCCCGACAATGACGGCGTCCATGCACATCGCCATCCAAGATTTGAAGCTCGACGCACTCTACGTCGTCTACCCCGGTTCACGCCGCTATGCCCTCAAGCCGGGGCCGGGGCATCGCCCCGGGGTACCGGTCGTGGCGGTACCCCTGTCCGAACTTGCCCTACTACCTGCCGACTGGAGTTAACCCGTGTCCCTGACCAACCCCAATGGCGCCCCTGCCGCCACCCCCGCCCTCTACGCCCAGCGCCGCGCCCACCTGGCCAGCCTGCTGGGCCCCAAGGGCATCGCCATCATCCCTACCGCGCCTGAGCAGCAGCGCAACCGCGATGCCGACTTTTTGTACCGGCATGACAGCTACTTTTATTACCTCAGCGGCTTTACCGAACCCAAAGCCTTTCTGGTGATCACTGGCGACGGCAAGACCACGCTGTTTTGCCAGCCCAAGGACATGGAGCGCGAGATCTGGGACGGCTACCGCCTGGGCCCGGCCGACGCACCGGCCCGACTGGGCGTTGACGCCGCCGCGTCTGCCAGCGAGCTGGATGCGCAGATGCCAGCACTGCTGGACGGGCGCGACGCCGTCTGGTACCCGTTTGCCACCCACAAGGGGCTGGAGGCGCGCATCGACGGATGGCTGGGCCAGGTGCGCGCCCGCGTGCGCTACGGCACGCTGTGCCCGGAGCAGCAACGCGACTTGTGCGGCCTGCTCGACGAGATGCGGCTGGTCAAGGACGCCCATGAGCAGGCCGTGATGCGGCGCGCCGCCGAGATCAGCGCCGGTGCCCACATCCGCGCCATGCAGCTCTCAGCACGCATGCTGCGCGCCGGCCAGGAGGTGCGCGAGTACCACCTGGACGCCGAGCTGCTGCACGAGTTTCGCCGCCACGGCTCGCAGTACCCGGCCTATGGCTCGATCGTGGCCGCCGGCGCCAACGCCTGCGTGCTGCACTACCGTGCCGACACCGCGCCGGTGCGCGACGGCGAACTGGTGCTGATCGACGCCGGCTGCGAGCTCGATGGCTACGCCAGCGACATCACCCGCACTTTCCCGGCCAACGGCCGCTTCAGCGGGCCGCAGCGCACGCTGTACGAGCTGGTGCTGGCCAGCCAGTACGCCGCCGTGGCCGCCACCCGGGCCGGCGCCCGCTTCACCGACCCGCACGAGGCCAGCGTCAAGGTGCTGGCGCAGGGCATGCTTGATGTTGGCCTGCTGGACAGCAACAAGGTGGGCACGCTGGACGATGTGATTGAAAAACGCGCCTATTTCCAGTTCTACATGCACCGCACCGGCCACTGGCTCGGCATGGATGTGCACGACTGCGGCGCTTACACCGAGCCCACAGAGATCGGCCAGACCAGCGTGCGCCAGGACGCACTCACCGGCGACACCATCGTCAACCGGCCGGCGCGCATCCTGCAACCCGGCATGGTGCTGACCATCGAGCCCGGCATTTATGTGCGCCCGGCGGCTGGCGTGCCTGAGGCCTTCCACAACATCGGTATCCGGATCGAAGACGACGCCATCGTCACTGCCAGCGGCTGCGAGCTGATCAGCCGCGGTGTACCGGTGGCTGCGGATGAGATTGAGGCGCTGATGCGGGGTTGAATCGCAGGGTGCACGTGGCTGGTCCCTTGACGGTCGAGTCCGACAGATGGGTCTGGACAACCTCAAAACACGAGTGCGGTGAAGGTCATGAATCAGCTGGGGATGAGGTGCTGAAGGTGTTTAGGGTGACGTGATGACTGGTCTTTGGTTCTATTAAGATATAACTAGTTATACTAATATTTTACTAGAACCATCAATCACCATATAGAACATGGACCCTATTAAAAATCCTTTCTCTCCTGGCGCAGGTTCACCGCCGCCCGAGTTGGCCGGTCGGGCTCCGGTGCTGGAACAGGCCCGTATTCTGCTCGGCCGCGTGATGATCGGCAAATCCGAGAAAAGCTTGATGTTGACAGGGCTGCGCGGGGCGGGCAAAACCGTGCTGCTCAACGAGGTGCGTCGCATGGCACAGGAGTCGGGCTACCGCACTGTATTAGTCGAAGCACACGAAGAAAAGGCACTGGGACCGCTCATTGCCGCGCCCTTGAAAGCGGTGTTCTTTGACTTGGACCGAATAGCGCAGACTGGCGACCGCGTCAAGCGCGGTTTGCGGGTGTTGCGCAGTTTCTTGGGTGGACTGAAAGTCAAATTGGGCGAGCTGGAGATCGGTCTCGATATTGACCCTGAGACCGGTGCTGCTGACAGCGGGGATATTGAAATCGACTTGCCCAATGTGTTCGAAGCACTTGGAGAAGCCGCCAAAGAAAAAATGACCGCGGTTGCCATTTTGATTGACGAGATTCAGTACCTGAGCCAAAAGGAATTGGGGGCCATCATCATGGCCATGCACCGTATGCAGCAGCGCCAATTACCAGTGGTGTTGCTGGGTGCTGGCTTGCCGGTATTGCCAGGATTGGCGGGAGAGTCAAAGTCGTACGCGGAACGCTTGTTTGCTTTCCCTGACATCGGCGCCTTGTCAGAGGCTGACTCCAACCAAGCCATCAGCGAACCAGCCATACAAGGGGGTGTTACCTTGACTGCCGCGGCTTTGACGGAAACTTACCGCCTCACCAAAGGCTATCCCTATTTTATTCAGGAATGGGGTTACCAAATGTGGAATCTGGCGGTAAGCAGTCCCATTGACCTGGAGCTTGTGCAATCTGCAGCCGATTCGGTTGTACGGCGGCTCGATCAGAATTTTTTTCGGGTTCGGTTTGATCGATTGACGCCGGGGGAAAAGAACTTCCTGCGTGCCATGGCTCAATTAGGTTCTGGTGCCATTCGATCCGGCGACATTGCGAATTGCCTTGGTGTCAAAGTCAACAGCATCGGCCCAGTGCGGTCCAAACTTATCAAGAAGGGGATGATCTATAGCCCGGCCTATGGCGACATGGCCTTTACGGTGCCGCTATTTGATGAGTTCATGAAGCGTGCCATACCCCACTTCATCGCCAAGGAGTGAGCGGCGCAATATGCCTCCATTCTGTTCGCCTAGCGTCGCGCCCAGGCAGGCATGGGACCCTCGTTCTTGCAAGGGATGAAATTGCTAATGATGAAGATACTGGCGCTGGCAAGGCACCAGACCAGCCCCGGGTAGACTGGCCTCATGAACACCCTGACCCGCATCGAAACCCACGTCTTCAACGTCTCGCCCAAAACCAATTGGGTCTTCATCGCCGTCACCGACAGCGATGGCGCCGTGGGCTGGGGTGAGGCCTCGCTGATCGGTTGGGAGCCGATGCTGGTGGCGGCCGCCGCGCATCTGGCGCCGGACTGGCTCGGCCTGTCGCTGGACGACGCGGCCAACCAATTGCGGGTGTCGCCACAGTCGCCCGGCGGCCTGGTGGGCAACACGGTCACCAGCGCGGTGCTGCAGGCGGTGGCCAGCCTCCTGGTACAGGCGCGAGGGGTCCAGCCGACTTCAGTGCTGGGGCCGCTGCAGCGCACCCAGGTGGCGC
>CALPLW020000094.1 GCA_943324505.2 Comamonas sp. lk
GATGCCAAGCTTGCTTTTACTACCCGGTCTGATGTGCGATGCCAGCGTCTGGGCTCCGCAGGTGGCGGCGCTGTCGCCGCAGGCTCGCTGCCACGTGCCTGACTATGGCCTGCGCGATTCACTCACCGCCATGGCGCAGCAGGTGCTCGACGATGCTCCGGAAGAGCGCTTTGCCCTGGCCGGTCATTCGATGGGTGGGCGGGTGGCGCTGGAGGTGATGCGGCTGGCGCCCCAGC
Source organism: Comamonas sp. lk (assembly GCA_943324505.2). Classification (GTDB taxonomy): domain Bacteria; phylum Pseudomonadota; class Gammaproteobacteria; order Burkholderiales; family Burkholderiaceae_C; genus Rhodoferax. The sequence continues at coordinate 237 of CALPLW020000094.1, forward strand.
GTGTCACGCACCTGGCTTTGTTAGATACCGGCACCCACCCACGGGCTGCGGGCGCAGCGGGCGACAAGGAGCGCGCTGGCAGGATGGCGTTGTTGGCCGTAGCCCAAGCTCAAGGCATGCGGGCCATGGGCCAGCAGTGGCTGCGCGGCATGGTGCACCCGAACGTGGTCGACACGCCCCTGTATGAGGCCATGCTGGCCATGTTGGCACGCAGCAGCCCGGCCCAGTTTGCCGCCCAGATCGAGGCCCTGCTCCGCCGACCCGACGCCGCGCCCCTGCTGCCCGGTATCGCCTGCCCAACGCTGGTGTTGACCGGGCGCCAGGACGCCTGGAGCCCACCCGCGCAGCACGAGGCCATGGCGCAGGCCATCACTGGCGCCCAGCTGTGCATCGTTGAAGATTGCGGCCACATGAGTACGCTGGAGCAAGCCGGGGCGTTGAACGCCGCGCTGGCAGGTTGGCTGGCGCGTCCGTCCGCATGACAGAATGTGCCTATGACCGACTGTGACATTGCAATTTTTGGCGCCGGCATCGCGGGCGCTTCACTGGCCTGGCGGCTGGCCGATCATGGCCGAGTGCAGTTGCTGGAGCGCGAGCCGCAGCCCGGTTACCACTCAACAGGCCGTTCGGCCGCACTGTTCCTTGAAAGTTACGGCCCGCCGGCGGTGCGCGCCATGACCCGCGCCAGCCGCGCCTTATATGAGCATCCACCAGCCGGCTTTACGGACAGCCCCCTGATCAAACCCCGAGGCGCGCTCTACCTGGCCACGCTGGGACAAGAGGCCCTTTTGGACCAGCTGCGGCAAGACCTGGCGCCCACCTGCCCGGGCCTGGTGACGCTAAATGCGGCGCAAATCCTGGCCCGCGTGCCCTGTTTACGCGCCGACCAGGTGCTGGCCGGCCTGTACGACGCCAGCGCCGAGGACATGGATGTGCACGCCATCCACCAGGGTTTTTTGCGCGGGTTCTTGCAGCGCGGCAAAGCTGCGGGCAGCGCGCTGCGTAACAACGCCCATCTCACCGCTGCCCGGCATGACGGCCACCATTGGCGGTTGCAGTTTGCCGACGGCCAGACGCTGCAGGCCACCACAGTGGTCAACGCCGCTGGTGCCTGGGCCGACGAGCTCGGCGCCCTGCTTGGCGCACGTCCGATCGGCCTGCTGCCGCACCGCCGCAGCGCCTTTACCTTCAAGCTACCCGATGGACAAGTCGGTGCCGATTGGCCGGCAGTGATCGGCGTGGACGAGAGCTACTACTTCAAACCCGATGCCGGCCACATGCTGGGCTCACCCGCCAACGCCGACCCAACAACACCGCACGATGTGCAGCCCGAAGAACTGGACATTGCCCAGGGCATCGCCCAGATCGAAGCCGTAACCCAGTTCAGCATCCGCCGGCCCGCCAGCACCTGGGCCGGCCTGCGCTCCTTTGTGCCTGATGGCGAGATGGTGATCGGCCCCGATGCCGACACCCCTGGCTTGTTTTGGCTGGCGGCGCAGGGCGGCTACGGCATTCAGAGCGCGGTGGGTGCCAGTGCGCTGGCCGATGCGCTGCTACGCGGCACTGCGCTGCCGGCCGAGCTGGCGCAAGAGGGGCTGGACCCGCGTGCCCTGTCGCCCGACCGGCTCAGCCGGGTGGCGCGCGCGGCCGACATGGCCTGAGGCCTAAGAACGGAACCTTGGCGCCGACGCCAAGGAACTGGCAGAGCGCCCGACGTTCGTCGGGCCAGTGGGAATTTCATTCAATCAGCATTGACATTGGCATCGGCAGGGAGCGCGGCCGGATAAGGCGCGCCTGGCCGCCGGCGTGTGACATTGGTTGCAGACGTCAGGTCAGAAGACAGGTTGACAGTCAAATATACTCAATGTATATTTGACCCGTTACCTTGGTTTCGGACGGTATTGCCATGCTGGCCGGTGCCACTTTCTGCTTGCCCCTCTGGGTAAGTTTTCAATGTTTCAAGCTGAGGAGTTAGTGATGAAGATGTCATTAAAGATTGCAGGCGCCTTGCTGACCAGCGCCTTGCTTCTATCCGTGCTGGCCCCGGTGCACGCCCAGATCGTCCTCAAGACGGGTCATATCTCGCCAAAAGCGAGTGCAGAAGGCATTGTTGTTGATCGCTTTGCAGCATTGGTCAAAGAGAAAACCAATGGTGAAGTGCTTGTTGAGGTGTTTCCGTCGGAGCAATTGGGCCCTGCAACAGCCATGATTGAAAGCACGATCCTGGGGAACCAAGATCTTTATGTGGGTGGCAATGTCGAATTCGAACGTTTCAGCCCCGGACTGAAAGCCCTCGGACTCAATTACGCAGTGGAATCTCAGGAGCAGTTTAGAAAAATCCTCAAGTCACCACTGTGGAAGGAAATGTTTGTAGATCCACTTGACAAAGCTGGGTTGGCGGTTGTCGCGTCGGATTGGGAGCGCGGACCATTTCGGGTCCTGATCTCGACCAAGCCAGTGAAGAACTTTGACGATCTCAAGGGTTTGAAATTGCGGATTGCGCCTATCGATACATGGCGCAAATCTTGGACAGCGCTTGGGACGCAGGTGGTGGTTCTGCCATGGAATGACGTTTACCTGGGGTTGCAGCAGGGGATGATCGATGCTGTGACCGCACCGGCCAACCTCTTGACCGCCATGAAGTTCACCGAGGTCGCCAAATACGTGGCTCGTACGGATGAATATTGGGGTGTATTGACCCTGGTTGGCAATAAAAAGAAATGGGCTAGTTTGAAGGCCGAGCATCGGCGCGCCATCACAGAGGCGGCTGATCAGGCGGGCAAGGAGTACATGCGCACTGCTGACGCAGAAATTGAACGCGACTTTGCCAGTATGAAAGCCAAGGGCGTCCAATACACCGTCCTTGATCTCAAGCCGGGAGCAGCCAAGATGCGGCCAGTGATCCAGGACCTGGAGAAAGAGGGATTCATTCCTGCAGGGATCTATGAGCGAATCAGGGCCGTCAAATGAGGTTCGGCTTGACTGCAGAGCCAGTCAAGTCAGACTAAAGGCCAAGGTACTCGTATGAGCAGTGAGTGGGAACCACGGACACGACTTGACCGCTGGTTCAAGACATTGTCAAACGTGATCCTTGGGCTGTCGGTGTTCCTCTTTGCTTTGGTTGTCGTTATGAACGGGTGGGAGGCAGCGGCGCGGTTCTTTTTCTCGGCTTCGTCGATTTACACGGTCGAAATCTCCCTGGTGCTGGCATCGGTGGTCTATTTTGTAGGTTATGCCCATCTGCTGCATGAGGACGAAGACGTCAGGATGGCTTACTTCGTCAGAAAACTTTCGGTGCGCAATCGGCGGTTGATCGACGCTTTCAATGAAGCGGCGACAGTCGTTTTTTTTGGCGTCTTGGCCTATGGATGTTGGGGCTACCTGACCCTGACCTCAGGCATACCCCACGTGCTGTTTCCATTTCATCAAGGCTATGTTGCTCTGCCCGCGATGGTTGGCGCGGTCATCTGCTTGCTGATGTCTCTCAAGCGCCTCAGCGCCGAGGCTGCCAAGCTGCTTGATGGTCGTGGCAAAGCGACCCAGGATCAGGCTTCCACCTCGCACACCAAGGCTTGACACAGAAAGTCGTTCAATGCTCTCCCTGCTGATGGTCGTGGTCTTCGTGGCCTTTTTGTTCTTACGCATGCCGGTGTCGATTGCCATCGGGCTGTCGACCCTGCCGCCGCTCATGCTCATGGACCGCGACCTGGCGATACTGCCCCAGTTCATGTTGAAGGGGGTCAACAGTGTGGCCTTGCTGTCTGTGCCGTTTTTCATTTTGGCCGGTAACCTGTTCAGTGCTTTGGGATTGGCGACCAGGATATGGACATTTGCGCGGACGATGGTTGGCCATTTCAGGGGCGGCTTGGCGCATGTGATGGTGCTCGCGAACATGGTGTTTGCCGGCATCTCGGGCTCTGCCCTCGCAGATGCCGCTGGCCTGGGTGCAATCGGTATTCCTGAGATGGAGCGGGCTGGCTACAGGCGGAAGTTTGCCAGCGCTGTCACGCTGTGCTCATCCGTCATCGGGCCCATGATTCCGCCCAGCATCAACCTTGTGATCTATGGCGTCATTGCACAAGTATCGATCGGCAGGCTGTTCTTGGCGGGCGTGATACCCGGGATCATCATTGGCATCGTCATGATGATCGCGATATGGATCATGGCCCGGTTTGGCAATGAACCCATGCCGATCGAGAAACGCTCCACCATGCGAGAGCGCGGAGGTGCTTTTGCCAAGGCGCTACCTGCGATGGCCGTGCCGGTCATTATTGTGGTCGGCATGAGTAGCGGCGCCATCTCGCCGACCGAGGTGGGGATCGTCGCCTCGGCCTATGCGCTGATGCTAGGCCTGGTGTATCGCGAGGCCTCGATGAACGAGGTCTATGCCAGCGTGAAGGAATCGGCCAAGCAGAGCATCAACATCATGTTTATTGTTGCGGTGTCAACTGTGGCTGGTTGGATATTCACCTATGAAGGCACTGCGTTGAAAGTGGCACAGTGGCTATTCATGCTGTCCAACGACAAGAATGTTCTGCTGCTACTGATTAATATCTTCATGTTGGTTCTGGGCTGCTTTCTGGAGCCCATACCACTGCTTATTTTGGTTGCCCCCATTTTGCTGCCCGTGGTCAAGCAGTTGGGAATTGACCTGGTTCAGTTTGGCATTATTTTGAATTTGAACATCACGATTGGCATCATTACGCCGCCGATGGGGATCGGCCTGTATGTGATGACTCGGGTGGCCAAGGTGCCTTTTGAGGATCTGGTGAAAGCCTGCGGTCCGCTGCTGATCCCCCTGGTCCTGTCGCTCCTTATGTTCACCTACGTGCCGGCGCTTTCCCTGTGGCTGCCGAACCTGTTGATGGGGCGGTGACTGATATAGGCAGAGGAACTGGACTAAAACTTCATGGTTTCGGCAAGATTCGTCCCTAAAAACTCCATGACACGGGCTTTGAATCGATCGGTGTGATGCCGGGCCGACTCCTCGGCGCCGTTCGCATCGCGGTCAATTAAAAACTGCTGCATCTGGAGGTGGTCCTTGACGATCTCCTTTTGATGTGTCGACTGTCTGTCTGTCGATGGTTCCTCGTAGGCCAGGGAAATATGAGACAAGCGCAGACCGAACGCCAGCAATTGCGTGTAACTCTTGGCGACATGTTGGTTACCACACGCTGATGCGATAGCTTCATGAAACGCCAGATTGGTGTCCATCATGCCGGGTAGATCGGCATTGGCGACGGCCTGTTCAAACCGGCGCCGCTCATGGTCGATGACCCGCATCGCCGCCTCGGTGTGCCGTAGCGCGGCCCAACGGGTCACCATGCGCTGATTTGCGTCTAGTGCCTCAAAAAACTCCCGGACACCATCAAGATCAATGCGGGCGACTTTCGCGCCGCGGTTCGGCAACATCTCCACCAGTCCCTCCGCAGCCAGCTGAATCAGCGCCTCGCGGATCGGCGTTCTTGATAAGCCAAGGGATGCCAGTAACTCCTGCTCGTCAAGGGCTTGACCCGGCGCGAAGTCAAGCGATAGGATTTTTCCGCGAATGGTGTCGTAGGCCCAGCGGGTTCCGCTTCCTTTGGGCCGCTTTGATGCGTTGATGGTGGTCATGTCGAGTTCGGCCGCGAAGGGCGATCGACCCTGGTATCTGAGTTCAGCGTTAAGCGATCGCGTCGGGAATGATACCCGCCATGAAAGGTGGATAGCGACATTGCATATCCAATCAAATATACATAGAATATACTAGATTCAGATTCACGGAGCAGCGACTTTGAAAATTGTAGGTGTCGACGTTGGCGGTACGTTTACCGATTTTCACGTGATGGATGCCGGAGACGCTCTGGCACAGGTGTTCAAGCTTCCGTCTACGCCTGACAACCCTGCAGAGGCAATTTTGGAAGGCTTGCGCGTTCTTGCACAACGCGGAGTGCTGGACCTCAAAGATATACGACGACTCTGTCACGGTACGACCGTTGCCACAAATGCTCTGATCCAACGCCGAGGTGGCAGGATAGCCTTGATCACCACAGAGGGATTCCGGGATTTGCTAGAGATCGGCCGTCAGACCAGGCCCCACATGTACGACTTGCAGGTCGACCAGGCCGCACCCCTGGTGCCAAGGGAGCGCCGCTTCGAAGTGGGAGAGCGGGTCGGTTCCAAAGGGCAGGTGATACGCGTGCCCGAAGCAGACAATATCGCCGCCATGGTGCGAGCCGTAGCAGACTCTGGCGCAGAAGCGTGCGCGGTCTGCTTCCTCTTCTCGTTCATTAACCCACAACACGAAGAAACCGTACGTACTGAACTGCACAGACTTGGTGTATCGATCTCTATCTCATCCGAAGTGCAACCGGAATTCCGAGAGTATGAGCGGATGTCCACCACCGTGCTTAATGCTTATCTGATGCCCGTGATGGACCGCTACTTGACGACGTTGGAGCAGGCATTGACGCAACAGATTCCTAACGCCGCTGTGGGCATTAACCAGTCATCAGGCGGGTTGATGTCGGTTCGACAGGCGCGCAGGTTTCCGGTCAGAACAGCGCTCTCGGGGCCCGCAGGGGGTGTTGTCGGTGCTGCCTACACGGCACGCCAGGCACAGCGACCCAATGTCATCACCATCGACATGGGTGGCACCAGTGCAGATGTCTGCTTGATCCAAAACTACGAAGCTGGCGTTGCATACGACCGGTCGGTCGGTGGCTACCCGGTGCGCCTACCCATGGTCGATGTGAATGCCGTGGGCGCCGGTGGTGGTTCCATTGCCTGGTTGGATGCCGGTGGCATGGTCAAAGTGGGCCCTACCAGTGCAGGCGCCAAACCGGGACCGGCGTGCTATGGGATCGGCGGGACGCAGCCTACGGTCACAGACGCTAACCTGATACTTGGACGGCTGAGCCCTGATGGCTTATTGGACGGTCGTGTGCCCCTTAGCATGGCATTGGCGCGGGGGTCTTTTACAGACATTGCCCAAAGCCTGGGCCTTAGTATTGAAATGGCCGCGTTGGGTTGTATTGATATCGTGGTTGCCAATATGGTTCGCGCCATACGCGCCGTGTCTGTGGAGCGCGGACACGATCCCCGGCAGTTCACCTTGATGCCTTTTGGCGGTGGCGGTCCCTTGCATGCGGCCGACATTGCGCGGGAGTTGTCGATCTCTGACATTGTCGTCCCGACCCATCCCGGCATCTTGTGTGCACAAGGCGTCGTGGTGTCCGATCTTCGCGAAAACTTCGTCCGCACCCACCGAACCTTGCTGGTCAGCACAGCGGCTGAAACCATCCGGCAGACGATCGCAGCCATTCGGCAGCAAGCCCAGTCGTGGTTTGCGGACGAGGAGATCACTGTTGAAGATCAACATGTCGCAGTGAGTCTGGATCTGCGCTACGTTGGACAAAATTATGAGTTGTCGATTCCCATCGATGCCGAAGAATACTTGCGCAGTGCAGGCGCCACCATCGTCGACCAATTGACCGCAGACTTCACACGTGCCCATGAACTCAGCTATGGGCATCATGATCCGGCGGCGACTGTGGAAGTGATTAATTACCGCTGCATCGCCCGCGCCAAGCTCCACAGACCGCCGTTGCCGCTGCCGCCCCCGTCACAGACCAGGCTCATGACATCCCCGGTGACAAGGTCGGTTTGGTTTGATAGGGGCGGTCCAATTGCCACCGCCATTTACCAACGCGATCAGCTCAAGCCTGGTGATCAGATCCATGGCCCGGCCATTGTTGAACAAATGGACACCACCACACTGATTCGCCCCGGTAGTCTGGCGACGCTCAACTCGGCGCATCACCTCATCATCAATACAAAAATATGACCAGCACAGCTGCCCTCGATCCGATATCTATCGAGATCATTCAAAATGCATTGGCATCGGTGGTCGATGAGTCTTTCGTCGCGCTCATGAAAAGCGCCTATTCTCAAAACATCAAGGAGCGCCGGGATCACTCTACGGCGCTGGTCGATACCAGAGGGCGCTTGATTGTCCAGGCCAAGGAGTCGCTCCCTATTCACTTGGGATCGATCATGGGCATGATGACGTCCCTACTGAGTCAGGTCACGTTGGAGAGCATTCAACCCGGTGACATCTTCATTGCCAACGACCCCTTCGTCGCCGGCGGCACGCACCTGCCGGATCTGAACATGGCATTGCCGATTTTTCATGATGGCAAGCCGATTGCCTTTGTCTGCAACATAGCGCATCACGCAGACTTCGGTGGCATGAGTGCAGGCAGCATGGCCGGGGGAATGACCGAAATTTATCAAGAGGGTTTGCGGGTACCGTTGATCAAACTTTTTGAAGCTGGAAACCTGCAGCAAGGCATTTACGACCTCATCTTGCTCAACACACGCGTGCCTGAAGAAAGGCGCGGCGATCTATTTGCGCAGATTGCGTCGGTGCGCCTGGGTGAGCGTCGCTTTCAGGAGGTTGTGGAAAGGCACGGCGCACAGACTCTGACTCTGGCTTTTGACGAGATTGTCAGGCGAACCCAGCTGCGGATGCGAGCGGCCATTCGCAGTTTGCCAGATGGCGTCTACACCTTCACAGACATCATGGACGACGACGGTTGCGGGACGGTCGATATACCGATTGCAGTTGAGGTGCGGGTCACCGATGACCGCATCCATGTCTCGTTTGAAGGTACCTCGCCACAGGTGACGGGCAACATTAACTGCACAGCCACAGCCACCTTGTCAGCGATCAGTTACACCTTGAAAGCACTGCTGGATCCTGACGTGCCGAATAACCAGGGCGTGCTGGACGTGTGCGAATGGAGCGCGCCAGTAGGTTGCCTGGTCAATGCCGAGTTTCCTGCCTCTGTAGCCAATCGCGCGCACACTGCGCAACGAATCATTGATGCACTGATCGGCGCATTGGCCCCGGCTTTGCCGGCCAGGGCGGTTGGTGCAGCCAATGGCGCTAACACCACGGCCATCTTCTCAGGCATTGACCCAAGCACCGGCCTTCGATACATCTATTTCGAGACCTTGGGCGGGGGCTTTGGTGGGCGGGTTAACAAAGACGGCAAAGACGGCGTGCAAGTGCACATCACCAACACCAGTAATTTGCCGGTCGAGGCTATTGAAATGGATTACCCCCTGCTGGTCGAGGCCTACGGTTTCGTTGAAGACTCTGGCGGCGCTGGGCGGCACAGGGGCGGGCTCGGGCTGCGCCGGGTGATCCGGCCTTTGGGCCATGAATGCGTCTTCTCTGGTTCGGGCGAACGCTTCAGAAATGCACCCTGGGGCGTATTCGGCGGTGAGGGCGGCCACACCGGTCGCTTCGTCCGCGTCGAGGCAGACGGCAGCTTGACCCAGTTGCCCAACAAGCCAAGTGGCGTGCACTTTGACTCCAGCCAGCGCATCATGATTGAAACGCCGGGGGCAGGTGGCTACGGTGAGCCCGCCACCAGGACATCGGAGGATATTGAAACAGACCGCCGATCCGGCAAGTTCTCCGAACGATCGCTGAAACAAAACTACCTCTGAATAGGAACGACAAGCCATGACACAACAGGCATCAGTAGGCGAGCGGCCAAGGGTTCAACAAATCATTGGCGTCTATGACGCGCTAAGCGCAAGGATTGCCGATACCTATGGGTTTGACTGGCTGCATGTAGGCGGCTACAACATATCCGGTTCACAGTTCGCCATGCCTGATGTGGGGCTTCTCACCCTGTCAGAAAACCTGGACGCCGTGCGCAAAATTGTCAATTGCACCAGCCGCCCGGTTCTGGTCGATGGGGACGATGGCTATGGCAATTACCTCAATGTGATGCGGCTTGTGCGCGAAGTAGAACGAACCGGTGCGGCCGGCATCCATATGGAGGATCAGGTGCTGCCCAAGAAGTGTGGCCACATGGAGGGTAAGCGGGTGGTTAGCACAGACACATTCGTGTCAAAAATCAAGGCGTTTGTGGATACCAGAAAATCGTCAGACTTTCTGCTGTTTGCGAGAACCGATGCCATCGCGGTGAATGGGTTCGACGATGCAATAGAGCGCGGCAACCGCTACCTGGAGGCGGGCGCCGACGTGATTTTTGTTGAGGCGCCGACTTCCATGGAGCAGGCAGCAGCGATCCCTAAACTGATTCGAGGCCCGGTGATGTACAACTGGGTGTTTGCTGGCCGCTCACCTTTGATTCACCCAGATGTCTTGACTGAGCTGGGTTATTCACATTACCTGCAGGCCGACATTCTTTATGCTGTGTCACACGCACTCAAGTCCTACTTCAGTGCACTGAAGACCACGGGAACCTATGGTGAGGCTGCCTCCAGGATGATTACCTTCGACGACTTCAATCAGTTGGTCGGACTGGAAAAAATCAAACAGGCGGAGAATACCTACGAGCACCTGCTGCGGCCCCAAAAGCCGGTTTGACATCAGGCAGCCACACCCACCTCAGCGAGGACGCCCAAAGCGCAGCACCCGTGTCGCCAGCAGTGTCTCGGCCAAAAAGCACAGCAGCGCCAGCAAAAAGCAGATCACGCCAGCCAGGAAGAAGATGGTGGGCAGGCGCAAAAACTCCATTGAGGTGGTCTCGCCAAGAAACAGCGTCACGATGGTCAGACCGATCAGCAGCGAGCAAAAGGTCAGCAGTGCCACGCACACATTGACCAACCAGCCGCGCTTGCGCAAGTCGGCCAGCTCGGCGTGCACCGCCGCTGAGGGCGCTGCGTCAGGTCGCGCGTCCAGCCGCTCTTCCAATGTGCGCGCCCGATCGATGATGCGGGCCAGCCTGCCGGTCACGGCGCCAATCATGGCCGCCACTGCTGTCAACAGAAACACCGGGGCCAGAGACAACTGGATGCCGTGGGTGACAGAGCCGGGGTCAGCTGAAAAAAACATGGTGGCTTTCGCGGAGGTGGTTAAGCCTTGAGTTTAGGCCCTGGCTTGCCCGCTATAGTGGTCTGCCCACCCCTATTCGGAAGGCTATTGCATGAACCTGATCCGCCTGGCAGACCTCAGCGCTGCCGACGTGCACCACATCTGGGGCCTGGTCGGCCAGACTGCCGAACCCATGACTGGCACGGTGGCCTGGTCGTTTGAGGGCTATGGCATCCGTACCCGCACCACCTTTATTCAGGCCTTTCGCGAGCTGGGTCTGGCCTTTACCGAGTTACCCGGATTTTTGAAGACCGGTGAGCGGGCCTGTGACCTGGCCGGCTACCTGGACCCGTTCTATGCGATGTACGTGGTGCGCGAGTCCAACCACGCCCGCCTGGCCGAGTTTGCCGCTGCCAGCCGGCGCCCGGTCATCAACGCCATGTCCAGTGACGGTCACCCCTGCGAGGTGCTCACCGATGCCTACTATGTGGACACCGAGCTGAAGCCCTTGGCCGGCGCTCGGGTCTGCCTCTGGGGCCCGCCGACCAATGTGCTGCGCTCCTGGCACGAGTTGGCGGGGGTGCTGGGCTTGCAGCTGACCCATGCCTGTGACGCAGCATTTCACCAAGCCACGCCCGGCGTGCAATTCACCGAGGCCTGCCCCACCGACATCGACATCGTCATCACCGACGGCTGGCCGTCCGGGGTGGAGGCGCCGGCCTGGTCACTGACCGAAGCCCACTTGGCGCGGATGGGCCAGCCCAAACTGCTGCCCACGCCGCCGTTTACGATTGGCCGGGAGCTGGCGTTTGACCCCCTGCACTACGCCGGCTTTACCGGCTACCGGCAAAAAGAGCTGCTGCTGCCGGTGCAAAAGGCGATTTTGCGTTATGCGGCCACGGCCTTTTAGGCGGCCGGGATGCGCTGCCTAGAGTCGGAGTTTATGGCGCACTTATGCAATCAATTAATGATTGCATAAATTGAGTTGCCAGCGATAATTGAAAGCATGAACCGCAAGCATGCCAAGACGCTCAAGGCCCTGTTCGCTAAGCCAACGGC
>CALPLW020000095.1 GCA_943324505.2 Comamonas sp. lk
ACCCTGACCCGCATCGAAACCCACGTCTTCAACGTCTCGCCCAAAACCAATTGGGTCTTCATCGCCGTCACCGACAGCGATGGCGCCGTCGGCTGGGGTGAGGCCTCGCTGATCGGCTGGGAGCCGATGCTGGTGGCGGCCGCCGCGCATCTGGCGCCGGACTGGCTCGGCCTGTCGCTGGACGACGCCGCCAGCCAGTTGCGGGTGTCGCCACAGTCGCCCGGCGGCCTGGTAGGCAACACGGTCACCAGCGCGGTGCTGCAGGCGGTGGCCAACCTGCTGGTTCAGGCGCGAGGGGTCCAGCCGACTTCAGTGCTGGGGCCGACACAGCGCCACCTGCGTGCGCACGCCAGAGGGTTTTGTAGCCACCGCCCGGCGCGCCCAAGCTCAGGGGTTCACCAGCTTCAAGGCCGCGCCTTTTGATGGCCTCACACCAGCGCTGTGCGGCACACCCGACGGCCAGGCCCGCATCCGCCACGGTGTGGACTGCATGCTGGCGCTGCGCGAGGCGCTGGGCCCAAGCGCCCGGCTGATGGTGGACTGCCATTGGCGCTTTGACGAGGCCCATGCCCTGAAGGTGTTGCAAGACTTGGCGCCAGCCCGCCTGCACTGGTTCGAATGCCCGATTGCCGAAACCCATGCCCACTGGGACGCCACGCGCCGCCTGCGTGCAGCGGCCAACGCCCAGGGCGTGCTGCTGGCTGCGGCCGAAACCCAGGTTGGGTTGGCGGCGTTTCAGACCCTGTTTGACGAAGGCCTGTATGACGTGGTCATGCCCGATGTGAAGTACTGCGGCGGCCCCTGGGAGATGCTGCGCATTGCAGAGCGGGCTGCGGCGCAAGGCGTGCAGTTCTCACCACACAACCCGTCCGGACCGATCTGCAGCTGGCACAGCCTACTGGTGGCGGCAGTGGCGCCCGCCTGCGACATGCTGGAGATCCAGTTTGATGAAAGCCCCCTGTACGACTCCGTGCAAGCAGGGCCGAGCCTTCGGATGGAAGACGGGCACTTGCGAGTGCCGGCGCAAGCGGGCAGCGTGCTGGCTGTGCAGCCCGCCCTTTTGGCAGCCCACCCCTACCAGGCCGTGCCGCCGGGCATCGAGACCCTGCTCAACCGCTGAGCCTGCGCTCAGTCGGCGCGAATATTTTTCTCGGTAGCGAGTTTTTTCCAGCGCGCCACATCACCACTGACACGACTTGCAAACGCCTCGGGCGTTGACGGTGCCGGGTCGCAGGCCAGGGTGGCCAGCCGGGCCTTGATCTCGGGCTGCTCCAGCGCCTGGTTGACCAAGGTGTTGATGCGCTCCACCACCGCCCGCGGGGTACCAGCAGGTGCCAGCACGCCAAACCAGGCCAGGGTCTCAAATCCGGGCAGCGATTCAGCCAGGGCGGGCACCTCGGGCAGGCTGTGATGGCGCTGGGCCGTGCTGACTGCCAGCGCCTGCACCCGGCCGGCCTTGATCTGCGCCGACCAGGGCGGCAGGTTGCCGATCATCACCTGCACCTCATCACCCAGCAAGCCGGCCACGGCAGGTGCCGAGCCCTTGTAGGGGATGTGGGTCAGGTCGGTGCCGGTCAGGCTCTTGAACAGCTCGGCCGACAAATGGGCCGAGCTGCCCACGCCGCCCGAGGCGTAGTTGAACTTACCGGGGTTGGCCTTGGCCAGGGCCACAAACTCGGCCACGTTACGGGCCTTGACGCTGGGGCTGACCACCATCACATTCGGCGTGGTGCAGATCATGGCCACCGGCACGAAGTCTTTCACCACGTCGTAGGGCAGCTTGGTGTAAATGCCGGCATTGACGCCATGCGAGCCGGCATTGCCAACAATCATGGTGTAGCCGTCGGGCGCAGAGCGGGCTGCGGCTTCGGTGCCCAGCACGCCACCGGCGCCGGGCTTGTTGTCGATAACCACTGGCTGGCCGAGTTCGCGCGACAAGCGCTCGGCAATGACGCGTCCGGTGATGTCCGAGCCGTCGCCCGGCGTGCTGGGGACCACCCAGCGGATGGGCTTGTTCGGGTAGGTCTGGGCCAGGGCGCTGCCGCCCCAAAGAGCGCCGACGAAGGTGGCGCTCAAAGCGGCCTTCAAAACAGTACGTGCAAGGTGTTTCATGGTCGTCTCCGAGTTACCCGCTAAGTCTATGCCACCGGCAGTAGTCAGTCGACCTTGGCGCCGCTGAGCTCCACCGCACGCTTCCATTTTTGCAGGTCCTGCCGGAGGTAATCGGGAAATGCCTGGTGCCCGAGCCCGACGATTTCGGTGCCGTCGGCCTGAACCTTGTCTCGGAAGGCAGGGTCGGCCAGGGCCTTTTGTATTTCTTGATCGATGCGGCGCACCAACTCAACCGGAAATTTGGCAGGCGCCATGACCGCGAACCACGATACCACCTCGAAGCCCTGAACTGTCTCACCCACCGGGGGCACCTCCGACAGGGCTGCATTGCGCTTGGGCCCGGTCACCCCCAATGCGCGGATCTTGCCGCCCTTGACCAGCGGCACCGCGGTAGACAGCGTGGGAAAGCCAAACAGGGCGGAAGCACCCATGACCGAGGTGATGATCTCCGGCGCTCCCCGGTACGGCACATGCAAAGCGTCCACCCCGGCCATGGCCTTGAACAGTTCGGCACACAGGTGGGCACCACTGCCATTGCCACCAGAAGCGTAGTTGTACTTGCCGGGCGCGGCCTTGAGCATGCGCACCAGGTCAGCCACCGTCTTGAGGGGCGAGTCCGCCTGAACGATCAGGGCATGAGGCATGGCGTAGGTCAAGTTGATCGGCGTGAAGTCGCTGATCGGGTCAAAGGGCACCTTGCGGTACAGGTAGGGGTTGATGGACAGGCTGCTGGTACCCAGCCCCAGGGTGTAGCCGTCCCCGGCCGATTTGGCAATGGCGTCCAGACCGATGTTGCCGCCGGCTCCCGGCTTGTTGTCAATCACCACGGCCTGGCCGAGTGCGATGGTCAGCCGCTCGCTCAGGCCGCGCGCAATCACATCGGGTGCGCTGCCCGGAATAAAGGGCACGATCAGCTTGATGGGCCGCGCCGGCCAGGCCTGCGCCCAAGTGGTCGGCACAGCGCCAAGACCAGCCAGTGTGGCGCCAAGGCCAATGAATTTGCGTCTGAACATGTGGGTCTCCTTGTCTGTCAACAATCAAACATCAATTGAATGCGGCCTCAGTGCCCGGGGCCGGGGTAAAGCCCAGGTCACCGCGGGCCAGCGCCGCTTCCCGCCCACCGTGGGCGGCCAGCAGATCTTGCTGCCTTTGCTTGGCACGGTGGTCTACCTCGTCGGGGTTGAACACCCGCCTCAAGGCCGCTTCGCAAGCCAGCAGGGTCTCGCGGTGGGCCGGGTTGGTGGCCAGGTCCTGCAATTCCTCGGGGTCAACCGCCAGATCAAACAGCTGCGCCGGGTGGTCCACATAGTGGCAATATTTGAAGTGGCCGTGCCTCAGCAGGGTGGCGCCACCCGTGCAACCGATGGCGTGGTACTCAGACAGCACCGGACGGTGGGCGGCGGCCCCCTGCGCCAGGTCAGTCAGCGATTGCCCGCTGGCCTGCGCCAGCGCAGGCGCTGCGGCTGCCTGCAGGATCGTGACGGCACAGTCCACATGGCTGACCGGCTCCGCCACCACCTGCCCGGCAGGGATGCCTGGACCCGCCAGAATCATGGGCACACCGGCGGATTCCTCGTACAGCGTTGATTTACCCCACAAGCCGCGCGCACCCAGGTTGTCGCCATGGTCGCTGGTGTAGATCACCAGCGTGTCGTCACGCATGCCCGCTTGATCCAGCGCCGCCAGCACCTGGCCCATCTGCTCGTCCATGAAGGAGACCAGGCCACAGTAACCGGCGATGGCCCGTCGCACATCCTGCTCGTTGTGGAAGTGGCTGCCGTAATCGACCACCCGTGCGTACTCGTCGGTGTAGGGGTGGTGCGGCCTGACCGCAGGGTCATAAAGTTTGGGCATCGGCAGGTCCAGCGCGGCATAGTGCTCATACCAGGGCGTGGGTGCTGTCAACGGAAAGTGCGGCGCCACCATCGATACAAACAACACCCAGGGCTTGTCATCCGGCTGCTGAGCCCGCTCCTGCAGCCAGGCGCAGGCGGCATCGCCGATTTTGCGGTCATAGCGGGTGTAGGTGGATTCGCCCGGGCCGGCCAGTTTGGCCATTTTGTCGCCACCGCGCCGCACCGGGATGTTGCTGCGCACCAAGCCCTTGATGTCGCCGATACCATCGATCACGTGCATGGGCAGGATTTCTTCGGACCAGCCATGGTCATCGCCGGGCTGACCCCGGAAATGCAGTTTGCCAATGGACGTCGCTCGGTGGCCGGCCTCGCGCAGCGCGTGGTGCCAACTCGGCACGCTGCCGTCATAGGCGTCGGCGTTGTCCCAAAAACCGACCTCATGCACATAGCGGCCGGTGGCAAAGGCGGCGCGGGCCGGCACGCAAATGGGGCTGCAGGTATAGGCCTGGCTGAAACGGGTGCCCCGACTGGCCAGACGGTCCAGGTTCGGGGTCTGGATGAACGGATGGCCGGCACAGCCCAGGAACTTGGGGTTGTGCTCGTCGGACATCAGCACCAGGACATTGAGCGGTTTTTTCACACAGAACAGAGCAGTTGAACAGAGCCTGCATTATTCGACGCGCGACCTCCGAAGACAATACGGAATAAAGACAATACAGCTATTCTCAAATGGAATTGGAAGAATCAGATGTCGCTGGACCAGCTCAAACTCTTTTTGGCCGTTGCCAACACCGGCAGCTTTTCCCGCGCAGCGCAGGTCTCCGATGTCACGCAGTCTGCGATCAGCAAACGCATTTTCCAGCTGGAGCTGCAGTTGGGGCACCGCCTGTTTGACCGGCACGGGCGCGGCGCTACCCTGACCGACGCCGGCCGGGTGCTGGTCCGCCATGCCGAATCGCTGCTGCGCGACGCCGATCAGCTGGCGCAGGTGATCGGTGGCGAGCTGTCGCAACCGCAGGGCATGGTGCGCCTGGCGGTCCAGGCCTCGATTTCCTGGCCGCTGCTGCAGCACCTGTACAGCGCCTTGCGGGCCGATTACCCGCTCATTCGCTTGCAGGTGGTAGAAGCCCCCACGCGCCAGGTGGTGGACCTGAT
This sequence comes from Comamonas sp. lk, assembly GCA_943324505.2. GTDB lineage: Bacteria > Pseudomonadota > Gammaproteobacteria > Burkholderiales > Burkholderiaceae_C > Rhodoferax. The sequence goes on from CALPLW020000095.1 coordinate 5,124, forward strand.
CCAGGAGGGGCGGGTGGACTTGGGCGTGTTGTCGGATTGGGGCCAGGATGTGCTGCCGCAGACAGAAGTCCTCTTTGCCTCACCCCTGCTGCTGGTCGGGCCGGCCGGGGACCCCGTGACTGCGGCGCCCAGTGTGCGCTTTGATCAGCTGGTGCCGCTGCCTTTGATCGTGTCCCCCATGCCGAACGGCGCACCGGTCTGGCTGGAGGCGGCCGCCAAGGAGGGGGGCTGGGCCCTCAATATCGCCATGGAAGTTCACTCGGTGCACCTGATCAAAAAAATGGTGTGCGCCGGCTGGGGTTACACCGTGGCACTCAGCGAATCCGTGCAAGACGATCTGGCCCAAAGCGTCTTGAGCGCCTGTCCCATCGTAGCGCCGGCGATGTCACAAAACTTCTACCTGTCGGTCAGTAACCAGCGCAAAGGCGCCGGCGCAGTGGGCGTCATCGCAGCGTTGATCCGCCGCTGGCGACCCTAGCTTGTTATCCCGACTAGGCGCGTTGTCCGGCAAACCACGACTCGCCATGGCAACAAAGCACTCTTCGGTCCAGCAAGCGAATGGGTGGGTACTGCGGATCAGGCATTTTGGGGTCACTCCAGAGCCCGCACGGCGCCAATGCCGGCGGCCAGGGCGCGCTGGAACAGTTGGGCATCCAGGCCGTAGGCAAACATGCGAAAGCCCAGGCCATGGTAGCGGCGGGCCCAGGCCTCGTCGCCGGCCATCACGGCGGCGGTTTTGCCATGTCTCTGGGCAGCGGCCACGATGCGGTCCACAGCCGCCAGGTAGTCGGGGTGGTCAAACTCGCCGGCTATGCCCATGAAGTTCGTCAGGTCGAAATGCCCCAGCCACAGCACATCGACACCGTCCACAGCGGCAATAGCGTCCACATTGGCCACGCCCTCGGGGGTTTCGATCATGGCAATCACCAGGGTGCGCTCGGCGCTGGCGGCGATCTTGTCGCGCGGCGCGCCCGGCAGGTAGCCGTCGTGCGCCACCCCAAAGGCGGCGCCGCGCCGGCCCAGCGGCGGGTAGCGCGACCAGGACACCAGGGCGCGCGCCTGCTCGGCGTCGGCCACCATCGGCATCATGATGCCGTGGGCACCGGCGTCCAGCGCCCTGGCCACGAAGTGGTAATGAAAGCCCGGCACCCGCACCAGCGGTACCACGCCGGTGCCGTTGCAGGCAGCGCACTGGGCCTTGATGGCCTCGATGTCGACGCCGCTGTGCTCGGTGTCGTACATCAGAAAATCCGCGCCCACGGCACGTGCCATCTGCGCCATGCCCGGTACAAAAAATTCAAACACCATGGTGCCAACGGGCACGTGGCCGTTTTTGAGGCGCTGTTTCAGGGGCAGGTCAGTGCTGGCAGGGGCTGCGGTCATGGCTAGGGGGGTCGTGGCTGGGCCAGGCTGGGTTGGTACAAGATGGGCTAGTCAGCTTAGGGGCAGGGGCTGGGTATGACCATGCGGGTTTACGCGAAGCCGGGTCGATCCTTTCGGTGGATCTATCCAAATTTGCTACATTATTTATAGCTAACTATTGTTTTATTGCAAGGGCTAGGGCACGATTTCACCTAAAATTTCCGACACCGCCCAGCCCTTGGGTTTACCCCGCTCACCCCATGCCCCACCCCACTGAACCCGAACTCCAGGCCTACTTCCAACAGCAGGGCGTGACGGAGGTCGAGTGCGTTTTCCCGGACATATCTGGCTACCCGCGCGGCAAACTGATGCCAGCCACCACCTTCGCGGCCGGCCAAGCACTGCGCATCTGCCAGGCGATCCCGATGCAGGCGGTGACAGGCGACTACTCCTACGACCCGGTTTTCCCCGACGCCGACCCCGACGTGCAGTTGGTGCCGGATCTGGCCACCCTGCGCCTGAGCCCCTGGGCCAGCCAGCCGCGCGCTCTTGTGATCCACGACTGCGTTGAGTTGGACGGCACGCCCTGCCCATTTGCCCCGCGCAGCCTGCTCAAGGCGGTGCTGGCCCGCTACACCGCCCAGGGCCTGACCCCGGTGGTGGCGCCCGAGATCGAGTTTTACCTGACGGCGCCCAACACCGACCCCAACCTGCCGCTACAAGCACCGCAGCCACGTACGGGCCGCCCGGAGGTGGGGCAATCGGCCTTCAGCCTGAACCTGCGGAATGCTTTCGCACCCTTCTGGGATGAATTTGCCGCTGCGCTGGCCACGCTGGGCATACGCGCCGATACCTGGCTCCATGAGGTTGGCCCAAGCCAGTTTGAGATCAACCTGCTGCATGGCGACGCCATGGCGGTGGCCGATCAGGCCTTTTTGTTCAAGTACGCAGCCAAGGAAATCGCCCTCAAGCACGGCCTGAACGCGGTCTTCATGGCCAAGCCCATCGCCGGAGCGGCCGGCAGCTCCATGCACCTGCACCAGAGCCTGCTGGATGCCAGCGGTCGCAACATCTTCAGCCAAGACGACGGCAGCGAGGCTCCCGCGCTGCGTCAGTTCATGGCCGGCCTGCAAGCCCATGGGCCCGACCTGCTGTTGCTGTGGGCGCCCTTTGTCAATTCGTTTCGCCGCTATGTGAGTGGCAGCCAGGCGCCGGTCAACCTGCAATGGGGTTACGACAACCGCACCACCGGTTTGCGCGTGCCCGACAGCCCGCCAGTGGCGCGCCGGGTAGAAAACCGCATTGCCGGCGCTGATGCCAACCCCTACCTGGCCATCGCCGCCTCGCTGGCCGCTGGCTTGGCCGGGATGGACGCGCACCTACAGGCCACCGAGCCCCTGGTCGGCAACGGCTACGACCAGGCACGGGGCCTGCCGCGCGATTTGTCCCAGGCTTTGGCGCAAATGGCCGGCAGCCCAGTGGCGCGCCAGTTGCTGGGCGACACCTTCGTCACCGGTTTTTGCGCCGTCAAGGCGCTGGAGCACGACAGTTACCTGGCCGAGATCAGCGCCTGGGAACGGCGCTACCTGCTGCCGCTGGTCTGAGCCAGCCGGCTACAACGTACCGCTGCGCTTGAAGCGGTCGGTGGCCGCCACCAGTGCGGCGGCAATACCAGGCTCGAAAGCCGCGTGACCCGCGTCCTCCACCATCTGAAAGCTGGCCTCTGGCCAGGCCTGGTGCAAGCGCCAGGCCGACAGCGGCGGACAGACCACGTCGTAACGGCCCTGGATGATCGCCGCTGGTAAGTGACGGATGCGGTCGACCCCACGGATCAGCTGGTCATCGCCCAGGAACGCCTGGTTGCGGTAGTAATGCGCCTCCAGCCGGCCCACGCCCAGCGCCACCGCGTCGCTGCCGAATTCGTCGGCCACCTCCGGGTGCGGCAGCAGGTGCAGGCAACTGCCCTCATAGCGGCTCCAGGTGCGCGCTGCTTGCAGGCCTTCGGCCGGGTCGGCACCGAACATCCGCTTGGAATAGGCACCGAGCAAATCGCCCCGCTCCTCGGGCGGGATGGGCGCCACCAGCCGGGCGTGCGCCTCCGGGAAAAACCAACGCATGCCATTGAGGAACCAGTCCAACTCAGGCGGCGTGCACAAAAAGATGCCGCGCAAGACAAAGCCGGTGCAGCGTTGCGGATGCGCCTGGCCGTAGGCCAGTGCCAGCGTCGAACCCCACGAGCCGCCAAACACCAGCCAGCGCTCAATGCCCATCAACTCACGCAGGCGCTCGATGTCGGCCACCAGGTGCGCCGTGGTGTTGTCGCGGGTCTCGCCCAGCGGGGTCGATTGCCCGGCGCCGCGCTGGTCAAACAGCACGATGCGGTAGTAGGCTGGGTCAAAAAACTGCCGATGCGCCTTGGACAGACCGGCCCCCGGGCCGCCGTGCAAGAACAACACCGGCACCCCCTGCGGGTTGCCGCATTCTTCCCAATAGAGGGTGTGGAGGGCATCGACGGCGAGGCGGCCGCTGCGGTAGGGCTCGATCGGTGGGTAGAGGGGATTGGTGGGCGGGCTGTTCAGGGTGTGGGCGGCTGGGATGGTTGACATGTTGCTGGCTCGCGTCAAAAAACCTGATTTTGCGCCTAGCTCGCGCCGGCGATGCCGGCATCGGGCTCGATGATTGACTCTATCAATCGATTAGCCAGTTTCAATTGGCGTCATATATTAACTTTCGCTATCATTCGTTCTGTGTTGATTGATTCAATCTATTTTTAACCGGAGTTCATCATGACCACCTCATCCCGCCCCGCCATCAAAACCATGGCCAACCTCGAAGCCGCCTTCGCCGGCGAGTCGATGGCCCACATCAAGTACCGCTATTTCGCCAAACTGGCGCGCGAAGCCGGCGACGAAGAGACCGCCCGCACCTTTGAGGCCACAGCCGACCAGGAGGTGATGCACGCCTTTGGTCATCTGGACCTGCTCTACCCCAAGTCCAGCATGACGCCAGCCAAGGCGCTGCAAATCGCCATCGACGGCGAAACCTATGAGTACACCGAGATGTACCCCGGCTTTCGCCAGACCGCCGAGGCCGAGGGCAACGCCGCCGCGGTGGCCGAGATGGACGCGCAGATCGGCGAGTCCCAGGCGCACGCGGCACAATTCAGGGCCACGCTGGACAAGGCGCAAAAACGGTTTGCAGCCTTGGCCAAAGTGGAAGAGCGACACGCCAGGCATTACCAGGCGCAACTTGACAAGATCAGCGCCTGAAATTTTGCTACATATTCAATAGCGATATCATCAATAACCACGTGGCCTAGAGCCCGATTTCTCATATTTTTTGGAGTTAGACATGAAGACCTGGATTTGCATTGTTTGCGGTTTTATTTACGACGAAGCGGCTGGCCTGCCAGGCGACGGCATTCCCGCCGGAACGCTGTGGGCCGATGTACCCGCCGGCTGGACCTGCCCGGACTGCGGCGTGGCCAAGGCCGACTTTGAAGCTGTCGAAATCTGAGCATAGACTCCCATTGCCATGAACCTCCCCCTGATCGTCATCGGCGCCGGCCTGGCCGGCTGGACCACCATCCGCGAATTCCGCAAGCTTGACCCGGACACGCCGGTGACGCTGATCACCGCCGACAGCGGGGACTTCTATGCCAAGCCGACGCTCTCAAACGCCTTTGCCCAGCAACGCGGCCCGACGCAGTTGGTCACCACGCCAGCAGCGCGCATGGCCGAGACGCTGAAGGTCACCCTGCTGGCGCACTCCGAGGTACTGGCCATTGACCCGGCTCAAAGGCGGGTGCGCACTGGTCAGGGTGAAATTGATTACCGCGACCTGGTGCTCGCCACCGGCGCCCACGCGATTCGGCTGCCTTTGGCGGGCGACGCGGCCGAGCAAGTGTTGTCGGTCAACAGTCTGGACGACTTTGCAGCCTTCCACGCCCGACTGCTGGCTGAGCGTGCGCCCGAGGCGGCCAAGGCCCGGGTACTGATCATGGGCGCCGGGCTGATCGGCTGCGAATTTGCCAATGACCTTGCCGGCACCGGGCACCCGGTGGAGCTGGTCGATCCCGCGTCCGCACCGATCGCGGCGCTGCTGCCAGCCCAGGCCAGCGCCGAGCTTCAAGCTGCCCTGACAGGCCTGGGTGTGCAGTGGCACTTTGGCACCACCGTGGCAGCGGTCAACCAGGCCGCCGCCGGCGCCATGCTCGTCACGCTGGCCAACGGCCAAAGTCTGGAGGCCGACCTGGTGCTGAGCGCCATCGGCCTGCGCGCCAACACGACACTGGCACAGGCGGCAGGCCTGCAGTGCGAGCGCGGCGTCGTGGTGGATGCCAGCCTGCGCACCAGCCAGCCCCACATTTACGCCCTGGGCGACAACGCCCAGTACGCTGGTCAAGACTGGAACCTGGCAACCAGCGCCCCTGTGAGCGGCGGGCGTACTCTGCCCTATGTGATGCCGATCATGAACGCAGCCAAGGCCTTGGTCGCCACGCTGACCGGCAACCGCACAGAGCTGGTCTTTCCGCTGATGCCGGTGGGCATCAAGACACCCGCACTGCCCATCGTGGTAGCTCCGCCCGCGCCTGGCACCGCCGGTGAGTGGCAGAGCACGTCGCCCGGGATTTGGCAATTTCGCGACCCGGACCATCAGGTGCGGGGCTTTGTGCTGACTGGCGCCCAGACCAACCAGCGTATGGCGCAAAGCAAGCTGGTGGTGCTCTAGCTCGTTGTCGTTGTCGTTGTCGTTGTTGCGGGTAAATTAGGGTTTCCCCGTAGTCGGCATTACACTTATCGCCCCATAGCGAGAACGACCTCTCCCACTTTTGGGTTGATACTGGTCGCAGCAGGAGACAAACATGCCCGACAGCACGCCCAACACCGAAGAAAAACGCGCCCAATTGCGCCGCGCTGCGCTGGAATATCACGAATTCCCGACGCCAGGCAAGATTGCGATTGCGGCCACCAAACAGTTGGTCAACCAGCACGACTTGGCGCTGGCCTACTCACCGGGCGTCGCTGCCCCCTGTGAAGAGATCGTCAAAGACCCCAACAACGCCTTCAAGTACACCAGCCGCGGCAACCTGGTGGCGGTGATCACCAATGGCACGGCCGTGCTCGGCCTGGGGGACATCGGGCCGCTGGCCGCCAAGCCGGTGATGGAGGGCAAGGCCGTCCTGTTCAAAAAATTCGCCGGCATCGATGTGTTTGACATCGAGATCAACGAAAAACACGACCTCGACAAGTTGGTGGACATCATTGCGTCGCTGGAGCCCACCTTTGGCGGTATCAACCTGGAAGACATCAAGGCTCCGGATTGTTTTTACGTTGAGCGCCGTCTGCGCGAACGGATGAAGATCCCGGTCTTCCACGACGACCAGCACGGCACGGCCATCGTGGTCGGCGCGGCGCTGCTGAACGCGCTCAAGGTGGTGGGCAAGGACCCGAAACAGGTCAAGCTGGTCACCTCAGGCGCCGGGGCGGCGGCGCTGGCCTGCCTGAGCCTCCTGGTCAAGCTGGGCATACCGCGCCAGAATATTTTTGTCACCGACCTGGCAGGGGTGGTGTACGAAGGCCGTACCGAGCT